>NZ_JALPKR020000002.1:300000-600000 GCF_023195515.1 Variovorax sp. S12S4
CGTTAAGGGTTTCCATGGAGCCCGACATTGTCGCCGACCCGGAACGCGCGGGCCGCGCCCGGTTTTATCGGCATCATTGGCGTCCATGACAACCCTCTACGGAATTCCCAACTGCGACACCGTCAAGCGCGCCCGCGACTGGCTCGACGAACATGGCATTGCCTACACCTTTCACGACTTCAAGAAGCAAGGCGTGCCCGAGGCCGAACTCGACCAATGGCTGAAAAAGCCGGGCTGGGAGGCACTGGTCAACCGCCGCGGAACCACCTGGCGCAAGCTCGATGAAGCCGAGCGCAATGCAGTGGTCGATGCCGCCTCGGCCCGGGCGGTGCTCCTGGCCAACCCGAGCCTGATCAAGCGGCCGGTGGTCAACTGGGGCGCCAAAATCGGCGTTACGACAGGATTCGACGCGCAAGCCTGGGCTGCCGCTGTGAACGCCGTGTAAACGCCGGAACCCTGCCTTGCCGGCCAGCCTCCAACCCCGATCTGCAGGAGAGAACACCATGAACAGACACGTCTTTCGCACCCTCGCGGGCCTTTCGGCGGCCGGTTTGCTGGCGGCGGGCGCCGCCACCGTGCAGGCCCAGGAAGCATGGGCGCGGGTGATTTCGGCCACCCCCGTGTATGAGACGACCGGCAGCAGCCCCAGCTACAACGTCACCTACGAATACAACGGCCGGCAGTACACCACGCGCATGAACAGCCGTCCGGGCGCCACCATCCCGATCCAGGCCAACGCCTACGGCGTGACCACGGCACCGGTTGCGCCGCAGCCTCAGCTGCAGCCCTATCCGGTCGAGGCCGACCGCGGCCAGCAGCAATACCAGCAGAGCCCGCAATACGCGCAACCCTCGCAGCAGGGCGGGTCGCCCTGGGACAACGTGGTGCCCGAGCCGGGCGTGGTGGTTTCCAATGCGCCGCCGCCGGCACCGGTCTACGTGCGGCCGGCTCCGGTCTACGCGGCGCCCGTGTACGTGCAACCGACCTACGTCTATCCGCAGCCCTACGTCTACCCGCCGGTCGGCCTCTCGCTGAATTTCGGCTACTCCAGGGGATGGGGCGGCTACCGCGGCGGATGGGGCCACCGCCACTGGCGCTGAGCCGTGCCTAGGCAGGCGCCCGCGCAGAGGCTGCGGGCGCGGGTTCGGCCAAGCCCTAAAATCGGGGACTTTTCCAACCCCGAGGGGTGCGCCGCCGCGGTGGTGCGTCCTCGACAAGCCGACCGCGCACGCGCCGGCGCCATCCAATGACGACGACTACCGACACTCTCAACAGCGCCGCAGTGGCGACCAAGGCCAATGTGTACTTCGACGGCAAGTGCGTGAGCCACAGCCTCACCCTGGCCGACGGCACGAAAAAATCGGTCGGCGTGATCCTTCCGTCCACCCTGACCTTCAAGACCGGCGCCCCTGAAATCATGGAAGGCACGGCCGGCAGCTGCGAATACCAGCTCGAAGGCACCACCGAGTGGGTCACGGCAGGCCCCGGCCAGAAGTTCAGCGTGCCGGGCAACTCGAGCTTCCAGATCCGCGTGGCGGGCGAGCCCTACAGCTACATCTGCCACTTCGGCTGAACCGCCAACCGGACACCCACATGTCGACCATTCTCCAAAACGTTCCCGCCGGCCAGAAGGTCGGCATTGCCTTTTCGGGCGGCCTGGACACCAGCGCCGCGCTGCACTGGATGAAGCTGAAGGGCGCGATTCCCTACGCCTACACCGCCAACCTCGGCCAGCCCGACGAGCCCGACTACGACGAGATTCCCCGCAAGGCGATGCTCTACGGCGCCGAGAACGCCCGCCTGATCGACTGCCGCGCACAGCTTGCCAACGAAGGTATCGCCGCGCTGCAGGCCGGCGCTTTCCACGTGACCACCGCGGGCGTTACCTACTTCAACACCACGCCGCTGGGCCGCGCGGTGACCGGCACCATGCTGGTGTCGGCCATGAAGGAAGACGACGTCCATATCTGGGGCGACGGCAGCACCTACAAGGGCAACGACATCGAGCGCTTCTACCGCTACGGCCTGCTCACCAACCCCAACCTGAAGATCTACAAGCCCTGGCTCGACCAGCTGTTCATCGACGAACTCGGCGGCCGCGCCGAAATGTCGGCGTTCATGACCAAGGCCGGCTTCGGCTACAAGATGTCGGCCGAAAAAGCCTACAGCACCGACTCCAACATGCTCGGCGCCACGCACGAGGCCAAGGACCTGGAAAACCTCGACAGCGGCATGCAGATCGTGCAGCCGATCATGGGCGTGGCGTTCTGGAAGGACGAGGTCGAGGTCAAGCGCGAAACCGTCACCGTGCGCTTCGAGGAAGGCCGCCCCGTGGCCCTGAACGGCGTGGAGCACGCGAACCTGGTCGACCTCATCCTGGAAGCCAACCGCATCGGCGGCCGCCACGGCCTGGGCATGAGCGACCAGATCGAGAACCGCATCATCGAGGCCAAGAGCCGCGGCATCTACGAAGCCCCCGGCCTCGCGCTGCTGTTCATCGCCTACGAGCGCCTGGTGACCGGCATCCACAACGAAGACACCATCGAGCAATACCGCGACCATGGCCGCAAGCTCGGCCGCCTGCTCTACCAGGGCCGCTGGTTCGACCCGCAGGCCATCATGCTGCGCGAAACGGCACAGCGCTGGGTGGCACGCGCCATCACCGGTGAAGTGACGATCGAGCTGCGCCGCGGCAACGACTACTCGATTCTCAACACCGTGTCGCCCAACCTTACGTACCAGCCCGAGCGCCTGAGCATGGAAAAGGTGGCCGGCGCGTTCACGCCGCTCGACCGCATCGGCCAGCTCACGATGCGCAACCTCGACATCGTCGACACGCGCGAAAAGCTCGCGATCTACACCCGCACCGGGCTGCTGTCGCCGGGCCAGGGCACCTCGGTGCCGCGGCTCACCAACGACGACGAAACCAAGTAAGCCGACGCGCTTTCTTTCAATGACAAACGGGCCCTCATGGGCCCGTTTTCATTTGTGCGAAGTGCTGCGCGCCTGCCGCTCGATCAGTCGCCGCCACCGCCTCCGCCGCAACCACCACCGCAGCCGCCGGAAGAATCCCCTCCTCCGCTGCCGCCGTCGCCGCTGCCGCTCGATTCGCTGCCGCCGAAGCCGCCGGCATCGCCCGCGCCACCGCCATCCGACGACGAATCGCCAAAGCTGGTGCCGCAGTAAGCATCGGAGCCGCTTTGCCGGTCGATCGCCTTGCAGTCGGGCACGTAGTCGAAGCCGCCCGGAATGCCGAACTTCACGTCCAGCGCAAACAGCAGCGGCAGGCGCGAGGGCTTGCGCGGATCGATGCTTTCTTCCTTGCAGGCCCAATACCAGGTGCGGCGCAGGCCGTCGTTGCGCTTCGGGTCCTTGCCCAGCACCTCGGCCGGGCTGTGGTGCAGCATGCCGCCGAAGGCCGCCTTGCACCAGTTCTGGTAGCCCTGCGTGTGCAGAATGAACTCGTGCCAGGCCGTGTCGACCACCTTCGAAGGCATGGCCACGAACTTGCGGCCGCTGCGCAGATGGGCCATGAAGAACTGGCGCAGGCCGCGCAGCACCAGCTCGGCGTCGCGCACGCTGAGGCCCGGGTGCGCCGCGCGCAGCTTGCCGATGAGAAACGGCGGCATGCGGGCTTCACGGATGAACTGCCGGCGCAGGCTGGTTTCCATGAACCCCAGCGTGGCCGCCAGGGCCCACGCGCCAAGAACCAGCGGCACCAGCACCAGCCAGCCGCCATTGCGAAAGGCAAAGAACACCGCGACAAGCGCCCCCACCACCGCGGCCCGGCGTGCCCACATCAGCGCGGCAATGCGCCGCCGGTAGTTCAGGTGCAGAAAATCCAGGTCCATCAGACGACCACCGGCTCCGGCTCCAGCCGGATACCGAAGCGCTCGTACACGCTGGTCTGGATGGCCTTGGCCAGTGTCATCACCTCGCCGCCGGTCACCGGGTTTTCAAGGCCGCCGCGGTTCACCAGCACCAGCGCCTGCTTTTCGTACACGCCGGCGTTGCCGACCGACTTGCCCTTCCAGCCGCAGGCGTCGATGAGCCAGCCCGCCGCCAGCTTGATGCTGCCGTCGGCCATGGGGTAGTGCACGATCTTCGGGTCGCGCGCGATGATGTCGGCGCACTGCTCGGGCGTGACGGTGGGGTTCTTGAAGAAGCTGCCGGCATTGCCGAGCACCCGCCAGTCGGGCAGCTTGGCCCGCCGAATGGCGCAGATCCAGTCGAACACGTCGGTGGCGCTGGGCGTGAAGTTGCCCGTTTCATCCATCTTGCGCTCGAGGTCGAGGTAGCCCACCACCGCCTTCCAGGGCTTGGGCAACCGAAAGCGCACCCGGGTGATCAGCGCCCGGCCCGAAAGCCCGAAATCGTTGGGCCCGCTGCGCACGTGCTTGAACACCGAGTCGCGATAGCCGAAGGCGCACTGCGCGGCGTCCAGCGTAAAGGTGCGCCCGGTGTCCAGGTCGATGGCGTCGAGCGATTCGAAGCGGTCTTGCAGCTCGACCCCGTAGGCGCCGATGTTCTGCACCGGCGCGCCGCCCACGGTGCCCGGAATGAGCGCCAGGTTTTCGAGCCCCGGATAGCCGTTTGCCAGCATCCACTGGATTGCGTCGTGCCAGACCTCGCCCGCGCCGGCCTCCACGATCCAGGCGCGCGGGGTCTCCTCGACCAGCCGCAGGCCCTTGATCTCGACCTTGAGCACCAGCGGCTTCACGTCGCCCGTGATCACGATGTTGCTGCCCCCGCCAAGCACAAAGCGGGGGGCGTCGCGCCAGCGCGGATCGGCCCGCAGCTCGGCCACGTCCGCCTCGTTGGCGATGCGCGCCAGGTTCTGCGCGCGCGCGACGATGCCGAAGCTGTTGTACGGCTGCAGCGGGACGTTGTTCTCCACGATCATGGGAGAATTGTCGCATCCAGCTACCGTGAATCCAGGAGGAGCCCATGCCGTCTTTCGATACCGTCTGCGAACCCAATCTGCCCGAAGTGAAGAACGCGGTCGAAAACACCGCCAAGGAAATCGCAACGCGCTTCGATTTCAAGGGCACGGCAGCCGCCGTCGAGCTCAAGGACAAGGAAATCACGATGATCGGCGACGCCGAGTTCCAGCTCGTGCAGGTCGAAGACATTCTTCGCGCCAAGCTCACCAAGCGCAGCGTCGATGTGCGTTTTCTCGACAAGGGCGACGTGCAGAAAATCGGCGGCGACAAGGTCAAGCAGGTCATCAAGGTCAAGAGCGGCATCGAAACCGAGCAGGCCAAGAAGATCACCCGCATCATCAAGGACAGCAAGCTCAAGGTGCAGGCCGCCATCCAGGGCGACGCAGTGCGCATCACCGGCGCCAAGCGCGACGACCTGCAGGCCGCCATGGCGTTGATCAAGAAGGACGTGCCCGACATGCCCCTCTCGTTCAACAACTTCCGCGACTGAGCCCCGCATGAAATCGCTGGTCGTCGCAGCGCAGTTGCTGGCTGCCGCTGCAGGCGCGCATGCGGCGAGCTCGGTCATGCTGACCGGCACCATCGGCAGCCGGGCCATCCTCATCGTGAACGGCGCTCCGCCCAAGACGGTGGCGGTCGGCGAAACCTTCCAGGGCGTCAAGCTGGTGTCGCTGCAGGCCGAGCAGGCGGTGGTCGAGCTCGAAGGCAAGCGCGTCAACCTGCGCATGGACACGCCGGTGAGCATTGGCGGCGGCACGGGCACAGGCGGCGGCAGCCGCATCGTGCTGCCGGCGGACAGCCGCGGCCATTTCATGACGCAGGGCGCCATCAACGGCCGCACGGTCACGTTCATGCTCGACACCGGCGCCACGTCCATCGCGCTTTCGGCCGCCGACGCGCAGCGCATCGGGCTCGACTACAGCAAGGGGCAGCGCGTCCAGATGAACACCGCCAACGGCGTGTCCAGCGGCTACAAGCTGCGGCTGCAGTCGGTGCGCGTGGGCGACGTCGAGGTGTACGACGTCGAAGCCATCGTATCGCCGCAGCCCATGCCTTTTGTGCTGCTGGGCAACAGCTTCATCAACCGCTTCTCGATGCGCCGGGACGCGGACCAGATGGTCCTCGAGAAACGCTATTGACCGTGCTTGTAGAGCGTCAGGCCTGCGCGGCCGTGACCACGATCTCGATCTTGTAGGCCGCATTGGCCATCTTGGCCTGCACCGTCGCGCGCGGCGGCGTGTTGCCGGCGGGAATCCACGCATCCCAGATTTCGTTCATTGCCGTGATGTCGGTAATGTCCGCCAGGAAGATTTGCGTCATGAGAATGCGCGACTTGTCGCTGCCGGCCTCGGCCAGCAGGCGGTCGACCATGGCCAGCACCTGCGTGGTCTGGCCGCGGATGTCCTGCGAGGTGTCGTCGGGCACCTGGCCTGCAAGGTAGATGGTGCCGTTGTGCACCGCCGTTTCAGACAAGCGGGGGCCGACGTGAAAGCGGGTAATGGTTGCCATGGTGTTCTTTCTCAAGCCTTTTTCTTGGAGCCGAGTTTCGACTCCGTGCCGGCCGCGAGCCGGCGGATGTTTTCGCGGTGCCGCCAGACGAGCAGCAGACTCATGATGATGATCGCAATCAACACCGTGCGGTCGAGTGGCCACGCAATGTTGCCGCCAATCAGGTAGTACGCCGGCGCAAAGAATGCCGCCACCAGCGAAGACAGCGACGAATAGCGGAAGAACACCGCAATGATCAGCCAGGTGACGCCGGTGGCCAGCCCCAGCCACGGCGCAATGCCCACCAGCACCCCGGCCGCCGTGGCCACACCCTTGCCGCCCTGGAAGCCGAAGAACACGGGGTACAGATGGCCCAGGAAGGCCGCCAGGCCCGCCAGCGCAGCCACGCCCTCGCCCAGGCCCCACTGCGCGCCGAAATGGCGAATCACGAACACCGGCAGCCAGCCCTTGAGCGCATCGAGCAGCAAGGTGGCCAGCGCCGCGCCCTTGTTGCCCGAGCGCAGCACGTTGGTGGCACCGGGGTTGCCGCTGCCGTAGCTGCGCGGATCGGCCATGCCGAGCGATTTGCTCACGATGACCGCGAACGAAAGCGAGCCGATCAGGTACGAAGCCACGATGGCAAGGAGGGAAGGCAAATGAAAGCTCAAGGCGGCGCTCCACGAAGGATGGATGTTCTTATTCGGGCCGGCTATTCTGCCAGCGCGCACTGCACCGGCTTGGCGCCGAGCAGCGCCACGCACACCTGCGGGTCGATGCCCACCAGGTAGCCGCGCCGCCCGCCGTTGATCGCGATCTTCGGCAGTTCCAGAATGGTCGACTCGATGTACACCGGCATCTGGCGCCGCGTGCCGAAGGGCGAGGTGCCGCCCACCATGTAGCCGCTGTGGCGCTGCGCGACCTCGGGCTTGCAGGGCTCCACCGACTTGGCGCCGATCTGCCGCGCCAGGTTCTTGGTCGACACCGTGCGGTTGCCGTGCATCAGCACGATGAGCGGCTTGGCGTCCTGGTCCTGCATCACCAGCGTCTTCACGACGGTGAAGGGGTCGAAGCCCAGCACCTCGGCGCTGTGCTGCGCGCCGCCGTGTTCCAGGTACTCGTACGGGTGCTCCGTGAAGGCGACCTTGTGCTCGCGCAGCAGCTGCGTGGCGGGAGTTTCGGAAACGTGCGCCTTCTTGCTCACCGGCGCACCCCTGGCGCTGCGCTCACGTTGCCGGGTCCCGGATTTCCCAGCGGATCTGGTCGATCTCGGCCAAGACCTCGGGCGAAAGCGTGGTGCCCCACACGTCAAGGTCTTCGTCGAGCTGAGCCACCGTGGTCACGCCGATGATGGTGCTTGCCACCTGCCATTTGGTGTAGCAGAAGGCCAGCGCCAGCTGCACCGGCGTCAGGCCGTTGTCGCGCGCCAGCTGGTTGTAGCGGCGCGCCGCCTTCAATGCATCGGGCCGGCCCCAGCGCTGCTTGCGCACCGATTCGTAGCTCGAGATGCGCGCGCCCTTCGGTGCCTCCGGCCCCTCGATGCCGCCCTGGTCGTACTTGCCGGTCAACAGGCCAAAGGCCAGCGGCGAATACGCCAGCAGCGAAACGCCGAGCCGGTGCATCGTCTCGTCGAGACCGTTCTCGAGCCCACGGCTCACCAGGTTGTAGACGTTCTGCACCGAGGCCACGCGCGGCAGGCCGTGCTGCTCGGCCAGCCGTACGAACTCGTGCACGCCGTACGGGGTTTCGTTCGAAAGGCCGATTTCGCGCACCTTGCCGGCCTTGACCAGCCCGCCCAGCGCCTCGAGCTGCTCGTGGATCGGGGTTTGCGAGGTTTCCTTGGCCGGGTCGTAGTAAAGGGCGCCGAAGGCCGGCACGTGGCGCTCGGGCCAATGGATCTGGTACAGGTCGATGACGTCGGTCTTCAGCCGCTTCAGGCTGGCGTTGCACGAGGCCACGATGTCGGCCGCCGTCATGCCCGTGCCTTCGCGCACCCAGGGTGTGGCGCGCACAGGGCCGGCCACCTTGGTGGCGAGCGTGATCTTCTGGCGCGCGCCGGGGTTGGCCGCAAACCAGTTGCCGATGATGGTTTCGGTGGCGCCGTAGGTCTCCTGGCGCGTGGGTACCGCATACATCTCGGCCGTGTCGATGAAATCGACGCCGCGCTCGAGCGAGCGGCTCAAGATGGCATGCGAGGTGGGCTCGTCCACCTGTTCGCCGAATGTCATGGTGCCAAGGCAGATCGGGGTGACCTGCAGGCTGCTCTGGCCGAGTTGGATTTTTTTCATGCGCGGAATGCTACCGCCCTCCTCTACGGTGCGCTGGCCGCGGGCTCAAAACCCGAGCGCGCGCTGTCTTGTGGCGGACTGCGCCGCGGCCCGCGGCTCCGTATCATCGGCGCCCATGTACCAAGCCCTTCGTCCTTCGCGCACCGAATTCGTGCCCGTGCGCAATCTCCGCTACCACGTGCGCGTGTGGGGCGAGCCCTCCGCGGCGCGGCCGCCGTTGGTGCTGCTGCACGGCTGGATGGACGTGGGGGCCTCGTGGCAGTTCGTGGTCGATGCGTTGGCCGAAGAGCGCTTCATCATCGCGCCCGACTGGCGCGGCTTTGGCCTGACCGATGGCGGCGGCGTCGACAACTACTGGCTGCCCGACTACCTTGCCGACCTGGAATGGCTGCTCGACCATTACGCGGGCGAAGGCGATGCGGCGCAGCCCGTCGATCTGGTCGGCCACAGCATGGGCGGCAATGTCGCCATGCACTATGCGGGGGCAAGGCCCGGGCGCATTCGGCGCCTGGTCAATTGCGAAGGCTTCGGCATGCCCGCGCGCAAGCCCGAGGAAGCGCCCGCGCGCTACGGGCAATGGATCGACGAGCTCAAGCGCCTGCACCGCGGCGAAATGGCGCTTGCCAGCTACTCGTCGGTCGACGGCGTGGCGCGCCGGCTCATGAAGACCAACCCGCGCCTCACGCCCGACAAGGCGAACTGGCTGGCCGGCCATTGGTCGGCCGCGCAAACCCAGCCCGACGGCAGCGAGCGCTGGCAGATTTTGGGCGAAGCCGCGCACAAGATCATCAATGCGAACATCTTCCGGGTCGACGAAACGCTCGCCTTGTATGCGCGGATCTCGGCGCCCACGCTCATGGTCGAGGCCGCTGACGACAGCCTGCACGGCTGGTGGAAAAACCGCTACACGCTCGAAGAGTTTCACGAGCGCCTGAAGTCCGTGCCCTCGGTGCGCATCGAGCAGGTGGCCGATGCCGGCCACATGCTGCACCACGACCAGCCGCAGCGCGTGGCCGGACTGATCGAGCAGTTCCTGGCCGGCTGACCTGCCAGCTTCAGTTGGCCGCGCGGCCCTGCAAGGTGCGCTGCAGCGCCGCGCGCGCCAGCAGCCGCGTGGAATCGAGCGTCGGCAGCGGCGAGTTCACGTCGTTCATGATCAGTGGAATTTCGGTGCAGCCAAGCACCACCGCATCGCAGCCGTCTTCGTCCTTCATGCGCTGGATGACGCGGCGGAACGCCGTGATGGCGTCGGGCGTGAAAACACCGCAAACCAACTCGTCCATGATGATGCGGTTGATCTCTTCGCGCTCTTCAGCGTTAGGTCGAACGTATTCAAGCCCCTTGACCGACAGCTTCTCGGGGTAGACCTCGCTCTCAACCAGCCAGCGCGTGCCGGTGATGGCCAGGCGCTTGAACCCGCGCTGCGCGGCTTCGTCGGCCACGCATTCGGCAATGTGCAACCACGGCAACGGCGAGCGTTCCGCGATGAAAGGCAGCGCCTGGTGAATGGTGTTGTCCGGGCAGACCAGAAAACTCGCCCCTATCTTCGCGAGTTTGTTGGCCGAAGCCAACATCACCTCGCCCACGCCGCGCCAGTCGTTGCGGTAGATGTGCTGCATGTAGTCGGCAAGCGACGGCGTGTGCATCGAGACTTCAGGATGCGCATGCGGGCCGAGCAGCTGGGCCCCTTCCACGCAGATGGTTTGGTAGCAGAGCGCCGCGCCTTCGGCGGAGCATCCGACGATTCCGATGTGCTGGGTCATCCGCACATGCTACAAGCCCGCGGGCCCGGCGCGCGCCAGACCCGGCTTTGCACTCAAGCTTCTTCGTCCGCGTCGTTGCCAGTCAGCATCAGCACCTCTTCGACGAAGGCGTCGAAGTGCGGCAGCGCGGCGGGCAGCGGCCGGGCCGGCGCGGCCTGGCCGTCGTCGAAAAAGTGCTCGGCGCCGGCCGAAAGCGCCACCCATTCGCCCGCCTCGAACAGCAGGCCCAGGTAGCCGTGTTCGGTGCGCACGTAGAACAGGCTCGCACGTTCGAGCACCCGCTGGCCTGCGGGCGCTTCTTCGCGGCCCCAGGTCACGCCTTGCCCGGCCAGGCGCTCGGTGATGCGGCCGTCGCACACATGCGTGTCGCACCAGCGTCCTTCGGCATCGAAAACGGCGAGCACGGGCATGGGCGTCCTTTGCTTGAGAGTTACTGCAGGAAGCTGGGCTTGGCGTAGCCCTGGAACTTGGTGTCGACCACGGCCTTGAACTCCTTGGAGCGGTAGGCGTCGGCAATGTCCTTGGCCCAGGGCGCGTTCTTGTCCGCGCTCTTCACGGCCACCACGTTCAGGTAGTAGTCGGGCGTCTTTTCGAGCACCACGGCCTCGGTGAGCTTCAGGCCCGACGAGATTGCGAAGTTGCCGTTGACGATGGCGTAGTCGGTATCGCCCAGCGAGCGCGGCAGCTGCGCGGCTTCGAGCGGAATGAACTTCAGCTTCTTCGGGTTCTCGGCCACGTCTTTTTCAGACGCGCGCAGCGGATCGACGCCGGGCTTGATGGTGATGAGCTTGTTCTGCTCCAGCAGCACGAGCGCGCGGGCCAGGTTGCTGGGGTCGTTGGGCAGCGTGAAGCGGTCGCCCTCTTTCACTTCGGCCAGGGTCTTGCGCTTGGTCGAGTACACGCCCAGCGGCGCGATCGGGCCCTGCACCAGTTCGGCGAGGTCCAGCTTCTGGTCGGCCGAGAACTTCTTCAAATAGACCTGGTGCTGAAAGAAATTGGCGTCGAGCGAACCTTGGGCCAGCGCGAGATTGGGCTGCACGTAGTCGTTGAACTCGACCAGCTTCACCTTGTAGCCCTTCTTCTCGAGGAGGGGGACGATGCCGGCCTTGAGCTGGTCGATGTTGGAGCCGGCGGTGCCGCCGATAACGAGGTTCTTCTTGGCTTCTTGCGCCTGTGCCAGCGAAAGGCCGCCGAACGAGAGGGCGACCAGAGACAAGGCGAGAACGGAGCGGCGCAGCAGTGCGGTTTTCATGGAATGAGCAGGATAGAAAAGAGACAAAAGGAAAGAGAAAAACAAAAAATCAACGCTTGTCCAGCCTGCGCGCCGTGGTGTTGCCCACGAATTGCAGGATCTGTACCAGCACCACGAGCAGCGCCACGGTGAGCACCATCACGTCAGTCTGAAAGCGGTAGTAGCCGTAGCGGATGGCCAGGTCGCCAATGCCGCCGCCGCCCACCACGCCGGCAATGGCCGAGTACGAGAGAAAGCTCACCGCCAGCACCGTGAGCGCCAGCACCAGACCGGAGCGCGCCTCGACCACCAGCACGCGCCAAACGATCTGCAGCTCCGAGGCGCCCATGGCGTGCGCCGCCTCGATCACGCCGCGCGGCACCTCGCGCAGGCACTGGTCCACCAACCGCGCAAAGTACGGAATGGCCGCAAACGACAGCGGCACCGCGGCCGCCAGCGGCCCGATGGAGGTTCCGGCAATCACGCGCGTGAACGGCACCAGCGCCACCAGCAAGATGATGAAAGGAAACGAACGCACGGTGTTCACGATCCAGTTCAGGACAAGGAACGCCGGCTTGTTTTCGAGCGACTGGCCCGGCCCCAACAAGAACAGCAGAATGCCCAGCGGCCCGCCGATCAGCACCGCCGCCGAGAGGCCGATGGCCAGCATCAGGAAGGTCTGGCCCGTGGCCACCCACAGCTCGGGGAGGATGGGCGCGATGTTTTCAAACATAGGCCACCTCCTGCGCGCTGCGCTGCACCGGCAAGGGGCGCGGCGTGATGGGTTCGCGCGCCTCGCGCTCGCGGCGACGCACCAGCTCGTCGATTTCGCGGCCCAGCGCCGTCCTGCGCTCTTCGGCCGGCGCATCGAGCACCGCAAACTGCTCCACCAGGCGGCCCTTCTCCAGAATGGCCACGTTGCGGCACAGCACCTCGACCACCGAGAGCTCGTGCGTCACGATGACGATGGTCACGCCGATCTTCTGGTTGATGTCGCGCAGCGTTTCGAGCAGCGCGCGCGTGGTTTCGGTGTCGAGCGCCGAGGTGGGCTCATCGCACAGCAGCACTTGCGGCCGCGGCGCCAGCGCACGCGCAATGGCCACGCGCTGCTTCTGCCCGCCCGAAAGCTGCGCCGGGTAGGTGTCGATCTTTTCGGCCAGCCCCACCAGGGCCAGGCATTCGCGCACGCGGGCATCGATTTCGGCCTTCGAATGGCGGCCGTGGATCTTCAGCGGAAACGCCACGTTGTCGAACACCGTGGCGTTCTGCAGCAGGTTGAACTGCTGAAAAATCATGCCGATGTTCTGGCGCATGTCCCGCAGCTCGCGGCGCGAGAGCGTCGTCAGGTCGCGCCCGCCGACGAAGACCTTGCCCGCATCGGGCCGCTCCAGCAGGTTGATGAGGCGCAGCAAGGTCGACTTGCCCGCGCCGCTCTTGCCGATCAGGCCGAACACGTCGCCCTGGTGAATGTCGAGCGAGAGCGACTGCACGGCGTCGAACACCTCGCCGCTGGGCAAGGCGAAAGACTTCTGCACCGATTGAAGTCGGATGACCGGCGCCGCGTTGCCGCGGGCCGTATCAGGCGAATGGTTGGTCATGGAGAGGAGGCACGGCCCGCGTCAAGGCGGGCCGCGGAGTTCGCAAAAAGGTGCCGAGTATGAAAACAAAATCGTCAAAAGGGAACGAACAAATCGGCGCTTGCTTATGCATGAAAACGCATAAGCATTGAAGAAGCTCGGCGAACAACGCCATATCGATATGCGCATTGGTTCGTTCCCAAACCGGCGGGGCAATGCCACATTCGCGGCCTTACTTTTTTTGATTTCGCGCAACAACATGCACAGCACCCTTCGCCGCCGCACCCTCGCCCTTGCAACCGTTGCGGGCGTAATTTTCTTCACCGGTAGCGCCGCCTTCGCGCAAGACAACAACAAGACCGCCATCAAGGTGGGCGTGTCCGTCGGCAACGGCGAGCAGATCTTCGAAGTGGTGAAGAAGGTCGCCGCCAAGAACGGCCTGAACATCCAGGTGGTGGTGTTCAACGACTACCAGTTGCCCAACGCCGCGCTGGCCTCGGGCGACCTGGATGCCAACGCCTTTCAGCACCAGCCCTTTCTGGACAACCAGAACAAGGCCCGCGGCTTCGACATCGTGCCCGTGGGCCTCACCATCACGGCGCCGCTGGGCTTCTACTCGCGCAAGATCAAGTCGATCGACCAGCTGCCGGACGGCGCCTCGGTCGGCATCCAGAACGATCCGTCGAACGGCAACCGCGCCTTGCTGCTGCTGCAAACGGCCGGTCTCATCACGCTGAAGCCCGATGCGGTGAAGAACAACAACGCCACGCCGCTCGACGTGGTGAGCAACCCGAAAAAGCTGAAGCTGGTGGCGCTGGACGCCGCCCAACTGCCCCGCTCGCTCGACGACCTGGCCATTGCCGCCATCAACAACGACTACGCCGAAAAGGCCGGCCTTTCGCTGAACAAAGACGCGGTCATCAAGGAATCGGCCAAGAGCCCCTACGCCAACCTGATTGCCGTGCGCCGCGCCGACAAAGACAAGCCCTGGGCCAAGCGACTGGTGGCGGCTTACCAGTCGCCGGAGGTGAAGAGCTTTATCGAGAGCCAGTTCAAGGGCTCGCTGGTCCCTGCCTTCTGACTTTGCCTTCCTCCCTCCCCTTCCGGGGAGGGTTGGGGTGGGGGCAAGCGGCTTCCGAAGAAGCACAGCGCTCGATCGAAGCCCGCCCCCATCCCAGCCTTCCCCCAGCGGGGGAAGGAGCAATACAGGGGCTCTCCTCGGCGACGGTGCGGTCCATGAGAAAATGTCCGGTTTCCCCGAACACAGTCAGGACACCCCATGGACGCAGAACAAATCAACCAAATCGGCGCAACCCTCGCGGACCTGAGCGCGCGGACGGCAGATTTACGGAGGTATCTTTGACTACGATGCCAAAGCCGAACGTCTGAGGACGGTTAACGCATCGCTCGAAGACCCGAACGTCTGGAACGACCCCAAGAAGGCCCAGGAACTCGGCCGCGAGAAAAAGTCGCTCGACGACGTGGTCGTGACGCTCGACCGCCTCACCAGCGGCTTGTCGGACAACACCGAGCTGTATGAAATGTCGAAGGAAGACGGCGACATGGACGGCTTGCAGTCCATTGCCGACGACGCCGCCGCGCTCGAAGCCGACATCAAGCAGCTCGAATTCCGCCGGATGTTCAACAACCCGGCCGATCCGCTCAACGCCTTTGTCGACATCCAGGCCGGCGCCGGCGGCACCGAGGCTTGCGACTGGGCCAGCATGCTGCTGCGCCAGTACCTGAAGTACGCCGAGCGCAAGGGCTTCAAGACGCAGATCGAAGACGAAACGCCGGGCGACACCGCCGGCATCAAGGGCGCGACCATCAAGGTAGAGGGCGACTACGCCTTTGGCCTGCTGCGCACCGAAACCGGCGTGCACCGCCTGGTACGCAAGTCGCCGTTCGACTCGTCGGGCGGGCGCCACACCAGCTTTGCCTCGATCTTTGTCTACCCGGAAATCGACGACTCCATCGAGATCGAGATCAACCCGGCCGACGTGCGCACCGACACCTTCCGCGCAAGCGGCGCGGGCGGCCAGCACATCAACAAGACCGACTCGGCCGTGCGCCTGACGCACATCCCAACCGGCATTGTGGTGCAGTGCCAGGACGGCCGCAGCCAGCACAGCAACCGCGACGTGGCGTGGAAGCGCCTGCGCTCGCGCCTGTACGACCACGAAATGCGCAAGCGCCAGGAAGAGCAGCAAAAGCTCGAAGACAGCAAGACCGATGTGGGCTGGGGCCACCAGATCCGCAGCTACGTGCTGGACAACAGCCGCATCAAGGACCTGCGCACCAACGTTGAAGTCTCGGCCACGCAAAAGGTGCTCGACGGCGACCTGGACGTGTTCATCGAAGCCTCGCTGAAGCAAGGCGTGTAATCGATGAGCCTGACCCACGACAAGGTCGAAGCCTTCATCTTCGACATGGACGGCACCATGATCGACTCCATGCCGTGGCATGCGCGCTCGTGGGTCGAGTTTGTGGCGCGCCACGGGCTCAAGCTCGACGTGACCGACATTCTTGCGCGCACCACGGGCCGCACCGGCACCGAGTGCATGCGCGAGCTGTTCGAGCGCGAGCTTTCAGACGCCGAGTGCCAAGCCCTGGTGCACGAAAAAGAAGAAATCTACCGCGCCATGTTCAGCGACAACTTCACCGAGGTTGCCGGCTTTACCGCCTTTGCCAAGGCTGCCGTGGCGCGCGGCCTGAAGGTGGCCGTGGGCACCGCGGGCGACAAGCACAACATCGAGTTTGCGATGTCGCGCCTGAAGATGGACCCGCTGCCGCTGGCCATTGTGGGCGGCGACGAAGGCTTTGCCGGCAAGCCCACGCCCGAGATCTTCTTAGAAGCCGCGCGCCGCATTGGCGTGGCGCCCGAGCGCTGCATCGTGTTTGAAGATGCGCCGTTCGGCATAGAGGCTGCGCGCCGCGGCGGCATGCGTGCCGTGGCCGTGTGCAGCACCCATTCCGCCGCCGAGCTTGCCGGCCCCCATGTGATTGCCGCCGTTCGCGACTACGACGAACTCGCCCATTCGAATTTTCTGGAGACACTCGATGCTGCTGCAGCGTGACGCCCAAGGGCAACCGATTGCCATTCGCCGCGAAGACTATGCCGCTCCGGCATTCTGGATCGACACCGTCGACCTGACCTTCGACCTCGACCCCGCCAAGACCCGCGTGCTCAACCGCATGCAACTGCGCCGCAACCCCGACGTGCCGGCCCAGCCGCTGCGCCTGGACGGCGACGAGCTGAACCTGGCCCGCGTGCTGGTCAACGGCCAGGGCGCGTCGTTCCGCATGGAAGGCGAGCAGCTGGTGATCGACGGCTTGCCCGATGCGTTCGAGCTCGAAATCTTCACCACCTGCTGCCCCATCAAGAACACCAAGCTGATGGGCCTGTTCGTGAGCGAAGACACCTTCTTCACGCAGTGCGAGGCTGAAGGCTTCCGCCGCATCACGTACTTCCTGGACCGCCCCGACGTGATGGCGATGTACACGGTAACGCTGCGCGCCGCCAAGGCCGCCTACCCCGTGCTGCTGTCGAACGGCAACCTCGTCGAACAGGGCGACTTGCCTGAGGGCCGCCACTTCGCCAAGTGGGTCGACCCCTTCAAGAAGCCCTGCTACCTGTTCGCCCTGGTGGCCGGCAAGCTGGTGGCGCGCGAGCAGCGCATTACCGCCCGCAACGGCAAGGAGCATTTGCTGCAGGTGTATGTGCGCGCCGGCGACCTCGACAAGACCGAGCATGCAATGAACTCGCTGGTCAACTCCGTGCTGTGGGACGAAGCCCGCTTTGGCCTGCCGCTGGACCTGGACCGCTTCATGATCGTGGCCACCAGCGACTTCAACATGGGCGCCATGGAGAACAAGGGCCTGAACATCTTCAACACGAAGTACGTTCTGGCCAACCAGGCCACCGCCACCGACGCCGACTACAGCAACATCGAAAGCGTGGTCGGCCATGAGTACTTTCATAACTGGAGCGGCGACCGCGTCACCTGCCGCGACTGGTTCCAGCTTTCGCTGAAAGAAGGCCTTACCGTCTTCCGCGACCAGGAGTTCAGCCAGGACCTGTGCGCCGACGCTTCGGCCCGCGCCGTGAAGCGCATCGAAGACGTGCGCGTGCTGCGCACCGCCCAGTTCCCCGAAGACGCCGGCCCCATGGCCCACCCGGTGCGGCCCGACAGCTACATCGAGATCAGCAACTTCTACACCGTCACCATCTATGAAAAGGGTGCCGAGGTGGTCCGCATGATGCAGACGCTGGTCGGCCGCAAGGGCTTTGAAAAGGGCATGACCCTTTACTTCGAGCGCCACGACGGCCAGGCCGTAACCTGCGACGACTTTGCCCAGGCCATTGCCGACGCCAACCCCGATTCAGAGCTGGCCCGCCTGCTGCCGCAGTTCAAGCGCTGGTACAGCCAGGCCGGCACGCCGCGTCTTGCCGCCCACGGCGTGTACGACGCGCAAGCGCGCAGCTACACCTTGAGCATTGTGCAAAGCTGCCCGCCCACGCCGGGCCAGCCGAGCAAGGAGCCGTTCGTCATTCCGGTGAACATTGGCCTGCTCGATGCAAGCGGGCGCGAACTGGCGCTGCAGCTCGAAGGCGAAAGCGAAGTAACCCGCGGCGCGCCGGGCACCCCGTGCACGCGCACCGTGGTGCTCTCGCGCGCCGGCGAGCAAATTACCTTTGTGGGGCTCGACTCGGAGCCCGTGCCTTCGATCTTGCGCGGCTTCAGCGCGCCGGTGATCCTGGACTTTGAATACACCGACGCCCAGCTGCTGACGTTGCTGGCCAACGACCCCGACCCCTTCAACCGCTGGGAAGCCGGCCAGCGCCTGGGCCTGCGCGCCGCGCTGCAGGGCATTGCCGCGCTGGCGACCGACACCACCCCGGTGCTGAACGACGCGTATCTGGACGCCATGCGCAGCGTGCTGCGCAACCCCAAGCTCGACGCCGCCTTTAAAGAGCTGGTGCTCACCCTGCCTTCGGAAACCTACATTTCCGAGCAGCTCGACGTGGTCGACCCGCAGCGCGTGCACCTGGTGCGCGAAGCCATGCGCACCCAGCTGGCCACCGCCCTTTTTCAAGACTGGCAACAGGTCTACGAAGAAAACCACGACACCGGCGCCTACACGCCCGACCCGACCTCTTCGGGCCGCCGCGCGCTGGCCGGCATGGCGCTCAACTTCTTGTGCCTGGCGGCGCGCTCTTCGGGCGACACCGTGTGGCCCGGCAAGACGCTGCAGCGCTTCAAAGACGCCGGCAACATGACCGACCGCTTCAACGCGCTCAACGCCCTCGTGTCGTCGGGCCACACGCTGGCCGCGCAGGCGCTCGCACGCTTTCATGCACTGTTCAAGGACGAAGCGCTGGTCATCGACAAGTGGTTCTCGCTGCAGGCCGGCGCGCCCGACCGCGGCGGCGACATCTTGCCGCTGGTAAAGCAGCTGATGAAGCACCCGGACTTCTCCATCAAGAACCCCAACCGCGCCCGCAGCGTGATCTTCAGCTATTGCAGCGCCAACCCCGGCGCATTCCACCGCCCCGACGCGGCCGGCTACGTGTTCTGGAGCGAGCGCGTCATAGAGCTGGACGCCATCAACCCCCAGGTGGCCGCCCGCCTCGCCCGCGCGCTCGACCGCTGGAGCAAGCTGGCCGAGCCCTACCGCAGCGCCGCGCGCGAAGCCATTGCCCGCGTGGCCGCCAAGCCCGACCTGAGCAAGGACACCCACGAAGTCGTTACCCGCGCCCTGGCCGGTAACTAACCAAGCAAGGAACACACAAGCACATGGCTTATCAACAACAGAAGATCTCCCTCACCCGCTACCTCGTCGAACAACAGCGTGCCGACGGCCTCATTCCCGGCCAGCTGCGCCTGCTGCTCGAAGTGGTGGCCCGCGCCTGCAAAAGCATCAGCCAGGCCGTCAACAAGGGCGCGCTGGGCGGAGTGCTCGGCACCGCCGAGAGCGAGAACGTGCAGGGCGAAATCCAGAAGAAGCTGGACATCATTGCCAATGAAGTGCTGATTGAGGCCAACGAATGGGGCGGCCACCTCGCGGCCATGGCCAGCGAAGAAATGGACAGCATCTACGTGGTGCCCAACCGCTACCCGCAGGGCGAATACCTGCTCATGTTCGACCCGCTCGACGGCAGCAGCAACATCGACGTGAACGTGAGCATTGGCACCATCTTCAGCGTGCTGAAAAAGCCCGACGACACCCCCGGCGTGCAGGAAGCCGACTTTTTGCAGCCCGGCACCCAGCAAGTGGCCGCCGGCTACTGCATCTACGGCCCGCAAACCACCCTGGTGCTGACCGTGGGCAACGGCGTGGCCATGTTCACGCTCGACCGCGAGCAAGGCAGCTTTGTGCTCACGCAGGAAGACATCCAGATTCCGGCGGACACGAAAGAATTTGCCATCAACATGAGCAACATGCGCCACTGGGACGAGCCCATGAAGCGCTACATCGACGAGTGCCTGGCCGGCAAGGAAGGCCCGCGCGGCAAAGACTTCAACATGCGCTGGATTGCCAGCATGGTGGCCGACGTGCACCGCATCTTGATGCGCGGCGGCGTGTTCATGTACCCGTGGGACAAACGGGAGCCCGAAAAGGCCGGCAAGCTGCGCCTGATGTACGAGGCCAACCCCATGAGCTGGCTTGTCGAACAGGCCGGCGGCGCCGCCACCAACGGCAAGCAGCGCATCCTCGACCTGAAGCCCACCAAACTGCACGAGCGCGTGAGCGTGATGTTGGGTTCGCGTAACGAAGTCGAGCGTTTGACGCAGTACCACGCCGAAAAGGCCTGACGGGTTGCTATAATCGCAGGCTTAGCCGGTGTAGCTCAGTCGGTAGAGCAGCTCATTCGTAATGAGAAGGTCGGGTGTTCGATTCATCTCTCCGGCACCAATTTAAAAGCCCCTAGCTGTCATGGTTAGGGGCTTTTTCTATGTCACTGACATGTGACTACGAGCAGATTAGGGCTGAATTCGTCCTTTACGCGGCTGATGGCCAAGGGCGAGCCGTTGGTTCGCTCGCTTGCTACTCGATCCCTCTTTGCGTGTGGCAGCCGCCTGTCCTTGATCGCGCTTCTGGTCTAAGTGCGGCCGTACTCGCTTGCGAGGAACCGGCTCGAATGAGGTGAGGGGCCTCGCACAGTTCATCCCGTGCAGTATTCCTTGGTCGAGACCGTCGAAGTAGTTCATCTTCGTGCGGCCCTGCACAGGGCCTTGGTTCTTAGTCTCGGCAATGTGACCGGAATCACTTTAGCGGGCTTCGTGCGCCGCATCCGTGGCTTCGAACCGCTTGTACTGCTCTTTCATTTGGCCTCTCCGCCAAACACGATCTACTAGCTTTCGCGTGTCAGCACGGCGGCGTGTTTCTGTGATGCTGTCACGACCGGCTGCACCCCCTCGCGTTTTCGTTGGAGTTTTGATAGACAAAGGTGAACCCGCATGTAACGATCTTTACTTCTTTTACTCGCCGTGTTGGCAACGCGCGGCCGCTTGACCATGAAATATCGCGAGAGTAAGAACGATAAGACCCTACGAGCATGGTTCGCTGGAGACATGACCCGAGGAATACTCAGGCGGATACTTTTGCGGAGCGGGGTTTTTCGCGGATTGAATTCCCTCGACATTACCTTTGAATATCCCATAACTGCCATTGCCGGAAAAAATGGAGCGGGAAAATCAACGATTCTCGCGTTGGCATGCTGTGCGTTTCACAACGCAGATGACGGATTCAAACTACCGAGGCGCCGAAATTCATACTATACATTCTCCGATTTTTTTATTCAAAATTCTGCCGAAACCTCCCCCAGGGCATCGAGATATATTTCTCATTTGCCTATAACAAATGGAAAAAAAGTCCAACCGTTCCCGACGGGGTTGGAGTGGCAGGACAGATTAGAAAAAAACAAAAGGCGGAAAATGGAATGACTACGACAGACGAGTCACTAGGACAGTTGTTTTTCTTGGAATTGAGCGAATCGTCCCACATAGCGAAAGAAGCCAAAGTAGATCATATTCTAAAGTTTTCAAAGATTCAAAACCAAAAGGCTGGGAAGACAAAGTACGGGAGATAGTCGGCTATATCCTCGGAAAGGTGTACTCAGATTTCAGATATCTCGAACACTCTAAATACAGCCTTCCTATCGTAAAAACCAAAGATCACGTCTACTCAGGATTCAACATGGGCGCAGGGGAGAATGCGCTGTTTGAAATATTCTCAACAATTTATGCAGCAGGGGATGGTGCGCTCCTCGTGATGGACGAAATAGAACTGGGATTGCATGCAGAAGCTCAAAAGAGATTTATAGAGAGCTTAAAGGAAATTTGCCTGGAAATGCATACTCAGATTATTTGCACCACTCATTCCAGAGAGATATTCGATTGCCTGCCTAACGATGCACGATTTTTCGTAGAAAATGTCAATGGCAAAACGCGAGTCACACAAGGAATTTCATCGGATTTTGCCTTTACCAAGATGGGCGGTAAAGCTGGATTGGAACTTGACGTTTATGTCGAAGACGAAGTCGCAAAGGCGATCTTGGCAGCGGCTCTTCCCTCCTCAGTAAGAGCGCGAATCACCATTACTGTGATAGGTTCTGCGACAGCACTAGCGCGCCAACTCGCAGCCCTTTACGTACGGGGAGAAACAAAACCTGTTCTTGCAATTTTTGATGGCGATCAACGATCAAAAGAGACCGACAATCTAGAACATGCTAAAAAAATGGCAGAAAAGATAAGCGCTGACTTTCCCCAATGGTTCAAGAATCATATTTGCTATTTGCCAGGCGAAACCTGGCCAGAAGCTTGGTTACTGCAAGAGGCGACGAAGGTCTTGGCGCATCTGTCGTTGGGCATTGGTTGCGAGCCAGAGGAACTGGCCGAAATCATCGAATACGGCTTACAGGCTGGTAAACACAACGAATTCTTTGAGATGGCAAAACATCTTGGCCTCGAACAAGGGCAATGCCTCCAGTATTTCACCTCTGCCGCCATGGCCTCAGAGGAATTAACCCCTATTGCGGAGAAAATTTCCGCCACTCTTTTGCTCAATGGGTAAAGAAGCTTCGCTTTTGTGCAGCTTCGAGCTGAGCATGCATTGGATTTTCCGAGCTGCCGAGGTGTCACGACGTTTAAGAGCTGGCACGCGCTTGGTCAATCTGTCGGGGGTTATCGCACCATGGTCGAAACGGCTCTACTTGCTAACCGAAGTGCTTTTCTCGATGACAGTTTGGGCAAAGAGCCCAGGTGTTATCCACCGTGTCATCACCACCTTGCGCCAACGGCGTGATGTGATGCACCTCCAGGTACGGATCGCCAGTGGCCTTGCTGACAAACGGCGCCGGCTTCTTGCACCCTTCGCAGTGTCCCTCTGCTCGAAAGAGGACTTCAGCGACCACATCGGGATTTCTCAAAAACGCCGTTGAAACGGTCCGAATGGTCTTGGGCTTCTTCGGCGCGTTGGTCAAGCGTGCGAGACGCTCTTGCCTTGGCCGCGTTGAGGCTTGAACCACGCGGTCTTGCAACTCTCGCTGCACATAGCCCGCGTCGGCGATCAAATCATCAGAGCGTGCGAGCGCAAGCTCAAACCACTTCGCACCGTCCGGCTCTTCGTGCATCTGCTGACGCGAGAAGGCTCCGGCATAAACAAATGGGTCGCCCTCCGCTTGCCGAACGAAAGCGAGTACTGGCAAGCCCGGCACGTTCAAGACCGCCGCGTTGGGCTTGAAGTGCTCCCCAAATTGCACGACGCCGTTCCGAGTGATGCTCTTCAGGTAGTACTTCAGCCGTTGGCCTTCTTCCAGCCACGCGTTGTTGTACTTGCCGCCGCTCATGGTCGCCTTGATGACGACTGCCGTTGGTTGATTGCCTGATTCAATGACCAGCATCCCTTCAGTTCGAGTGTCGTAGATCCCCGCAAAGATCAGGATGTCATGCGAGCTGTACGTTTCGCCAATGACGAAGTCCGATGCGCGAAACCGATCACCCACCCAATCGGCAAACCGTCCTTCAAAGGGTTCAACGATGTCTTCGAACGTTTGGAGTCCAAGCGCGCGCATCTCTTCAGAAAGGCCGTCCTGCGTACTGCCGTTGAATCGATTCAGGTATACGAACAAGTCCCCTACCCGTCTGAAACGGCTCACCCATATGCCGGCGCTGCGGATCTTGAACTTGATCGAATCGGGCAGAGCGCTCGCAAGCGCGGGCTTCTGGACAGCTTCTAAAACGTACTCGCGCGCCGCGTGGATGGGGCTCATTGTGTTCATCGCTTGGAATGGACACATTGTGGTGTAACTTGTTAACGATTTGCCGTGAGATTGGCATTCGCTAACTATCTCGGCGCACCTTCCGCTTTGAGCGGAAGTCCTCCAGTCAGTTACTGCAAACTTCCAGAACCACCCACGCTCGGAGCCCACATGGCCCCCTCACCCTCCGCCTCCCACCCCCACTACGACCGCCTAATCACCGCAGCCCGCGCCCTCCCACCCCTGCGCGTCGCAGTCGTCCACCCAGCCAACGCCGTCTCCCTCGAGGCAGCCCTCGCTTCAGCCGCCCTCGGCCTCATCGCCCCCACGCTCATCGGCCCGCGCGCAAAAATCGAAGCCGCGGCACGCGAGGCGAATGCAGACCTCTCCAACATCCCCATCGTCGACGCCCCCCACAGCCACGCCGCAGCCGATGCCGCCGTAGCCATGGCCTTGCGCGGCGAGGTCGATGCGTTGATGAAGGGCAGCCTGCACACTGATGAGTTGATGGGCGCGGTGGTGCGGCGCGAGGGCGGGCTGCGCACGTCGCGGCGCATCAGTCACTGCTTTGTGATGGACGTTCCGGGGCACCCGCAGCCGCTCATCATTTCTGACGCGGCCATCAACATTGCGCCCACGCTCGATGAAAAGGTCGACATCGTGCAGAACGCGATCGACCTTGCGCATGCGCTGCAGATGCCCGCAGTGCGGGTTGCCATTCTCTCGGCCACTGAAACGGTCAGCACCAAGGTGCCTTCCACGCTGGATGCAGCGGTGCTGTGCAAGATGGCCGACCGCGGGCAGATTACCGGCGCAGAAGTCGACGGGCCGTTGGCCATGGACAACGCCATCGACCCGGAGGCGGCACGCATCAAGGGCATCGTGTCGCCGGTGGCGGGCCGCGCCAATGTGCTGATCGTGCCCAGCCTGGACGCGGGCAACATGCTGGCAAAGAGCCTCACCTTTCTGGGCGGGGCGTATGCGGCAGGCATTGTGCTGGGCACGCGGGTGCCGGTCATCCTGACGAGCCGGGCCGACTCGGAGCCGGCGCGCCTGGCCTCTTGCGCGGTGGCGTCGATGCTGGCCAAGGCGGGGCGCGAGCGACTCATCAAGGCGGTGGGCTGACGCCTCCTTTTCGAAGCCCGGCGGCAACCCGCATTTGTATGCCGGCACCCCGCTAACTCCCAATAGGTAGTTCTCCCTCGTTTCAGGCTGCACTGCACCACCCAAACTGCTGCCAAAGGCGCATCATCGCCTTGGGCGAACCCGCGTTGCAGACCGTGTGCGAGGCAGAGCATGACAAGGTTCAAGAAGGTCTTCTGGATCGGCACTGGGCTCGCCGTGCTGGGTGCGCTCGGTGCCTTTCTGGTGGTCAATGAACTGAAGACCTCGCGGCTGCAATCTGCCCTGTGGCGCGACTTTTCCGCCGGCGCCACCTTCAGCGTCGACTCGGGCCCGAGCAACGCCATTCGCTTTCCGCAAACGGGGCCGTACGACGAGCGAATGGGCTATCACGATCTGCCCCGCTTCATCGAGCGGCTCGGGCCGCAAGGCTTCACCATCACCAGGCAGGCGCGCATGTCGCCGCGGCTCATCGAGTTGCAGGAGCGCGGGCTTTTTACGCCCTACCGCGAAAAGAACCAGGCCGGCCTTACGGTGCGCGACTGCCGCAACACGGCGCTGCTGCACACGCGGGTGCCGCAGCGCGCGTACGAGCGCTTTGAAGAGGTGCCGCCGCTGCTGGTGAGCAGCCTGCTGTTCGTCGAAGACCGCCACCTGCTCGACGCGGAGCCGCCGCAACGCAACCCGGCGCTCGACCCCGAACGCTTTGCCAAGGCCGCGCTGGAGCATGGGCTGCGGGTGTTCAGCCCCAGCCAGTCGGCCACGGGCGGCAGCACGCTGGCCACGCAAATCGAAAAGTACCGCCATTCGCCGCACGGCCGCACGGGCTCGGTGCGCGAAAAGCTGCGGCAGATGGCGTCTGCATCTGTGCGCGCCTATCAAGACGGAGACGACACGCTGGCGCGGCGCCGGCAGATCGTGGTCGACTACCTCGACACGGTGCCGCTGGCTGCGCGCCCGGGCATGGGCGAGGTGCACGGCATGGGCGACGGGCTGTGGGCCTGGTATGGGCGCGACTTCCGGGAGGTGAACCGCCTGCTGGCCGACCAGGCCGAGGGCGCCGCCCCCACGCCCGATGCGCTGCGGCGCCAGGCGCAGGCCTTCAAGCAGGCGCTGTCGCTGATGATTGCGCAGCGCCGCCCGTCGCAGCACCTGCTGGGAGACGGCGCAAGCCTGGGCCGGCTCACCAACAGCTACCTGCGGCTGATGGCCGAGGCGGGCGTTATTTCGCCCACGCTGCGCGATGCGGCGTTGCCCCTGCCCTTGCACCTGCGGCCAGAGCTGCCCCCGACCGCGCGGCCAGACTTTGTTCAGCGCAAGGCCACGAGCGCGCTGCGCACCCACATTTCCACCCTGCTCGACGTGCCGCGTGCCTATGACCTGGAGCGGCTCGACCTGGAGGCCGAGACCAGCCTGGACGGCGAGGCGCAAGCGCTGGCGGCACAGGTGCTGGCGGGCCTGCGCATGCCGGCCGCGGCCAAGGCGGCGGGGTTGTACGGCCCGCACCTGCTGGATGCGGGCGCAGACCCGAGCCCGCTGGTCTACAGCTTCACGCTGTTCGAGCGCGGCCCCCAGGCCAACCTGCTGCGGGTTCAGGCAGACAGCATCGACCAGCCCTTCGACGTGAACCAGGGCGCGCGGCTCGACCTTGGCTCCACTGCCAAGCTGCGCACGCTGGTGAGCTACCTCGAGCTGGTGGCCGAGCTGCACGCCAGTTGGTCCGGCCTGGGCACCGCGCAGCTCACGGCACTGGCGCCCAGCCCGCGCGACCCGCTGGGCGTGTGGGCGCGGCAGTACCTGTTGCGCGCCAAGGACAAGCGCCTGGCGCCCATGCTCGAAGCGGCCATGGAGCGCAAGTATTCGGCCAACCCGGGCGAAGCCTTCTTTACCGGCGGCGGCCTGCACCAGTTCGAAAATTTCGAGCGCTCGCGCAACAACGAGTTCATCACCGTGCGCGAAGGCTTCAAGCATTCGATCAACCTGGTGTTCATTCGCCTGATGCGCGACGTGGTGCGCCACCGCATGTTCGGCGGCGAGTCAGACGCGGAGCAACTGCTCAAAGACCCTGCCGACCCGCGGCGGCGCGAACTGCTCGTGCGCTTTGCGGACCGCGAGGGCTCGGCCTTTCTGATGCGCTTCTATCGCAAGTACCAGCGCCTGCCGGCCGCCGATGCCCAGGCCTTGCTGCTGCGCGGCGTAAGGCCTTCGGCGCCGCGCCTGGCCAGCGTGCTGTTCACCGTGGAGCCGGAGGCCGACGAGGCACGGCTCGAAGAGCTGCTTTCGCAGAAGCTGGGCCGCGGATACGAAGGCTCGCCGCGCGAACTGCGTGCGCTGCGCACCACCTACGCCAACCTGTCGCTGGCAGACCGCGGCTACGTGGCGCGCGTGCATCCGCTGGAGCTGTGGCTGGTGGGCTATTTGCAAAAGCACCCCGGCGCCACGCTGGCCGATGTGTTGAACGCCAGCACCAGCGAACGGCAAGAGGTCTACGCATGGCTCTTCAAGACGCGCCACAAGAGCGCGCAAGACACGCGCCTGCGCGAGCTGATCGAGATCGACGCGTTCGCGCAGATCCACCGCTCGTGGCAACGCCTGGGCTATCCGTTCGAATCGCTCACGCCTTCATACGCAAGCGCCATCGGCGCATCGGGCGACCGGCCCGCTGCGCTGGCGGAGCTGATGGGCATCATCGCCAGCGACGGCATGCGCCAGCCGGTGCAGCGCGTGGGCTCATTGCACTTTGCGCGCGAGACCCCTTACGAAACACGGCTGGAGCCGCGCAACGCCAGTGCCGAGCAGGTGCTGCCCGCGGAGGTGGCTGCCACCGTGCGCCAAGCGCTGGTCCAGGTGGTGCAAGACGGCACGGCCCGCCGCTTGAAGGGCGTGCTGGTGGATGCGAACGGCCGCGCGCTCGAAGTGGGCGGCAAGACCGGCACCGGCGACCATCGCTACGGCCACACCGGCGGCGGGCGCAAGTCTGCGGAGCGCAAGATCAGCCGCTCGGCGACCTTCGCGTTCACCATTGGCGACCGCTACTTCGGCACCATCATGGCCTACGTGCACGAGCCCCATGCCGCGCGGTACAAGTTCACCAGCGCGCTGCCAACGCAGCTGCTCAAGTCGCTGGGGCCGCAATTGCTGCCGGTGCTGGAGCGCAGCGGCTGCGGTGGCGGCGGCGACTGACGCGCACCCCGCAGGTATAAAAAAACCGATGCCTGCAACAAGTTATCGATAGCTAAGCTGGAACGTCGAAGCCTCTGAAAAGCGCACATGGGCGCACACCCGTGCAGCGAACGAGGTCCTTTTTCTTCATCGATCGACCAGCAGTTGCCACACACGATGACATCTCTCCTCTCCGATGAACGGCCGGCCGACGGCTTGCCTGACCCCACCCTTCTTCCATCACCAACAGGCCAGCTGACACGGCGCGCCTTCATTGCAGAGGGTGGAGCGACCGGCATTGCCGGCGTGCTGGCTTCCGGGCCCATGGCCGCGTCAGCAGCAGCCGCTGCACCGGCAGGGGCGCATGCGGTGCAGCCGCCCTCTTCTTCTACTTCCGTGCCGCTGGCGCTGCGCGTCAACGGCAAGAGCCATGCGCTGCAGGTCGACCCGCGCACGACGCTGCTCGACCTGTTGCGCGAGCAGATGGCGCTGCCGGGTACGAAGAAAGGCTGCGACCACGGCCAATGCGGCGCGTGCACGGTGCTCATCAACGGGCGGCGCATCAACTCTTGCCTGGCGCTGGCGCTGTCTTACGACGGAGCGGAGGTCACGACCATCGAAGGGCTGGCGCGCGGTGACGAGCTGCATCCGATGCAGGCTGCGTTCATCAAGCACGACGGCTTTCAGTGCGGCTATTGCACCTCGGGGCAAATCTGCTCGGCGGTCGGCATGCTGCGCGAAGCCGAGCAAGGTGCGCCAAGCCATGTCACGGCCGACGTGCGGCGCACCGGGCCCGTGGCGCCGCTGAGCGATGCGGAAATTCGCGAGCGCATGTCGGGCAACATCTGCCGCTGCGGCGCCTACCCCGGCATCGTGGCCGCGGTGCGCGAAGTGAGCCTGATGCCCCGAAGGAGCCGCGCATGAAGCCCTTTGCATTCACCCGCGCTACCGATGTGAACACGGCCGTGCAGGCGGCCAGCCAGCCGGGCGCGAGGTTTCTGGCCGGCGGCACCAACATCGTCGACCTGATGAAGGAAGGCGTGGAAGCGCCGGACCAGCTGGTGGACATCAACCGCCTGCCGCTCGCGGCCATAGAGGCGCAGCCCGCGGGTGGCCTGCGGTTGGGCGCATTGGCACGCAACAGCGACACGGCCAACCACCCGCAGCTGCGCACGCGGTTTCCGCTGGTGGCGCAAGCCATTCTTGCGGGCGCATCCGGCCAGCTGCGCAATGCCGCCACCAACGGCGGCAACCTGCGCCAGCGCACGCGCTGCCCCTATTTCTACGACGTGACCCAGCCCTGCAACAAGCGCGAGCCGGGCACGGGCTGCAGCGCGCTGCAGGGCTTCAACCGCAACCACGCGGTGCTGGGCGCCAGCCCCAAGTGCATTGCCTGCTACCCCGGCGACATGGCGCAGGCGCTGCACGCGCTCGACGCGGTGGTGCAGCTGCAGGGGCCATCGGGCCGCAGGGCCGTGCCGATTGCGCAGTTTCATCGCCTGCCGGGCGACACGCCCGAGCTCGACGCCAACCTTGCGCCGGGCGAACTCATCACCGCCATCGACCTGCCGGCCGAGAGCGCCCGTTTTGCGCAGCGCTCGCATTACCTGAAAGTGCGCGACCGGGCCAGCTATGCCTTTGCGCTGGTGTCGGTGGCGGCTGCGCTCGACATGGAGGGCAACCGCATCCGCCAGGCGCGCATCTGCCTTGGCGGCGTGGCCCACATGCCGTGGCGCGCACGCGAGGCCGAGTCGCTGCTGCAAGGCGCCGAGCCCGGCATGCCGCTGTTCCGCCAGGCGGCGGAAGCCGCATTGGCCGGTGCCACCGGCTTCGAGCACAACCGCTTCAAGATCGAACTGGCCAAGCGCGCCGTGGTGCGCGCGCTGGAAACCACGAGCAGGAGCACCGCATGAACAGACAAGCACTCCCCCTCGTCGGGCAGCCGGTCGACCGCGTGGATGGCCGCCTGAAGGTGACCGGCCAGGCCCGCTATGCGGCTGAGTTTTCTTATCCGGGGCTGGTGCATGGCGTATCGCTGGGCAGCACGGTGGCGGCTGGGCGCGTGCGCGACATCGACACCACGGTGGCAGAAAAAGCGCCCGGCGTGCTGCTGGTGCTCACACACAAGAACGTGCCCAAGATGCCGCCGCCCCCGCCCGAGACGCCGCAGAACCGCTTCACGCGCGCGACGCCGCTGCTGCAAGACACCGTCATTCACCACCACGGCCAACTCATCGGCTTTGTGGTGGCCGAGACCATCGAGCAGGCGCGCCATGCGGCCGCGCTGGTGAAGGTGAGCTACGACGCGGCCGAGCCGCGCATCGGCTTCGATGCCAACGTGCGCAACGCCTACGCACCGGCCGCCATCAACGCGGGCTACAAGACCGACACGCGGCGCGGCGACATCGACCAAGGCCTGAAGGCCGCGGCGGGCGCCGTCGACGCGGTGTACAACACGCCCATCGAGCACCACCACCCGATGGAGATGCACTCCACCGTGGCCGTGTGGGAGGGCGACAACAAGGTGACGGTGCACCACTCGCTGCAGATGGTGAGCGATGCCGCCCCCGCCATTGCATCGACCTTCGAGATTCCACGCGAGAACGTACGCGTGGTGTGCCCGTTTGTGGGCGGCGGCTTCGGCAGCAAGATTCTCACGCGCGACAACGCCATGCTCACAGTGCTGGCCGCGCGCATGGTGAAGCGGCCCGTCAAGCACATGCTCACGCGGCAGCAGATGTTCATGGTGATCGGCCTGCGCCAGCACAACCGCCAGCACATGCGGCTGGGCGCGGACGCGGGCGGCCGGCTCACCGGGCTGGGCCACGACACCGTCACCCACACGTCGATGCATGAAGAGTTCGTGGAGCAGACCGGCGTCATCTCTCGAATGATGTACAACGTGCCGAACTCGCAGGTCACCCACCGCGCCTTTCGCCTCAACGTGCAAACGCCCAAGTGGACGCGCGCACCGGGCGAGGCACCGGGCAGCTTTGCGCTCGAATCGGCCATGGACGAGCTTGCCGTGCAGCTGAAGATCGACCCGGTGGAGCTTCGCGTGCGCAACGACGTGATGACCGACCTCGACACGGGCAAGCCCTTCGGCAGCCGCTCGCTCATCGAATGCATGCGCATCGGCGCCGAAAAATTCGGCTGGAGCAACCGCAGCGCGACACCGCGCAACCGCAGGCAAGGCCATTGGCTGGTGGGCTACGGCATGAGCGCCGCATCGCGCGGCGCGCCGCACCGCGGTGCTTCGGCCAACCTGCTGCTCACGCGCACCGGCCGCAACGTGCGGGCGGTGGTCGAAATGTGCGCGACCGACCTGGGCACCGGCAGCTACACCGTCATTGCGCAAACCGCCGCCGAGGCGCTGGGGCTGCCGCTCGACAGGGTCGAAGTGCGGCTCGGCGATTCGGCGCTTCCGCCCACGCCGGGTTCGGGCGGCTCGTGGGGTGCCAACACTTTTTGTACCGCCGCTCTTGCGGTCTGCGAAGCGGCCAAGCAGCAGTTGCGCGAGAAGGTGAGCCTGCGCTTCGTGCGCGAGCCCAGCGTGGCGGAGCTGCTGCAGGCGGCCCAGCTGAACGAATGGCGCGCCAGCAACACGGCCGTGCCGGGCGCGGACATTGCCACCTGGTCGCACTACGCCTTCGGCGCCAACTTTGCCGAAGTGTGGGTGGACGAAGACCTGGGCCTCGTCCGCGTGCCGCGCTACCTGGCGGTGATTGCGGCCGGGCGCATTCTCAACCCCAAGACGGCGGCGTCGCAGATCATCGGCGGCGTGGTCTGGGGCATCGGCAACGCGCTGATGGAAGAGTCGGTGCTCGACGAGCGCCGCGGCCACTTCGTCACGCGCACCCTGGCCGACTACCACGTGCCCGTGAATGCGGACATCGGCGACGTGCAGGTGCTCTTTGCGCCCGAAACCGACACGCGGGTCAACCGCATGGGCGTGAAGGGCGTGGGCGAAATCGGCATCACCAGCGTGGCCGCCGCCATTGCCAACGCGGTGTACAACGCCACCGGCCGGCGCGTGCGCGACCTGCCCATCACGCCCGACAAACTGCTGACGCCCATCCAGGCATGACGAAGTAGCCAGGAAGAAGCAAACTCGGAGGCCTTGCAAAGAAAAGGGGCCTCCGATGCAAATCCGCGAACTCGCCACCGGCCTGCAGTTTCCCGAAGGGCCCATTGCCATGGACGATGGCTCGGTGCTGCTGGTCGAAATTGCGCGCGGCACGCTCACGCGCGTGCGGCACGACGGGCTGGTGCAGGTGGTGGCCGACCTGGGCGGCGGCCCCAATGGCGCGGCCATGGGGCCCGACGGCGCGGTGTACGTGTGCAACAGCGGCGGCTTTCGCTGGCACACCGAGGCCGACGGTTGCCACCGCCCCGTGGGCCAGGCCGAAGACTATTCGGGCGGCCGCATCGAGCGCGTGAACCTTTCCACCGGCTATGCCGAGCGGCTGTACGACACGGTCGACGGCGCGGCGCTGCGCGGGCCGAACGACATCGTGTTCGACGCGCAAGGCGGCTTCTACTTTACGGACCTGGGCAAGACGCGCGACCGGGACATGGACCGCGGCGGCGTGTTCCATGGCCACAGCGATGGCAGCGCCGTACATGCCGTCGTGCGGCCGGCCATGACGCCCAACGGCATCGCGCTGTCTCCGGACGGCCGCACGCTCTACTACGCGGAGACCGAAGGCGCGCGGCTCTGGGCCTTCGACATCACGGCACCCGGCCGGCTGCGCAAGGACGGCTGGCCCTCGCCGCACGGCGGGCGCATGCTCTGCGCATCGCCCGGCGGGCATTACCAGCGCTTCGATTCGATGGCGGCCGACGCGCTGGGCAACCTTTGCGTGGCCACGCTGCTGCACGGCGGCATCACCATCGTCGCGCCCGACGGCAGCACCTGCGAGCACGTGCCGCTGCCTGACCGCTACACCACCAACATCTGCTTCGGTGGGCGCGACATGCGCACGGCCTACGTCACGCTGTCGGGCAGCGGACGGCTGATTGCCATCGACGACTGGCCGACGCCTGGGCTCAGGCTCAACTACCAGGGCTGAGGGTACGCGCGGTGTGCCGCGCAATCACTGCCTCTTCGTCGGTCTTGAACACCCAGGCGCTCACAGGACTCTCGGGCGTGGTCAGCCGCGTGGCGCCTTCAGCGTTGGCAGCGGCATCCACGTTCACGCCCAGCCAGTCGCATTCTTCAAGGATGCGCTCGCGCAGCGCGGCGGCGTTTTCGCCGATGCCGCCGGTGAACACGATGGCATCGACACCGCGCAGCGCCGCGGCAAGGCTGCCCATGTGCTGCAGCACCTGCTCGACGAAGTGCGTGATGGCTTCAGCGGCCGCAGGCACCTTGAGGCCTCTAGTTCGCGCATGTCGCTGGACACGCCCGAAAGCCCCAGCAGGCCCGACTCGCGGAAGAGCAGCTTCTCGACGGCGTCCGCCGACATGCCGCGCGAGCGCATCAGGTACAGCACCACGGCCGCATCGAGGTGCCCGCAACGCGTGCCCATGGTGAGGCCGTCGAGCGGAGAAAAGCTCATCGTCGTCGCGACCGAGCGGCCCTGCGCCATCGCGCACATCGAAGCCCCGTTGCCGAGGTGCGCGACGATCACGCGTTGTTGCGCGAGCTGCGGCGCATGCTCGGCGAACTGCGCGACGATGGATTCATAAGACAGCCCGTGAAAGCCGTAGCGGCGCACGCCCGCGTCGTGCAGCGCGCGCGGCAGCGCGAAGCGGCGGTTCACGTCAGGCTGCGTGGCGTGAAAGGCGGTGTCGAAGCACAGCACCTGCGGCACGCCGCTGAAGGCCTGCATGGCGGCGCGCACGCCCGCAAGGTTGTGCGGCTGGTGCAGCGGTGCCAGCGGCTCCAGCGCGGCCAACTCGGCAAGCGCCGACTCATCGGCGCGCACCGGCTCCATGAAGCTGCCGCCGCCGTGCACGATGCGATGGCCCACCGCGGCAATGCGGGTGGCGTCGTGCTGGCGGGCGTGCCACTCAAGCAGCGCGGCCAGCGCGCCCTGGTGCGAAGCCTGGTCGCCTTCGAGCGCAGCGTCGTGCAGCATGTCGCCGCTTGCATCGTGCACTCGCAGCCTGGGCTTGAGGCCAGTGCCCAGTCCATCGGCCTGGCCCGACCAGCGCGCGACCGGAAGCGAGCCGTCGCCCTCGGCCGCGTCGAACAGCGCGACCTTGATCGATGACGAGCCGGCATTCAGCGTAAGCAGCGAATCGGTCATGAAAAAGAGTGTTGAGGCGAGCCCGTTTTCTCGGAGGATCGTACAAGAAAGCTGGACAACCTTGCTAACGGCACGGCGCTTGCGGCGGCAGACTTGTCTTCGGCTTTACGGCCCCGTTCGCTTGACCCTCAACCCGAGACAAAGGAGTTCTGCATGACCAAGCCACGATATCTTTCCAGGCTGCGGGCGCCCGCCCTGGCCGCGGCGCTGCTCAGCCTTGGCGCTCTTGTGCCTTTGCACGCGGCGGCCAATACCGCAGCGTCGCAGCAAGTGGCGGAGAGCAACCGCCAGTTCATTGCCGATGCGTTCACGCAGTGGCAGCAAGGCGGCAAGACCTTCTTCCAGGACGTGCTGTCGCCCGACGTGGTGTGGACCATCAAGGGCACCAGCCCCGTGGCCGGCACGTACCGCGGCCGGCAAGATTTTCTCGACCGTGCGGTAAAGCCTTTTGCCGACCGGTTGTCGGCGCCCATACGCCCGGTGGTGAAAGACATCTGGGCCAGCGGCAACGACGTGGTCGTGCATTGGGACGGCACCACCACCGCGGCCGACGGCGTGCCCTACAGCAACAGCTATGTGTGGATCTTCCGCATGAAGGACAGGCGCGCGAGCGAGGTCATCGCCTTTCTCGACCTGGCGCCTTACGACGACGTGCTCCGGCGAGTGCCCGTCCCAAAGTAGGCGACCCTACGGCCTTGCAGGAGCCGGATACGCCTGCTGGATGAGCATGCGCAGCGTATCCGCCACGCCATGCCGGCCGCCGCGGCGCCAAGCCAGGTGCAGCTCGACGTCGAAGCCGCTCGCATCGTGCAGCGGCTTGAACACCACCCCGGCATAGCGCAGCCTGTGCGCGGAGTGCGGCACCACCGCCACGCCCACGCCCGCGTTCACCAGCGACAGTATCGAGTGCGTGTGGCTCAGCGTTTGCACCACTTCGGGCGCGACACCTTCGGCGCGCAGCCTTCCGGCCACCAACTCATAGAGGTAGCGAGACTCCGACGGGCAGAACTCGATGAAGGCCTGCCCCTCGAGCGCGCCCAGCGGTATCGATTCAAGCTGCGCCAGCGGGTGCTCCGCCGGTACGGCAAGCACAAAGGGCTCGCGGAATATGGCGGCCGATTCGGTAAAGCTGCGCGGCGCAAACGGCCGCACGATGCCCAGCTCGATGCGGTCGGCGCCAATGGCCTCGATCTGGTCTGCGGTCTGCATTTCGCGCAGCATCACCTGCACGTCTGGCAACTGGGCGCGCACCGTGGCCAACAGCTGCGGGAGCATGGTGAAGCTGGCCGCGGGAATGAACCCCATGGTCACGCTGCCGGCATCGGCGCGCATGGCGCGGCGCGCGGCCAGCGTGGCGGCCTGGCTGCGGCGCAGGATGTCTTCGGCCTCTCGCAGAAACACCTCGCCGGCGGGCGTGAGCCGCACGCTGCCGCCCGCACGCTCGAGCAGCAGCACGCCCACTTCATGCTCCAGCAGCTGAATCTGCCGCGTGAGCGGCGGCTGCGTCATGTTCAGCGAGGCGGCGGCGCGGCCGAAATGCAGTTCGGTGGCAACGGCCACAAAGCAGCGGAGTTGGGTGAGCTGGAACACGATTCAAATCTTGAATGGCGGCATCCCATGTATGGATTGGACGCTGTTGCCGGTGGCTCCTAGAGTAGCCGTTCTCCGCGCTTCATCCATTTTCCAATCCTTATTCGACATGAGTTCTTTCCAAGGCCGCGCGTTGCGCGAGGCACTCAACGGCATCTCCGGCATTCTGGTAACGCCCTTCGACGCCAGCGACGCCATCAGCGTTGCACCGCTCAAGCCGGTGGTCGACCGCGCCGTGCAGGCCGGCGTGCATGTGCTGGTTGCCAACGGCAACACCAGCGAGTTCTACGGCCTGCAGGCGCATGAGGCCGAGCGCATGGTGCATGCCACAGCCGAATGCATTGCGGGCCGCGTGCCCCTGTTGGCCGGCGTGGGCCGCAGCGTTCATGAAGCCTGCGCCCTGGCGCGCGCCTCGCGCGAGGCCGGCGCCGACGCGCTGATGGTGCACCAGCCGCCTGACCCTTTTGTTGCGCCGCGCGGCGTGGTGGCGTACCTGCGAAAGATCGCGGACGCGGCCGATGGCCTGCCGATGGTGCTGTACCTGCGCAACGAGAACATCGGCCTGGCCGCCATCGAGGAGCTGTGCCGCATTCCCGAGATCGTGGGCGTGAAGTGGGCCTCGCCCACGCCGCTGGTGCTGGCCGAGGCCATGCGCCGCACCGCAGACCGCCAATTGGCCTGGGTGGGCGGCCTGGCCGAAGTGTGGGCGCCGCCCTTCTACGCCGTGGGCGCGCGCGGGTTCACCTCGGGCCTCATCAACGTGCTGCCGGAGCGCTCGGTGGCCATCTACAACGCGCTTGAAGCGGCCGACCATGCGCTGGCCATGCGGCTCATCGGCGAGATGCTGCCCTTCGAAGAGCTTCGCGCGCAAGAAAACAACGGCACCAACGTGACCGTGGTGAAGACCGCACTGCAGTTGATGGGCAACGACTGCGGCGCGACCCGTCCGCCTTCGGCCTGGCCGCTGACGGACCACCAGCACCGGCAGTTGCACGCGCTCATGTCGGGCTGGAACCTGCTGCGCTGATCTCTTGCGGCAGTGCGCGGATTCGAAGTTGCCGCTCTCTTTTCCTTCTCCATAACTATTAAGGACAAACCAATGAACCATCGCCGATCGCTCCTGGCACTTGCCATGCTTCTTCCGCTCTGCGGCGCCGCCAGCGCGCAGAACTTTCCCGCGCGGCCCATCACCATCGTGGTGGGCTCCAGCGCCGGCAGCGCCACCGACGGGCTGGCGCGCGCCATTGGGCTGGAGCTGACCAAGGAAACGGGCCAGCCCGTGATCGTCGACAACCGGGCCGGCGCCTTCGGCGGCATTGCGGCGCAGTTTGTCGCGCGTGCGCAGCCCGACGGCTACACGGTGTTCATGACCACCAACACCACGCAGTCGGCCAACCCCCACCTGCAGAAAAAGCTCTCGTACGACCCGATCAAGGACTTCGCGCCGGTGTCGCTGCTGACCAAGGGCTATCAGCTGCTGGTGGTCAACCCGCAGGTCAAGGCCAACAACGTGGCCGAACTGGTTGCCGCCGCCAAGGCCGCGCCGGGCAAGCTCAACTATGGCTCGGGCAGTTCGTCCGCGCAGGTGGCCACCGAGTTGTTCCAGCAGATGACGGGCACCAAGTTCAACTACGTGCCCTACAAGGCCAACCCGCCGGCAGTGCTCGACCTGGTGGCGGGCCAAACCGACCTGATGATTGCCGACCTTGCCACCACCCTGCCCCACGTCAAGGCGGGCAAGCTGCGCGCACTGGGCGTGAGCAGCCCCAAGCGCCTGCCGCTGGTGCAGGGCGTTCCGGCCATTGCCGAATCGCTGCCCGGCTACGAGTTCGGCTACTGGAACGCGCTCTACGCGCCTGCCGGCACGCCGGCCCCGGTGGTGCAGCGGCTGAATGCGCTCATGCACCGCGCCATCGAAACGCCCGCGGTGCAAAAGCTCGTCGAACAGGCCGGCATGGAGGCTGCGCTCTCCACGCCCGATGAACTGGCGCGCTTCCAGCTGGCGGAGCTCAGCCGCTGGGGGCAGATCATCAAGACCGCGGGCATCGCTGCGGAATAGGCAGCGCTACCTGTTCAGGCCGGTTGCTCGTGCAGCGGGCCTGTGTACTCACCCCGGGCCGGGTAGTCGTTCTTGATGACGAAATCCAGCGCCTGCACCATCTCCGCGAAGTTGGGGCGCACAAAGGGCATCGACTGCACCGAGAGGTAGTAAACGATGTTGTCGGGCCTGACGAGAAACAAGCCTGGCTCCGAAAAAAGCGGCGGCTCCTCGATGCCGATGGACGTCTTGCCGCGAGACGCCGAAACGTACAGGCCCCACTCCCTGGCCTTCAAAAGCGAAAGCCCGTAGCCGATGCGCAAGTTGGCTGCGCCGATCTTCTCGGCCATGGCGCGTGCGCGTTCTTCGCCGTCCGAGCTGATGGCAATGGTGTTGACGCCGCGCTCTGCGAATGACGGGGTCAGCCGCTCCAGCTCCTTCAGGTAGGTGGCGCAAATCGGGCAATGCAGGCCCCGGTAGAAGCACAGCAGCGTCATTCGCTCGGGTGCGTCGTCGGCCAGGCGAAAGGGGCCGCCGGCGAGGGTATCGACCACGAGTTCCGGGGCTTGTTGGCGGGGGTCAGCATGTGGGTGTTCCTTTGAGGTGGTTGCAAACTAGCCTCAAAGATCGCATGCTTGCGATCATGAAGAGTCCAGATTCCATGATTCAAAGTCCAAAGCCGGCCAAGGCCGACCGCCTTGCAGCGTTCATCGAGGTGTTCAAGCTGCGGGTTGCCGTGCTCGCCGAGCCTCTCACGCGCGGGCCGGTGTTGCTGCTGGCGGGCGAGGACGGAATGGACGGTGAAGCCGGTGCCCGGGTCGTCTTTCGGCTGCGTGGCTTCAGCGCGTTGCCGCCTGATCTGCGCGTTGCAGCCCATGTCGATTTCGACAACGACACCAACCCGCTGATGAGCGCCATGCCCGACGAGATATCGGTGCCGCTGAAGGAGTCGCTCGCGCTGGAGGCCACCGCGAAGGCATTTCTTTCGGAGGCCATTGAAAGCCGCTGCGGCCGCAGCGCAGCCCTGAACCGCCTGGCCGAAGTGCTCATGCTGATGGTGCTGAGAAGCGCAATAGACACTGGTGCGCAGAAGCCGGGTCTGCTTGCCGGGCTTGCGCACCCCGCGCTGCATCGCGCGCTGGTGTCGATTCACGAGGCGCCGTCGCGGCAATGGACGGTGGACGACCTGGCGGACCGAACGGCCATGTCCAGGAGCGCATTCATGTCGGCGTTTCGCGCGACGGTGGGTATGACGCCGATGGCGTACCTGAGCTCCTGGCGACTCACGCTGGCGCGCCGGCACCTGGCGGCCGGAGACGCCGTGAAGCTGACGGCGCGGCGGGCCGGCTTTGGGAGCGCCGCGGCTTTTTCGAGGGCGTTCTCCAGGGCGTATGGGCACGCGCCGGCCGAATTGAAGCGTGCCGCCAGCGCTTGACAATACCGCCGCATTCGCCCAATACTCAACCCAACGGTTAACTATTGGATGAGAGGACACCCCGCATGAAATACCAGGGAAGCTGCCACTGCGGCCGCATCAAGTTCGAGGCCGAGGGCGAGATCACCTCGGCCCTGTCGTGCAATTGCTCCATGTGCCAGCGTAAGGGCACGCTGATGTGGTTTGTGCCGCGCGGCAACATGCAGCTGCTCACGCCCGAAGAAGACACCAGCGTCTACCTCTTCAACAAGCACGTGATCAAGCACCGCTTCTGCCCCGAGTGCGGCATTCATCCCTATGGCGAAGCCAAGGCCCCGTCGGGCGAGCCGATGGCGGCCATCAATCTCCGTTGCATCGAGGGCATCGACCTGCAGGCGGTTCCTGTCACGCAGTTCGACGGACGATCGGTATAGGCGCGGGCTGGCTCGGCGCGTGCGTCAGCGTGAAGAGCCCCACGTCGACCCGTCCCGACAGAAAGCCCGCCTCGCAGTAGCAGAGGTAGTACTCCCACAGCCGCTTGAACGAGGCGTCGAAGCCCAGCGGCTCGATGGTCGGCCATGCCGCAAGAAAGCGGTGCCGCCATTCGGCGAGCGTGGCGGCATAGCTGGCGCCGAATGATTCGGCGCATTCCAGCGCAAGGCCCGCGCGCGCGGCCTCGGCCTCGAGCGCGTGCACCGAGGGCAGCATGCCGCCCGGAAAGATGAAGCGCTGGATGAAGTCGGGGCTGCGGCGGTATTGCTCGAAGTGCTCGCCCGCAATGGTGATGACCTGAACCACCGCCGTGCCGCCCGGCGCCAGGCTCTCCCGCAGCGTGTCGAAGTACACCGGCCAGTAGCGCTCGCCCACCGCCTCGAGCATCTCGATGGACACGATCCGGTCGTAGCGGCCCTGCACGTCGCGGTAGTCCTGCAGGCGCAGGTCGATCTGCGCCTGCAGCCCCTCTTCCTGCACGCGCTGCTGCGCATGCGCGAGCTGTTCGGAAGACAGCGTGAGGCCCGTGACCTGCGCCCCGTTTCGCCGCGCCAGCGCGAGTGCGAGTGCGCCCCAGCCGCATCCGATTTCGAGCACCGAGTCGCCGGGCGCCGGTGCAAGCAGCTCGGCGATGCGGTCGATCTTGGCCGCCTGCGCCTCTTCGAGCGATTCGTCGCCCGTGGCGTACAGCGCGCTCGAATAGATCAGGTCGGCGTCGAGCCACTGGGCGTAGAACGCATTGCCCATGTCGTAGTGGAAGGAGATGTTCTGCCGGCTGCCGCGGCGCGTGTTGGCGCGCATGCGGTGAACGGCGCGGCCGAACCATTTCGCGGGCAACGAGGCTTGGAAGACGCGGCCCCAGCCGGCCTCGTTGCGAATGCCGAATTCGAGCAGCGCCGTCAAGTCATGGGTCGACCAGTCGCCATCACGGTAAGACTCGGCAAGGCCGATGTCGCCTCGCAGCAGCATGCGCGCGAGCGGCCTCCAGCGGTGCAGCCTGATGGCGGCATGCGGGCCTGCCGCCGCGCCGCGGCCTTCCACGCGCTCGCCATTGGGCAGTTCCACGGAAATGGCGCCGCAGTGCACGCTGCGCAGCAGGCGCGCCAGCAGCCGGCGCAGCGGCCGACGAATCCAGGACGTTGGAGCAAGCCCCACGGGCGAGCCGAGCGCCGCAGCCTCGAGGCCGCTGGACGTGGAAGAAGTTGAATTGCTCATGAGTCCTTGGTTCCAGCAATGGTGACCGGCTTCGCGGGCGCGGGCGGGCAAGAGCGGAAGCGCGCGCCCTTCACCCACAGCCGCAGCGCCTCCCAGTGAATGGCGGCGATGACCTTGAAGGTCAGCAGCGGATGGGAGAAGAACGCCAGCGCCAGTGCCGCATCGCCCAGCGGTCGGCGCTGCGCATCCAGGCTCGCGGTGAGCACTGCGCCTTCCGCATCGCGCGCGGTAATGCCGATGCGTAGCCCCTTGCGCTCTGCATCAGGCGGCTCGACGCGAAAGTCGTAGCGCATGTCGATATCGAGAAACGGCGATACATGAAAGTGCTTGGCGCACTGCTGCGCAATGCGTTCGCCGTGGCGCTCCGCCTCGTCTACCGGAATCAGGTAGCTGTGGCGCTGGCCGAAGGTGTTGCTCACCTCATAGAGCACGGCCTGCAGGCCGCCATCCGGGTGGCCGCAAAAGTACACACTGAGCGGATTGAACGCATAGCCCAGGATGCGCGGCATGCTGAGCAGGTGGATGGCGCCGCCCGTGCGCAGGCCCGCGGCATCGAGCTGCCGTTCCACATACCCGCGCAGCGCCATGCCGTCGCCCGCGCCGTAGTCACTTTCATGCAGGCTGAACAGGTTGAAGCGGTTGAATGAAAAGAGCCGCAGCCTGCGCGAAAGCGCCGGCAGTTCGTCGACGTCCACCAGCAGCGAGAACACGCGGTAGCCCAGCCGGTGGCGCGCCGGGCGCAGCCGCTGGTGCGTTACGCGGCCAAGATAGAGGGCGGAGCCTTGCTTCAAGCAGCCTCCGCCGCAGCGGTGGGACGCAGCTTGATGCGGCCCGATTCGTTCGGCACAGTCCACGGGCGGCGCACGCCGCCCAGCGCCTCGGCCACGGCCAGGCCGGCCTGCAACCCGTCTTCATGGAAGCCCGATCCGAAGTAGGCCCCGCAGAACCAGGTGCGGCGCTGCCCCTGCAGCGACCAGAGTTCGTCCTGCGCACGCATGGCGGCCGAGTTGAACACCGGGTGCTCGTACACCTCGCTGCCGATCAAATGCTCGCGCGCCGGCTCGTGCACGGGGTTGAGGGTAAGAAAGAGCGGCGTGCCTTCCGGAATGCCCTGCAGCCTGTTCATCCAGTAGGTCACGCACAGCGCGCCGCCTCGGCTGCGGTCGGCCAGATAGTTCCAGCTGGACCACACCGCGCGCCGGTGAGGCATGAGGCTCGGGTCGCTGTGCAGCACCGCGCGGTTGCGGCTGTAGCCGAAGGCGCCGAGCAGCCGCGTTTCGGCGCTGCTTGCGTCCGGCAGCAGGCGCAGCGCCTGGTCGGCGTGCGTGGCCAGCACCACATGGTCGAACCGCCTCGGCGCGCCTCCGCCTTCGGTCAGCACAAGAACGGAGTCGGCCTCGCGCCGCACCTGCACGGCGGCAGTGTCCAGCCGCAGCCGGTCGCCCATGCCGTGGGTGAGCCGCTGCACGTAGCGCACGCTGCCGCCCGCCACGGTGCGCCACAGCGGCCGGCCGCCAAGATTGAGCAAGTGGTGGTTCTCGCAAAAGCGAACGAAGGCCTCGGTCGGGTAGTCGCCGATGCGCGCGGCGGGGGTCGACCAGATGGCCGCCGCCATCGGGTACAGGTGGTCTTCCCTGAAGGCCTGGCCGTAGCCTCGCGCAGCAAGGTAGCAATCGAGCGGCAGCAAGCCGTATTGCGCCGCATCGCCCGGCGCCTGCCGGTAAAAGCGCACCAGGTCGTACAGCATCGACCAGAAACGCGGACTTGCCAGGTTGCCGCGCTGCGCGAACAGGCCGCCCAGGCCGCTGCCCGAATACTCGAGCGCGCCGTTGTCCAGGCTCACGGCAAAAGACATCTCCGCAGGCTGCGTTGCCACGCCCAGGTGCGCGAACAATGCCGTGAGGTTTGGGTAGGCCGATTCGTTGTAGACGATGAAGCCCGTGTCGACCGGGGTCACCCCCGCCCCGCTCGAGACCTGCACGGTGTTGCTGTGGCCGCCGGGCCGGTTGTCGGCCTCGTACAACGTGACCCGGTGCCGCTGCGACAGCAGCCAGGCGGCCGAAAGCCCCGAAATGCCGCTGCCGATGACCGCAATATCGAGCGCCGGCCCGCCAGGAGCCTGGATGTGCGGCGCGGGCGTGTCGGAGGCTGCTGCAATCGTCATGGGGGCTCCGAAAAGAAGATGTGGCAACTTGTACGCGGCCAGCGCCGGTTTGGATTTGCCCCTATTACAAAGAACCGCTGTGATCTAATGCCGCCGGCGGTGCGTAAGAGCAGCATGAACACCGTCCGACAAACCACGGCACCGGTCTCCTCGCGCGTTCGACCGCGAGCGCCTTGGCTGTCGATCGTGACACTGCATCAAGGCCGGGACGCGATGCCGACAAGCGAAGAACTCAACAACCTGGCCCAGGCAGTGGCCCGCAACGGCGACCGGCAAGCCTTTGCCGCGCTGTTCAAGCATTTCGCGCCGCGCGTAAAGTCTTACCTGATACGGCTCGGCACCTCCGAAGGGCTGGCCGAGGAGCTGGCCCAGGAAGCCATGGTGAGCGTCTGGCGCAAGGCGCCGAGCTTCGACCCCGCCCTTGCCAATGTTTCCACCTGGATCTTCACCATTGCGCGCAACCTGCGGGTGGACCATTTCAGGCGCATTGGCAACCGCACGGCCGACGCGGAGGAGCTCGACGGCGACGACATGCCCGACACGCTTCCCCAACCGGACGAACTTTTGCTGACGCGGCAGCGCGAAGCCGGCGTGCGCGCGGCCATGGCGCAGTTGCCCGACGAACAGGCGCAGGTGCTGCGCCTTTCCTTTTACGAGGAGCAACCGCACTCGCAGATTGCAAAGGCGCTGGGCCTTCCGCTCGGCACCGTCAAGTCGCGCGTGCGCCTGGCCGTTCGCCATTTGCGGCGGCTGCTCGATGGACTCGAACCATGACGACGATTCAACATCACCCAGACGACGAGTTGCTGCTGGCCCATGCGGCGGGCAGCCTTGACCGCGGCCATTCGGTGGTCGTTGCCAGCCATGTCGAGAACTGCGCGCATTGCCGCGAACGCATGCGCGTGTTCGAGGCCGTGGGCGGCGCGCTGCTGGACGAACTGCCGCCCGCAACCATGGCACCCAATGCACTCGCGCGCACGATGGCGGCCATCGACGCATCGCCCAAACCCCTTGCCGTGCCCGCGCAGGCGCCCCACCCCGTGCTTCCGCCCGGCATGACCTGGCCGCGCTCGCTTGCGGGGTGCCCCGCCACGCGCTGGCGCTGGCTGGGGCCCGGCATGCGCTGGAGCCGCGTGACCTTGCCCGACGATCCGGCGGCCAATGTGTTTCTGCTGCGCATTGGCGCGGGCAAGAACCTGCCGATGCACACGCACAGCGACTCCGAGCTCACGCAGGTGCTCTACGGCACCTTCCATGACGGACGCGCGCTGTTCGGCCCGGGCGATTTCGACGAGGCGGACGGCAGCTTTCACCACCAGCCGGTGGTGCAGGCGGGCGGTGAATGCATCTGCCTTGCCTCGGTGCGCGGCCGGGTGCTGTTCAACGGGGTGGTGGCACGCACGCTGGGCGCGCTGGTGGGCATGTAGCGGGCCGCGTCAGCGGCTCACAGCCAAAGTCACCTTGGCCGCCACTGCAGCCGAAACCGCGGTGACGAAAGTGCCCCAGCACAGGTCGGCGATGGTCACGGTCCATGACCAATCTTTCAGCGTGGCCTGGTTGGTCAGGTCATAGGTGGCATAGGCCATGAGCCCGAGCAGCGCGCCAAGGCCCAGCGACGTGAGCCAGCGCCCGCTGCCGAGCGCGGGCGACACGGCAAACACCACCACGCCCGCCAGGTAAATGGCATAGAAAGCGGCGGCCGGACCCAGCGAAAAACGCTCCAGCATCAAATGGCCGAGCGCCGGCCGATAGAGCCGGTCGGCCATGACGGTCAGCCAGATGGCGTCGAGCACCAAAAAGACCACGGCCGACGCCGCATAGGCGATGGCGAATTGCCGGATGGACATGAATGTTTTCTCTCTGTTGGTTTGGATAAAAGACCGTCGTATCACTTCAGCCGATAGACCAGTTTGCGCCCACCGTCGACCATCGAGTCGAGCCCGACCCATTCGCCCTGCGCCGAATACCAGACGTCGATCGGCTGCGCCGGGCCGTCGATGCGCCAGCGCGTTGCTGCCACCTGCCGCCCGCGCACCTCGACCGTGCCGCCGCCGGCGCGGCTGACCTGCACGCTCTCGCTGCGGCCGGTCTGCGCATTGAGCAGGCGCGGCTGGCGCTGGATGGCGGGGTTCCAGTAGGCAAAGCTCATGACGCAGCCCTTGAGCGCCTGGCGGCCCGCGTCGGTGACCACGGCGAGCCCGTCGCCTTCGGCCTCGGTCCGCACGCGGCTGGCCTTGCCGTCGTCGTCTGTGGTGGCGGTCAATTCGCTCAGGCAATCTCCGCGCCATTTCTCGGCGGCGCGATGGCGGTAGCGGTACACGGTGAGCCCCAGCAGCTTGACGGTAAAGCTCGCCTCGCTCACCACGCTGCGCGCCTCTTCGGTGCCACCGATGCTGAAGCGATGCTCGCCAATGGGTTTGTCGTCGAGGAACACGCTGAAGATCGAGTCGCCGGCCGGCGCCGCTGCAGCGGGCGAAGCCGCCAGCGCACAGGCAAGGCACACCATTGCGCCGTAGCAAGCTGTTTTCATCGGGGTTTCCCACGCTGAGGGCCGGGCACGAAGGCGTTGGTGCGCGCAATGTAGTCGCGGTAGGCCGGGCGCCGTTCGGCGATGTCCTTCTCGAGCAGGCTCACGCCGGACACCTTCAACAGAAGCACCGTCATGAGCACCGGTGACACCGCCGCCCAGGCACCGCCCCACCCGGCTCCGGCCATGGCCATGAGCCACACCCCCCACCAGACAGATGCCTCCCCAAAGTAGTTGGGATGCCGCGTGTAGCGCCAGAGGCCGCGGTCCATCACCTTGCCCCTGTTCGCCGCGTCGGCCTTGAAGCGCGCCATCTGCGCGTCGCCGATGCTCTCGAACGCAACGCCGAACAGCGCCAGCCCGATGCCTGCTGCATCGAGCATGTTCAGCTCGCGCGCCGACGACATGCCGGCGAGGAAAGGGGCAGAGACAATCCACGCCAGCACAGCCTGCAGGCCGAACACCAGGTACAGGCTCTTGAATCCGAAGTTCGGTTGGTTGCGTTCGCGGATCTGGCGGTAGCGCCGGTCCTCACCATGCCCCCAGTTGCGCCAGCTGATGAAAGCGCTGAGCCGCAATGCCCACACGGTGGCGATCAGCAGCATGCACAGCCCGCGCGGCCCCGCTTGCGGCGGCAGCAGAAGGAAGTACATGGCCGCCGCGGCCAGGATGCAAAGCGACCAGACGCGATCGATCAGGCTGGCGTCGCGCCGTGCCAGGCTGGCGAGCCAGGTTGCGAATGCCAGGACGGCGGTTGTCCCGAGTCCGGCCAGGGCCACCGTCATGAGGCTCGTGTTCTCACCCATGGCTCGTCTCCGGAACGCCGACGCCGTCGAAGCGAATCGAAAGCCGCACCAGCACCGGCATGAGCACCGCCCAGACCACAGCCAGCGTGAGCAGCGCGGGCTCAGGATGCACAAACTCGGCGCCGCCAAGCCGCACGCCCGACGCGAACGACAGCGGACCGAGAACAGCGCCGAGCACGCATGCCAGCCACGGCCGCGCGCGCAGCCACCGCATCGTCACGTTCAGCGCAATGGCGAGCAGCCCCCAGAGCGCCACCAGCCAGTAAGGGGCCAGGTACGGCACGGGCTGCCCGGACGGATAGACCACATGGCCCTGCAGGACGACCGCCGTCTCGATGAAGAACCCCACGGCGCAAGCCACCGCCACGAGCCGCGCTTCGCGTGCCGGCCGGGCCGAAACGAGAAGGTGCCACCCGATGGCCGCCGCAACGCAGGCCGTGCCCGCAAGCGGCAACTGGTGCGCCGCGCCCAGCACGGCCGCAAACCACGCCAGCTGGAACACGGCCAGGTTCGACAGCTGGACGGCGCGCGTGGGCCCGTTCATGCGCGCCGCTCGAAAAGGTAATGGCTCACCCACCACCGCTGGCCGCTCTCATAGCCGAAAAGCTCGGCCACCGACATGAAGAAGAGCCGCCAGCGCATCCACCACAGTTCGGCATCGGCGCCGTAGGTTCTTCTGAAGAGCGGAAACAGCATCATGCGGCGCCCGTCCATGTTGGTGAGCCACGCTTCAGCGGTGCGCTGGTAGTGCGTGCCGTCCCAGCGCCATTGGCGCAGCACCCGCAGGTCGTCCTGGCAGCGCAGCGCCAGGCTGTCGCCCGGCATCATCCCGCCGGAGAAAAAATGGCGGCTCATCCAGTCGCTCGCATCGCGTTCCTCGAAGGCGTAGGGCGCGTCGCGGTGCGCAAACACATGCATGAAGAAGCGGCCCTCGGGCCGCAGCCACCGCGCCACGTTGGCAAAGGCGCGCGGCCAGTTGCGCAGGTGCTCGAACATCTCGACCGAGACGATGCGGTCGAACCGGTCGGCCGTGTAGAACTCGTTGAAGTCGCGCGTGACGACGCGAACGTTGTGCAGCCCACGGCGCGTGGCCTCCACCTCGATGTACTCGCGCTGCGACTGCGAGTTGGACAGCGCCGTGATGCGGCTCGCGGGGTAGCGCTCGGCCATCCACAACGTGAGCGAACCCCAGCCGCAGCCGAGCTCGAGCACGTCCTGCCCGTCGCGCAGGTCCGCGCGCTCGCAGGTGGCCTCCAGCGCGGCCGATTCGGCCTGCATCAAGGTCTTTGCGCCTTCGGGCCAGAAGCAGCTGCTGTACTTGCGGTGATGCCCCAGCACGGCGCCGAAGAAACCGGCCGGCACTTCGTAGTGCTGTTCGTTGGCTTTCTCGGGCAGGGGCGCCAGCGGTGCGGCGCTCATTTCGCGCAGAAACATTTCGGTGAGCTCGGCGGTTTCTTCCGCGGCGCCGCCTTCGAGCTCGGCCAGCCTGGCCCTGAGCAGGCGCCGGATGCCCAGCCGCACGAGAGTGTCGGGCACGAGGCCCCGCTCGACCGAGCGAATGGCGGCTTCAGTGGTTTGCGGCATGCGCGTGAAATCCTTGTTCGCGGCGGCGGAAAGTGCCGCCTGCCGCTATACGCGGGAATCCTCGGGTTGGATCTGCAGCCGCGCGGGGAAACTGAAACAATGCAGCCACCATGGACGGCCTCGATCTCATCAAAACATTCCGCGAAGTGGCGTTCCGGCGCAGCTTCTCCCGTGCAGCCATTTCGCTGGGCATGTCGAAAGCCACGGTCAGCCGCTATGTGGCCGAGCTCGAAGAGCGCAGCGGCGTGCGGCTGCTCAACCGCTCCACCCGTTCGCTCAGCCTGACGGATGCGGGGCAGGTGCTGCTCGACCGCAGCGCCGAACTGGTGGCCATGGCCGAGAACACGCTGAACGACCTGCAGGCCCATGGCTCGCACCCGCGCGGGCGCCTGCGCATGAGCGCGCCGCACGGGCTGATTGCGGGCTGGCTGTCCGACGTGATTGCCGAATTCATCAAGCTCTACCCAGAGGTGTATGTGAGCCTGGTGTTCACCAACAGCGAGATCGACCTGATCGAGGAAGGCATCGACATTCACCTGACAGGCGGGCGCATCGACGACATGAACCTGATCGTGCGGCGGCTGGTGCCGTTCGACATGGTGGTGTGCGCAAGCCCCGGCTATTGGGCGCAGCGCGGCATTCCCAAGGTGCCCGAAGACTTGGCCCGCCACGACGTGCTGAGCTATTCGGCAAAGCCCACCACCCACCTGCCTTTCGAGACCAAGGGCAAGCCGGTCGAGGTGCAGGTGCACAGCCGCATGGAGGCCAACGACGCGGTTGCGCTCATCGAGCTGGCGCTGCGTGGCGCGGGCGTGGCCTATGTGCCCGAGCCGCTGGCGCAGTCGCACCTGGAGCGCGGCGCGCTGGTGCCGGTGCTGCGCGAGCACATGCCGAAGGACCATTGGCTTTACGCGGCCTATTCGCAGCGCCGGCACAACAGCGCCGCCATGCGCGCGATGCTCGACTTTCTCGAGCAGTCGATGGGGCCGGCCGGCGAGCCGCCGGTGCTGCCGCCCATTCCGCCGCTGACGGCGGTGGTGCCGACCGCATGCAATCTTTCGGCGCCGCGCAAGGCTGCCGGCGCTCCCGCGCCTGTGGCCAAAAAGAACAAGTCGCCGGCCGAAGAAGAATTGCTGAACCCTTTCTTCGGACGCTGAGCGGGCTGCAGTCGTGTTGCAATCGCATGTTTTCAACGTGCAGGCAGCCGACGCATGACGACCTCTTCTTCCCCTTCGCCTTCTTCTTCCCTTCTGGTTCGCCCTCCGGTGCCGGAAGACTACGCCGGCTGGAAACCGCTATGGGACGGCTACAACGCCTTCTACGAGCGCGAGGGCCCCACGGCGCTGCCGGAAGAGATCACGCGGGTAACGTGGCAGCGCTTCTTCGACGCCTACGAGCCGGTGCATGCGCTGGTGGCCGAGCGCGATGGCCGGCTGGTGGGGCTGACGCACTACCTCTTTCACCGCAGCACCACGCGCATCGAGCCGAACTGCTACCTGCAGGACCTGTTCACGCTGCCTTCGGAACGCGGCCGCGGCGTGGGGCGCCAGCTGATCGAAGGCGTGTACGCGCATGTGAAGCGCGTGGGCGCGCACCGCGTGTACTGGCAGACGCACGTCACCAACACCGCGGGCCGCATGCTCTACGACAAGATGGCCTCGCACGACGGATTCATCGTGTACGGCACGCTCGTCTGATCGCCTGAAAGTCAGTACTTGATGGTGACGCCGGCTTTCACGCCGTTGTTGTTCTTGCCGTCGCTCAGCACGCCGCCCGTGAGCGACACATTGCCGCCCGTGCTCGCACCCAGCGAGTAGGTCGGCCGCGGCGTGGAGGTGTCGGTGCCTATGTAGGTGCCGCTGCCGTCGGGCCGCTCCACGCCAATGGTGGCGCCCTTGGTGTAGGCCGAGGTTTCGGTGGGGTTGACGTTCGGCGCCACGTAGATGGTGCCCTTGTCGTCGCTGTCGACCGGCACCCTCACGGGCTCCGCCGCTGCGGTAACGGCCGCGCACCACGCGGCCACGCTCACGCTTGCAAAGATCCATTTGCTCATGGCCCCATCCTGCGGGCTCGGCGGCGCCGCGCCTGTAGGACGAGAGGCAGGCCTGCCCGCATCGGCAGGCGATTTGTCATGGTTCGCACCAGCACGCGCGGGGCGTTTGTCTCCCCGGAAAAGGGGCGCACCGCTCATGTCCGCATGTGACGCAATTTTTACATTGGCTCCACGGCAAAAAAACGCTTGCAGTCCGGTCCGGACACCAGGCGACGCCTCCGTTGGCAGGTCAGCGGGGGAACACGCCGCCAAAAGGTAGAGCCATGAACAGAATTTTTCGAACCCTCTGGAATCCTTCGCTCGGCGCATGGGTGGCGGCACCCGAAGTTTCGCGCGGCCACGCCCGGCCAGGCCGCGGCGGCGGCAATGTCGAAGGACGCAGCCGCGCAGGCCCGATGGCCGACCTCCGCCTGCACGCGATCGCCCTGTCTGTGCTGCTGCTGGGCGCAGCCCTGGCCCTGCCCGCGGGCGCGGCCGGCGGTACCGGTGGCCAGCCCGTGGGTGACACCACCCTGCACGCCGGCGACGGCGGCAGCGACGGCCAGGGCGGCACCGGCGGGCTCAACGACACCAGCGTCAACGCCCGCGGCGGCGATGGCGGCGCCTCCACCGAGAGCGGCCCCAGCGCCGGCAGCGCCGCCGACATCGGCAGCTTCGGCGGTGCCACTCCCGGCGCGGGCGGTGCCGCCGGTGCCTCCACCACCGAGCTCTCGCCCGGCGTGTGGCAGGGCGACGCCGGCATCGCCGGCCAATCGCAGACCGGCGACTTTGCCAATGGCAACGGCTATGGCGGCGGCGGCGGCGGCGGCCAGATCGGCAACGCCATGAGCCCCGCCACCACCGCGGCCAGCTTCTCCGCCACCGGCGGTGCGGGCGGCGCCGGCGGCCACGGCTACTGGGCCGCGGGCGGCGGCGGCGCAGGCGGCCACGGCGCCACGCTGCTCGACCCCTGGCCGATGTCGCTGCCAGCGGCGTCTTCACCGGCGGCGCGGGCGGCGCGGGCGGCGATGCCTTCTCCCAGGCCGGCGGCGGCGGCAGCGGCGGCAGCGGGCTGTGGCTGCGCAGCGCCACCCCGGGCCTGACCTTGACCCACAGCGGCACCTCGGCGGGCGGGACTGGCGGCGCGGGCGGCTCGGAGCTGCTGCCGGCGCGCAGCAACGCCTCGGGCGGCGGTGGGGGCGCCGGCGGGGCCGGCCTCACGCTCGCGGGCAGCACCGCGCTGACAGTGATCAACACCGGCCAGCTCCTGGGCGGTGCCGGGGGCGCGGGCGGCACCGGCGGCGGCGGGGCAGGCGGCACCGGCACCCCGGGCAACGGCGGCGACGGCGGGGCCGGGCTGGCCTCGGCCGGTGCGGGCGGCGTGATCGTCAACAGCGGCACCATCGCCGGCGGGGCGGGCGGTGCGGGCGGCGCCAGCAGCAACGGCGGGCCCGCAGGTCTTCCAGGAGCCGGCGGGGCCGGGATAACGGGCGCGGACCTGGATGTCACCCACAACGGCGGCACCCTGGCCGGCGGGCTGGGCGGCGACGGCGTCACACGCGCGCCGGCGGTGGCGTTCACCGGCGGCAGCAGCAACCGCCTGGTGCTGAACGCGGGCGGCACGATGCTCGGTGCGGTGGCCATCGACAGCGGCGCGAGCGCGCGCCTCGTGGCGGGCGCGGACGGATTGGACCTGGGCAATGCGCTGCTGCTGGGCGGCACGGGCACCATCGACAGCAACGGCCATGGCCTGGGCTGGTCGGGCCCGATCTCGGGCGCGGGCGAGCTGGTGAAGGTGGGCGCGGGCACCTTGACCCTGAGCGGGGCGAACACGTACACGGGCGCCACCCGGGTGGCGGCGGGCAGCCTGCGCGCGGGGGCGGCAGGCACCTTCAGCAATGCGAGCGCGTTCACGGTGGACGCGGGGGCGGTGCTGGACCTGGCGGGGCACAGCCAGACCATTGCGGGCATGGCCAGCGCGGGCACGGTGTCGCTGCTGAGCGGCTCGCCGGGGGCGACGCTGACGGTGCAGGGCCCCTGGGTGGGCAATGGCGGCACGCTGCGCCTGGGCACGGCGCTGGGGGCAGCGGGAGCCTGAGCGACCGGCTGATCCTGAGCGGCTGCACGGCGATTGCCAGCGGCACGACGAACATCCAGATCACCAACCTGGGCGGGCTGGGGGCGCTGACGGTGGGCAGCGGCATCGAGGTGGTGACGGCGATGAACGGGGCCACGACGACGGCGCAGACCACGCGCGATGCGTTCCGCCTGGCCGGTGGCCATGTGGATGCGGGGGCCTACGAGTACCGGCTGCATGCGGCCGATGCCTCGGGGGCGGGGGAGAACTGGTATTTGCGGTCCGGCATCATCATTGCGCCACCGCCACCGCCACCGCCACCGCCACCGCCCCCTCCGCCTCCTCCTGCGCCTCCTGCGCCTCCTGCTCCCCCTGCGCCTCCGGGACCACCAGCGCCTGCACCTGCACCTGCACCTGCACCTGCGCCTGCACCTGCGCCTGCACCTGCACCTGCACCTGCACCTGCACCTGCGCCGGCACCGGCACCGGACGACGGCAACCCGCTGAGCGGCGACGGCGGCTCTCCCAACGCGCCGGCGGGCATCACGGTGCCCACCTACCGCGCCGAAGTGCCGCTCTACGCCGCGCTGCCCGAGCAGTTCCGCCAGTCCAACCTGGCCATGGTGGGCAACCTCCACCAGCGCGTGGGCGACGAGAACGCGGGCGGGGCCGGCATTGCCACGCCCAACCAGAGCCTGCGCCAGGGCTGGGCCCGCATCATCAGCATGGACCGCACCACGAGCCAGGGCGGCACCGTCAGCCCCACCAGCGAAGGGCGCCTCACGGGCTTCCAGGCCGGCAACGACCTGTGGGCCGATCCGAACTGGCGCGTCGGCATCTACATCGGCCAACTCGAGGACGATGTGCGCGTGAGCGGCTTTGCACGCGGCGTGCAGGGCTACGCGGCCGGCTCCAACGACCTGCGCAGCCAGTACCTGGGCGCCTATGCCACCTGGAAGAACGACAGCGGCCTGTACCTGGACGGCGTGCTGCAAGCGGGCCGCCACCGCTACACCGCGGCAACGGACCTGGGCGCCGCCAGTTCGGGCAAGGGCCGCAGCCTGCTGGCTTCCATCGAGGTGGGCCAGGCCTTCCGCATTTCACCGGAGTGGATCGTCGAGCCGCAGCTGCAACTGGTGCACCAGCGCGTGAGCCTGGACGACACCGGCATCGTCGGCGCCGTGGTGCAGCAGGACAGCCACAGCGGCTGGCTGGTGCGCGCCGGCGTGCGCATCAAGGGCGAGCTGACCACCGCCGCAGGGCCGCTGCAACCTTATGCGCGGCTCAACGTTTATCGCAGCAGCAGCGGCACCGACGTGACGCGCTTCACAGGGCCCGCGGCCTACACCGACATTGCCAGCCGCACGGGCGGCACGAGCACCGAACTGGCGGCCGGCGCCACGCTGCGGCTGACCCAGAACATGAGCCTGTACGGAGAGCTGGGCAAGTACTGGGCGTCAGGCGGCGGGGCGCGCACGAAGAGCGGCGTGAACGGCAGCGTGGGCGTGAAGATCCGCTGGTAGGGCTTGCCGACGCTCCTTTGGCCGTTATCGGGGAGAGACCACCACCGCAGCAGGCGCGTCGGGCATCGCCAACGGGTTGAGCCCCGGCTCCGCCACCCGCGTGAGCGTGTTGCGGTCGGTGTGATGGAAAGGCTCGGCCCGCCCCTGGATCTGCATCACGGTGTCCTGGTCGTAGGACCAGGTGCCGTCGGCGTTGATGGTGACCGTGATGTTCCACGCGAGCGTGGTGAAGGCTTCTTCGATGAACGGGTTGGACACGATGCCGTTCACCAGGCTGCCGCGCTCGGCGCTGAGCGTGAAGCGCGTGTCGCCGGCCTTGGCATGGCCGCTTGCCATGGCCACCTGGCCGCGCGGAATGGCCAGCGTGTGCATCACCGTGCCGGTGGCCGGCTCCCAGAGCCAGTAGCCCACCTGGTCGTGGTACATCTTGGTGAGGCCGGGCTTGTGGATGTAGGTGTGGTAGCGCAGGCCGTACAGCAGCTGCGGGCCGTTGGTCTGCGGATCGATGGGCTGCAGCTCGTAGCGCTCGACATAGACCTGCGTCTTGGGGCCTTCGCGCTTGGGCTTCACGTCCACGCCGCGGCTGCCCTCCCAGATGCCTGCCATGGCGCGCAGCGGCCCCAGGTTGGCAAGGGTGTCGGGGTCGGCATTCGGCTCGGTGTAGATGTCTTCGGTCATGGTGGGGCTGCGATCATGCGATCGCTTGGTGGGGTCTTGTTGAAATTCTGATGGAGCGGGCAGGCGCTAGTCGCCGTGCGCCGCCGACTTGTCGGGCGCGGCCAGCACGCGGTCGATGCGGCGGCCCTCGAGCGCGGCGATTTCGAAATGCCAGCCCGCGCATTCGATCACCTCGCCCGCCTTGGGCAGATGGCCCGAAACGGCCATCAGCAAACCTGCCACGGTGTTGTAGCGCCCGCGCTCTTCGTCGGGCAGCTCGCGAATGCCGAGCCGCGCGCGCAGTTCCGAAACCGGCATCAGCCCGTCGAGCTCCCACACGCCATCGGGCCGCTCGCGGGCCCAGGCGTCGGTAAGGGTGCCGGGCTGCAGCTCGCCGGTGATGGCTTCGAGCATGTCGCGCGGCGTCATGAGGCCCTGCACCACGCCGTATTCGTCGACCACGAACACCAGCCGGCCGCCGCGCTCGCGGAACTGCTCGAGCAGTTCCATGCCGGTAAGAGTCTCGGGCACGAACACGGCCGGAGCGGCCTCTTGCCCGAGCACGCCCGCGTGCTCGGTGCCCAGCCGCAGCAGATGCGCCACGCTGATCACGCCGACCACGTCGTCGAGCGAATTGCGGCACACCGGGTACCACGAATGCACGATGTTGAGCGCGCCCGCATCGGCCACCTTCTTCAGCGCCTGCGCCACGGTGTCCGACGCGTCGAGCCATTCGATGTCGGCGCGCGGAATCATCAGCGACGACAGGCGCCGGTCGTCCAGGTGGAATACGTTGCGCACCATCTGGTGCTCGTGCTGCTCGATCACGCCGGCGTCCACGCCCTCTTCCAGGCTGGCGGAAATTTCTTCCTCGGTCATGGAGCGGGCGGCGTTGGCGTCGATGCGCAGCAGCTTCAGCACCGTGGCCGTGGCGCCCGCCAGCAGCCACACGAAGGGCTTGGCGCCCTTGGCCAGCCCGCGCATGGGGCGCGACACCCAGCGCGCCACGGGCTCGGGGTAGAGCTGGCCGATGCGCTTGGGCACCAGCTCGCCGAAGATGATGGTGAAGAAAGTGATGCCGGTCACCACCACCGCGGTGGAAACCACGCTGGCCGTGCCGCGGCCCATGCCCAGGGTTTCCATCCAGAGCGAGAGCGGCGCCGCGAAGGCGGCCTCGCCGACGATACCGCTGAGCATGCCGATCGACGTGATGCCGATCTGCACGGTCGAGAGGAAGTGGGTGGGTTCCTCCATCAACCGGAGCGCGGCTTCCGCGCCGGTATCTCCCGTCTCGGCCAGCGCGGCAAGGCGCGCGCGCCGGCTGGTTGAAAGGGCCATTTCGGACATTGCGAACAACGCATTCAGCGAAGTCAGCAAGGCCAGCAGGAGAACATCCATGAACAGGGGGTGAAAATAAGGAAATGGCACTTTACTTGATCGGCGACATCCAGGGCTGCGACGCCGCCCTCCAGAAACTGCTCGACAAGATCGGTTTTTCTCCCAGCCGCGACACCGTCGTGCTGCTCGGCGACCTGGTCAACCGCGGCCCGGATTCAGCGGCGGTGCTGCGCCGCGTGCAGGGCTACGGCGCGTCCGCGCTCAGCCTTCTCGGCAACCACGACCTGCACCTGCTGGGCGTGGCGCACGGTGCACGCAAACCCAGCCGCAAGGACACCCTGGCCGGCCTGCTCAAGGCGCCCGACAGCGAAGCCCTGCTCGAATGGGTGCGCCAGCAGCACATGGCGCTGCACATGCAAATCGACGGCGGCGACCTGCTCATGGTGCACGCGGGCGTGCTGCCGCAGTGGACGGTGGGCGACACGCTGGTGCTGGCGGCCGAGGTCGAATCGGTGCTGCGCGGCCCGGCGCTCGGCGAGTTCCTGCTCACCATGTACGGCAACGAGCCCGCGCAGTGGAGCGATTCGCTCACCGGCAGCGCGCGGCTGCGCGCCATCGTGAACGCGCTCACGCGCATGCGCTTCTGCTCGGCCGATGGGGTGATGGAGTTCGAGAGCAAGGACGGCGCCGCCACCGCCCCCGAAGGCTTCATGCCCTGGTTCGACGTGCCCGGCCGCAAGACCGCGAACGCCACGGTCGCGTTCGGCCACTGGTCCACGCTGGGCTGGCTTTCGCGGCCTGACCTGCTTTCGACCGACACCGGCTGCGTCTGGGGCGGCTGCCTGAGCGCGGTGCGCATCGGCGCCACGCTGCATGAGCGCGAGCTGATCCAGGTGAAGTGCGAGCAGGCGCAAAAGCCGGGCTGACCGTCCGCGCGGCTAGGCGCCCGCGGCCACGCCAAAGCCCGTATCGAACGTGCCCTTCACATCGAGCGGCTGCTTGATGAGCCCCACCTGCCGGTAGAAATCCGCCGTGCCCTGCTGGTCTGCAATCACCTGCGCATCGATCGATATCCACTTCTGCCGGCGGCGCTCGAACTGCAGCTTGGCCGCCTCGGGCGGAATGCCGATGATGCGGGCGAGCGCGGCCGAATAGGCATCGACGTTGCGGTACGACCAGAGCTGCGCCTTCACCACGCGCTGCAGAAAGTCTTGCAGCACCGGGCGCTTGGCGGCAATGGCCGCATCGGTGGCCGCCAGGTAGCTGAGGCCCGGCAGCAGGCCGCGGCCGCTGACGAGCACGCGCGCATGCTGGCTGACCTCCGCCATCGCGGTGTAGGGCTCCCAGGTGGCCCAGGCGTCGACCGAGCCCTGCGTGAGTGCGAGCTTGGCATCGGCTGGTGCAAGAAAGCGGATGTTCACCTCTTCGGGCTTGAGGCCGGCCGCCGTGATGGCCTTGAGCGTGATGTAGTGGCCGATGGACCCGCGGTTGGTTGCAATGCTCTTGCCCTTGAGATCGGCCGCGGTCTTGAGCGGTGAGTCGGGCCGCACCAGCACTGCCGTGCCGTATGAGTCCGAACGGTTGGCGCCGATGGCTTTCACGCGCGTGCCGGCGGCCAGCGCAAAGATGAGCGGCGCATCGCCGATGGGACCGGAATCGACCGCGGCGGCGTTCAGCGCCTCGGCCAGCGGTGCGGCCGCGGGGAACTCGGACCACTGGATGTCGTAGCCGAGGCCCTCAAGGCCGTTGGCCGCTTCGAGCAATGCACGCAGGCCGCCCTTCTGGTCACCGGCCTTGAGCACCTGCCGGCCTTGTGCATTGGCCTGGAACGAAATGGCAGGCAAGCTGATGGCCGTGGCGGCAGCGAGGCTGTGCGTGAGCAGCCGCCGGCGCGCTCTGTCGGGGTGTGGTGAGTGCATGGGTTCTCCGTGTTTGTTGCGGGTAAAAAAACGGTCAGTGGATGAAGCCGCCCTTGATGAAGCGCACCGGCTCGGCGTCCATGCGGGCGATGAGCGCGCCCAATCCATCGGTGGGCGATGCCGCGCCCTGCCCTGGCTCCGCCGGTGTGCGTTCGCTGCGGCAGACCAGGTCGTCGTCGGACCAGCCGACGTTGCCTGGCTCGCCGCGCACGCGCAGCCAGCCGTCGCGGTCGGCGATGAGTTGCGTGCCCGCGAGGCGGTCGGTCCCGGTGATCAAGGCCAGCGCCTCCCATGCGGCGGCGGACTGCACAACGCAATCGGCGCTGGCGCCCGATGCCATTGGCGACGGCGGCACCAGCAGCACCGTCACGAGCCGCGGGTCTTCAGCCGGCGCTGCATTGCCGGCGACGATGCGCACGCGCTGCCCGCGCCAGCTTGCGAGCGACCGCGCAGGCTGCGAGCCGCAACGCACCGCCATGTCGGGCAGGCCGATGGGCTGCGGCCAGTTGCCGAGCGCGCGCAGGCTCTGGCCCGCGCCCAGCGCCTTCATGTAGTCGATGAGCGCCCAGGCATCGGACTCGTCGATGTTCGCGCCGAAGCCCGGCATCGTGGCCCTGCCATGCTGCGCATCGCGCGTGCCGTGAAGAATGCGCCAGAGCAGGTCGCCGTCGGCACGCCGCCACAGCAAGGGGCCGCTCAGGTTCGGCGGCCACACCGCCAGCGAGGCCGCGAGCGGGCCTTCGCCCCTGCCATCCGCGCCGTGGCACGCGACGCAGTTCTGTTCGTAGAGTACGCGGCCCCTGGCGATGGAGGCGGCCGTGAAACCGGTCGGCGATGCCTGGAAACTTGTGGGCGTTGCCGGCACCAGCACCACATGCGCCGCCGGCCATGGCGCGGCGATCAGCAGCATCGGCACCACGGCCAGAAGGTAGAAGCGCGAGCGCCGCCACAGCAGCGCGAGGAGTAGCGCAAGCAGCGCTGCGGCAACAAAGACCAGCGTCCATGCGAGGCTGCGCGCCTGGCCCAGGTCGATCAGCAGGTTCTCGCCAGAGAGGCGCTGCGACCAAGGCCAGGCCGGCTGGCCGTGCATCTGCCGTGCGAGCCCGAGCGCATCGAGCACGCGCAGCAGCTGCAGCTGGGCGCCTTGCAGCAGGCCGATCAGCAAGTTGAGCCAATCGGCCTCGGGCGTGCTTTTCATCTCACCAGGTGGCGTCGAGCCCCAGGTGCCGGAGTGCTTCGTGGCGCAACTCGGCGAGCCTTGCATGGCCGCGGTGGCGCGGATACGGCAGGTCGACCACGATCTCTGCCGCAACACGCGCCGGCCGGTCGCTGAGCACGATCACGCGGTTGGCAAGGAACAGCGCCTCTTCCACGTCGTGCGTCACCAGCAGTGCCGAAAAGCCCGCGCGCTGCCACAGGTTGACGAGCTCGCTCTGCATTGCGATGCGCGTGAGCGAATCGAGCTTGCCGAGCGGCTCGTCGAGCACCAGCAATTGCGGGTCGTTCACCAGCGCGCGTGCCAATGCCACGCGCTGCGCCATGCCGCCCGAAAGCTGGTGCGGAAAAACCTTTGCAAAGTCGCTCAGGCCCACGAGCTTGAGCGCCTCGTCGACGCGCCCGCGCTGCGCCTTGAGCACGCCGCGCGCCTGCAGACCGAGCGCGACGTTGTCCCACACACTGCGCCACGGATAGAGCGTCGGGTCCTGGAACACGACGATGCGCGACGGGTCGGGCCGGGTGATCGGCGCATCGTCCTGCGTGATGTGGCCGGCCGTGGCGGGTTCGAGCCCGGCCACCAGCCGCAGCAAGGTCGACTTGCCGCAGCCGCTCGGCCCCAGCAGCGCGACAAACTCGCCGGGCTTCACGGTAAGGTCTATGTCGTCGAGCACCTGCAGCGGCCCAGCCGGCACATCGAACCAGTGGCTCACGCCGCGAATGTCGATGTGCGCGCCGGCCTGTCGCACACCGGGTTCTGCAACAACGGTGGCTACCATTTGACGGTTCCCTTCTGCCAAGACAGCACGCGGTCGCGCACCTTGAAGAGCAGCGTGATCAGGCCCGAGCACAGCACGGCCATCACGATCAGCGCGGCGTACATGTTCGAGTACGAAGCCCAGCCCTGCGCCCACGAGAGGTAGAAGCCCAGGCCGGCCTTCACACCCATCATCTCGGCCGTGACGAGCACCGAGAACGCGGCACCCAGCCCCATGAAGAGCCCCACGAACACCTGCGGCAGCGCAGCGGGTATCGCCACGCGCAGCACCAGGAAGCGCTCGCTCGCGCCCATGGTGCGCGCCACGTCGTAGTAGTTGCGGTTCACTGTTGCCACGCCGGACCAGGTGAGCACCGCCACCGGAAAGCCCGTCGCCAGCGCGATCAGGAACACGGCCGCCGCATAGCTCGACGGAAAGAAGAAGAACGCGAGCGGCAGCAGCGCTGAAGCCGGCACCGGCCCCAGAAAGCGCAGCACCGGATGCACCCAGTAGCCCGCGATGCGCGACCAGCCAATGGTCACGCCAGTGAGAAAGCCCGCGAGCGCGCCCAGCACGAAGCCGTGCGCCAGCAGACGCGCCGAGTGCAGCAGGCTTTCACCGAGGCGGCGCCAGTCGTCGATGTAGGTTTCGACCAGGCTTTGCGGCGGCGCGAAGAACGGCGTGGGGAGCAGCGCGAGCTTGGCTGTTGCGATCTCCCAGATCGCGAAGAGCACGGGCAGCGCGACCAGCCACGGCCCGGCCGGCCGCAGCAGGGCTGCGATGCGGCCGGCGCGCGAGCCGAGCAGCGCGACGATCGACAGCAGCGCGCCCACCACGATGGCAGCGATGCCAAACTCGTCCGTGTAGGCCCAGTCGCTGAAGCCCACGGCTTGGTTCGGCCAGTAGATGGTGAGCAGGCCGAGCGCGAGCCAGGTCGCAGCGGCGGCTAAGCCGATGCGCCATGTGGGCAGGACCGCTTGGATACGGGGCGATGTCGATGCGGGAGCAGGTGTGCGTACGAGCGCCGCGGCCCCCACCCTGGCCCTCCCCGGAAGGGGAGGGAATCGAAGCCCAATGCGGGGTCTGGGGTGCTCATGCGAGTGGATCGAAAGAGACGTGTTCGGCAAAGCGCACCGGGTCGGTGGTCTTCTTGAGCACGCCCACGCTTCGGAAATCTCGCGCATAGAACTCCACCTCGTCGCGCAGGTTCTTGCCCAGCGGATGGTGGTTGTGCGTGAGCGTGCCGAGCAGCGCGCGCAGGTCTTCCACCGGCACCTTGGGCGAATACTTGGCGAAGAGCTTGGCCGATTCGTTCGGGTTCTCGGCCACGTAATCCGACGCCTGCGCAATGGCGCGCACGAGCGCCGCGACGGTCGGCTTGTCCTTGCGCACCAGCTCGCCGCGGGCGCCCACGATGCAGCAGACCTTGTCCTTGTATTCGCCGGAGAGGTTGCTTGCAATCTCCACGAAGGCGCCCTTGTTGCGCTTCTCGATCAGGTAGACGTTCGGGTCGCCGTCGGCAATCGCATGGATCTCGCCCTTCTGCACCGCAATGTCGAGCAGGTCGGCCGGGTACTGGCGCCAGGTCACGTCCTTCTCGGCATCGATGCCGTTCTTCGCAAGCAATATGGAGAAGAAGTTCTTGCCCGGGCTTGCGATGTCCGAAACGCCGATGATCTTGCCCTTGAGGCTTGCAAGGCTGGTGGCGCCCGCGCTCTTTGCACCCACCAGCCGCACGCAGCCGCCGTGCGAGCTGCCGACGATCTTCACGTCGAAGCCCGATTCCAGCGGCTTGAGCCAGCGGTGGATCATGCCCACGGCCGCATCGGCCTTGGCCGTGGCGAGCGATTCCAGCAGCTGGTCGGTGGAGCCGGTGTAGTTGATCAGGTCCACCTGCAGGCCGTTGCGTTCGAAGTAGCCGCGCTCCTGCGCCACCACCACGGGCGAAAGGCAGAACGCGGCGGCGTTCCATGCAAAGGTGAGCTTGCGCGCCTGCTGAGAGAAAGCCTGCGAGGCGATCAGCCCGCCCGAGGCGACCACGGCGGCGGCACCGCCGACGCGCAAGACGCTGCGGCGTGAAAGGGATGCGGTCATCGAGAACTCCGTTGGTTTTTTATCTTCAGTCCAGCAGTTCGGGTTCCGCTTCGACGAGGCCTTGGTAAAGGCTGTCGAAGGAATGGATGGCCCCCTCCGGGCCGCCGATCTGGCTGTGGGTGTGGCGTGCCGTCGCCTCGTCGATGGGCTGCGGCTTGCCGGCGGCTTCGGCCAGCAGTTGCGTGTGGCAGGCGTTGTCGAGTGCGATGTACCACCACGCGGCAGCTTCCACCGTGGGGCCCGCGGTCAGGATGCCGTGGTTCTTGAGAATGGCGCCCTTCTTGTCGCCCAGCGCCTGTGCAATGCGGTCGCCTTCGCTGGTGTCGACCACCATGCCGGTGAAATCGTCGAACAGCGCCACGTCTTCATGGAACACGCAGCTGTCCTGCGTGATGGTGTCGAGCTTGCGGCCCAGCGTGGACCAGGCCTTGCCGTAGGTCGAATGCGTGTGGGCCGCGGCAACGATCTTCGGGTTGTGCTCGTGGATGGCGGCGTGAATGGCAAAGGCGGCCTTGTTGAGCGGCCTGTCGCCGATCACGGTCTCGCCTTTCGAATTGACCAGCAGCAGGTCGGACACCTTGATGCGCGAGAAGTGAATGCCTAGCGGGTTGACCCAGAAATGGTCGGTGAGCTCCGGGTCGCGCGCGGTGATGTGGCCGGCAAGCCCCTGCGCAAAGCCGAAACGTGCGAACAGGCGGAAGGCGCCGGCCAGGCGCTCCTGCCGGTGGCGGCGCTCGGCCTGCACGCTGGTGCGCGGTGGGATGGGGTCGAACCAGTATTTTTGCTGCGGGTTCGGGTTGCGCCGAAGCGCGAAGCCGGCATCCCAGTCGATCGACAGAACTGCACTCATGAAGATTTCCTCGTGTTGGGTATTGCTCCTTCCCCCTCTGGGGGAAGGCTGGGATGGGGGCGGGCGGCGCTTGCAGGGCCGCGGCGTGTTGAACGCCGCTTACCCCCACCCCTGCCCTCCCCGGAAGGGGAGGAGAGAAAAGCGGGATCACGCAGCCTTGCGAATCGAGGTTGCGCGCTGGGCCACCAGCTCACGCGTGCGCGGAATCAGCTCGCGGCCGTAGTCCGTCGCATCCTCCAGCGGATCGAATCCTCGGATCAAGAAGGTGGTCACGCCCAGGTCGTAGTAGTCGAGTAGCGCATCGGCCACCTGCTCGGGCGTGCCGACCAGCGCGGTGCTGTTCGAGCGGCCGCCGATCTCCTGCGCCACCGCGGTCCACAGCCGCTTGTCGAGTCGCGTGCCCTTCTCGGCCGCGGCCAGCAGGCGCTTGGCGCCTTCGCTCTGCTGCGGCCCGCCGCGGTTGTAGCCCTGCACCACGCGAAGCCGCTTGGTCTCAGCCAGGATGTTGTCCGCACGCGCCCACGCGGCCTCTTCGGTCTCCGCCAGGATCGGCCGGAACGACACCGAGAAGCGCACGCTGCGCCCGTGCTTCGCCGCCTCGGCGCGCACGCGGGTGGTGAGCTCGCGCGCCTGGTCGAGCGATTCGCCCCACAGCGCATACACGTCGGCGTACTTGCCTGCGACGGGAATCGCAGCTTCCGACGCACCACCAAAATACACCGGCACATGCGGCTTGCCGTTGCGCGTCTGCACCGGCTTCACTTCCGAGAACGCATTCTGGAAGCGGTAGTGCGCACCCTCGTGGTCGAAGGGCTTCTCGCTGGTCCACACCTTGTGCAGCACTTCCAGGTACTCATCGGTGCGGGCATAACGCTGGTCGTGATCGAGCCAGTCGCCGTCGCGGCGCTGTTCCTCGTCGGAGCCGCCCGAGATGTAGTGCACGCCGAGCCGCCCGCCGCTGAACTGGTCGAGCGACGCAAATTGCCGCGCAGCCAGCGTGGGCGCAACAAAGCCGGGCCGATGCGCCAGCATGAAGTGAATGCGCTCGGTGACCGAGGCGGCATAGGCCACCGTCAACGTTGCGTCGGGACTGGTGGAATGGTGCGGCACCAGCACACGGTCGAAGCCCGCGTTCTCATGCGCCTGCGCAAAGGCGCGCACATAGTCCCGGTCGATCGCGGGGCCCTTGGCGGCGTGGATCTCCGAGACCTTCTGGCCCTGGATCATGCCGATGAATTCAACGTCGTTCTGGCTCATGGTGTCCTCGTGTTTTCAGATGGATGCGGTTGTTCAGGCGGCAGGCAGGCGCAGCACGTTTTCGAAGCTGCGATCCCACAGGGGCTTCACGTCGGCCGGGCCATCGAGCACGCCGATCTTCAGGAAGGTGTCGGCCACCTGCTGGTGGCTGCGCACCACGGCATCGGTGACGGGGCCCAGGCTGTAGTCGCCGCTACGGCCATTGAAGAGCTCGACCAGATCGCCCACCGGCACGCGCGTCTCGGCCGACTGCGCACGCGCATAGGCCAGGAAGTTGCCGTTGATCCATGCGAACGAGCGCTGCAGGCGCTGCAGCAGGTCGCTCAATGCCGCGCGGCGCAGCGCATCGTCCAGCGCGCGCGGGTTGGCATAGATGGGAAAGTTTCCCGACAGATAACCCACGCCGGTCTTGATGGTGCGCGCGCCGTACTGCGTGCGCGCCAGCTGGCCGTTGTAGCCGTAGATGGCCCATGCATCGAGATCGCCGCGCGCAAAGGCCGAAAGGCCGTCCGACGGCGTGAGGCTCACGGCCTGGATGTCGCTGAACGAGAGCCCCGCCTCGGCCAGTTGCCTGGCCAGGTAGTAGTGCGAAGTGGTGGCGCGCACATAGCCCACGCGCTTGCCCTTGAAGTCCGCAATGCTGCGGATCGGTGAATCCTTGCGTGCGAGCGTCGCCTGGTTGTTCAGGTCTTCATGCGTCACAGCCACCAGCTTCACGCTGGACTTCTGGCGCGCGGCGAATACCGGCGGAATCTCGCTCCCCGAGCCCAGGTCGAGTGCATCGCCGTTGATGGCCTCGATGTGCAGCACGCCGTTGTTGAGTTCGCGCCAGTCAATCTTGTAGGGCGTGTCGGCCTGGCCCGAGGCCGTGAGCAGCGGTCGCCACAGGCCCTTGTAGGTGCCCACGCGCAGGGTCACGCCGGAGAGGTCGCGTGCCGGTGCCGCGGCCCGCGAAGCGCCGGTTGCAGCGGCCATGGCGCTCCAGGCCGCGGCGGCCTGCAGCAGGCGGCGCCTGTCGAGTGGGAATTCAGGTTTCATGCACCGGACCGTACCGGCGCACACGGCAAAAGCGAACGCAGAAAAACGAGTTTGCATATGCAGGATGCGTCGTTTCCGGCGCGGCACGGGGCCGGTACTGTGCGCAACCATGAGTGCACTCCCCTTGCGCCGCCTGCCGGCCACCAATGAATTCCCCACATCAAGCGCCGCTCCGGCCGCGGTCGACGGCGCCCTCTTGGCACGCCTGTCGACCCAGTTCGCGGCCACGGCAGCCGACCACGACCGAAGCGGCGCCTTTCCGCGCCAGAACTTCGAGGCGCTGCAATCGCACGGCCTCATCGGCCTGGTGGCACCTGCGGCGTACGGCGGCGCCGGTGCCAGCCTGGCCACCGCGCGGCGTGTGATTGCCGCGGTGGCGCGCGGCGAGCCTGCTACTGCCTTGATCCTGACGATGACCTACCTGCAGCACCATGCACTCGCGCGCAGCGACAGCCGCTGGCCGTTGCACCTGCGCGAACGCGTGCTGCGCGATGCGGTGGAGCACGGCGCGCTCATCAATGCGCTGCGCGTGGAGCCCGCGCTCGGCTCGCCGGCACGTGGCGGCCTGCCCGCGACCATTGCCCACCGCGAAGGCAGCGGGTGGAAGATCGACGGCCACAAGCTCTACACGACCGGCATCGAGGGGCTCTCCTGGCTTGCCGTATGGGCGCGCACTGACGAAGCCGCGCCGCGCACCGGCATCTTCCTGGTGCCGCGCCATGCGCCCGGCGTGCGCGTGATCGCAAGCTGGGACCACCTGGGCCTGCGAGCCTCTGGCAGCCATGAAGTGGTGTTCGAGAACGTCGCGATCGACCTCGACCATGCGGTCGACCTGCGCGCCCCGGCCGACTGGGCACCCGACGCGGGCAGCCAGACGGACATCGACGCACACGCCACGCAGCAAGCGTGGATGACCGTGCTGCTCGGCAGCCTGTACGACGCGGTGGCGCAGGCCGCGAATGACTGGTTGACCGGCTTCCTGAACCACCGCGCACCCGGCAGCCTGGGCGCGCCGCTTGCAAGCCTGCCGCGCGTGCAGGAGCACGTGGGAGAAATCGCCGCGCTGCTGCGCACCAACCGCGTGCTGCTCGACGATGCGGCCCGCGCGGTCGACGAAGGGCGCGCGCAGCCGGCCACCGAGAGTGGATTGCTGAAGTACACCGTGACGGGCAACGCAGTGCGCGCCGTCGAAATCGCGCTGCAACTGAGCGGCAACCACGGCCTCGCACGGCAGAACCCGCTGGAGCGGCACCACCGTGACGTGCTGTGCAGCCGCATCCACACGCCGCAGAACGACGCCATCCTGGTTGCGGCGGGCGCTCGCGCATTGCAGTCTTCGGGAGCCGCCGCATGACCGACCTTCTCTTCTCCAGGGCTTCGCGCCGAAGCTGGCTCAAGCAGGGCACCGCTCTTGCACTGGCAGCTGCCGGCTCCATGCGTGCATGGGCGCAGCAGCCGCAGACCACGCTGGTGCTCGGCGACCAGGCCGGAGGCTTGCGCGCCCTCTTCGAGGCATCGAAGGCGCTCGACGACGCGCCCTTCGCTTACCGCTGGGCCAACTTCCAGGGCGCCGCGCCGCTGTTCGAAGCGCAGCGCAGCGCGGCGGTCGACACCGCGGTGGCTGGCGACCTGCCGGTGCTGGCCGCGGCCGTCGGCCGCACGCCGCTGAAGATCGTCGCCACGCGCGTGGGCAAGGCCGATGCGCTGGGCATCGTGGTACAACCCGATTCGCCGCTGCGCACCGTGGCCGACCTGCGCGGCAAGACCGTCATTGTTTCGTCCGCGCGCGGCAGCATCTCGCAGTACCAGCTGTATGGCGCGCTCGAAGAAGCCGGCGTGCCGCGCAGCGAGGTCACGGTGAAGTTCGTGCTGCCCACGGATGCAGCCGCGGCCTTTGCGTCGAAGCAGATCGATGCCTGGGCCGTGTTCGACCCCTACTACACGATCGCGCTGCAGCAGGGCGGGCGCATCTTGCGCGACGGACGCGGCATCAACACGGCCCTGGGCTTCATCACCGCCAGCGAGCCTTCGCTGGCCGATCCGGCCAAGCGCATTGCCATCGTGCAGTTTCTCGACCGGCTGGCGCGCGCGGGCGAATGGGCGCTGGCCAACCCCGAGGCGTATGCGCAGGCCTACAGCAAGCTCACGCGGCTGCCGATCGAGTCGGCGCGCATCATCACCGCGCGTGCCTCGGTCACGGGCCGGCCGGTGGCCGAAGCCGACATCGTCGCCTTGCAGGCGGTGGCCGACCGCTCGGCGCGCGACGGCATCCTGCCGGTGCGCGTGGACGTGCGCGCCATCACCGATGCGCAACTCTGGAAACGGCCCGCATGACGGCACCCGAAGTTGCCGCCATCGCACCACTGCGTGAATTCGTCGGCGCATTCGGCCGGCTGCTCGACAGCGCACCCGACGAGCCGCGCATTCTTCTTGAAGGCCGCGCGCTGCTTCGCACGCTGGTCGCGCGAGACGACTGGCTGCCCGACGCGTTCGCGCAGCCCGACCCGGTGCACTACCGCCAGTTCCTGCTGCATGCCGACAGCACCGAGCGCTTTTCGGTCGTGAGCTTTGTGTGGGGGCCGGGCCAGGCGACGCCGGTGCACGACCACACCGTGTGGGGCCTGATCGGCATGCTGCGCGGCGCCGAATACAGCCAGGGCTATGCGGTCGGCAGCGACGGCCGGGCACGGGCGCAAGGCGAGGCCGTGCGGCTCGACGCCGGCGACGTGGAGGCCGTGTCGCCCACCGTGGGCGACCTGCATCGCGTGCACAACGCGCATGAAGACCGCGTTTCCATCAGCATCCACGTATACGGCGCCAACATCGGCGCCGTGCGGCGGCATACTTACCCGGCCGAGGGCGGACGCAAGCCCTTCGTTTCGGGTTACTCCAACACGCTTCTTCCCAACCTCTGGGACCGCTCCGCCGAACTCCGATCGACATTCGCATGACAAGCACCACCGCCTTTCCCCTGCTGCCCTTTGCCGCCGTGCGCGAGCGCCTGCTCGCACGCGAAGAAACCGCGCTGCTCGACGTGCGCGAAGAAGATCCCTTCGCGCAGGAACATCCGCTGTGGGCCGCCAACCTGCCGCTTTCGCGCATCGAGGTCGAAGCCTGGCGGCGCATTCCGCGGCGCAGCACCTTCATCGTGCTCTACGGCACACACGACGGCATCGACCTGGCGCCGCTCGCCGCGCAAACACTGGCCGCGCTCGGCTACACCAACGTGCACCTGCTCGAAGGCGGCCTCGAGAGCTGGCGCGCGGCCGGCGGCGAGCTGTTTCGCGACGTGAACGTGCCCAGCAAGTCGTTCGGCGAACTGGTCGAGCACGAGCGGCACACGCCATCGCTTTCCGCGCCCGAGGTGAAGGCGCTGGTCGAGGGCACGGCGAACGTGGTGGTGCTCGATGCGCGCCGCTTCGACGAATACCAGACCATGAGCATTCCCTCGGCCACCAGCGTGCCCGGCGCAGAACTGGTGCTGCGTGTGCGGGAGCTCGCGCCCGACCCGGCCACGCAGGTGATCGTCAACTGCGCGGGCCGCACGCGCAGCATCATCGGCACGCAATCGCTGGTGAACGCGGGCATTCCGAATCCGGTGGCAGCCTTGCGCAACGGCACCATCGGCTGGAAACTCGCGGGGCAGGTGCTCGACCATGGCGCGAGCCGCCGCGCGCCCGGCGCGGTGACCGATGCGACCCGCGCACAGGCACAGGCCGATGCGCGCCGCGTGGCCGACAAGGCCGGCGTGCGGCGCATCGCGCTCGACGCACTGCACACGCTCGAAGCACCGGAGCGCACGCTCTACCGCTTCGACGTGCGCACGCCCGAGGAATACGAGGCCGGCCACCTGCCCGGCTTTGCGAGCGCGCCCGGCGGTCAGCTGGTGCAGGAAACGGATCACCAGGTGCCGGTGCGCGGCGCACGCATCGTGCTGGCGGACGACGACGGCGTGCGCGCATCGATGAGCGCTTCATGGCTAGCGCAGATGGGCTGGGAGGTGTATGTGCCCGATGCGGTGCCCGCGGCTTCGTTGTTCACTGAAACCGCGGCGCCTGCGCCCATCTATCCACCTGTTGCGTCAGCCGTTGCCGAAATCGAACCGAAGGCGCTGGCAGCGCTGCTTTCGCAGCCCGGCACCGCGGTGATCGACGTGACCACCAGCGCCAACTACGTGAAGCGGCACATTCCCGGCGCCTGGTACGCCATTCGCGCGCAACTGGCACAGGCCATCGGCACTGCAATTCCGTCATCGCAGCGCTATGTGCTCACCTGCGGCAGCAGCCTGCTCGCGCGCTATGCCGCGGCCGACTTGCGCACCTTGCTCGATGCGCGCGGCCAAGGCGATGCGGAAGTGCTGGTGCTGGCCGGCGGAAACGCGGCGTGGTTTGCCGCGGGCCTGGAGGCCGAATCGGGCGAGACGCGGCTGGCTACGCCGCGCACCGATCGCTACCGCCGCCCTTACGAAGGCACCGATGCGCCTGCTGAAGCGATGCAGGCGTATCTGGATTGGGAATTCGGGCTGGTGGCACAACTGGCACGCGACGGTACGCATCACTTTCACGTGGTCTGAGCGTTTGCGCTCGGGCCGATGGGCCCAAAGAAAAAGCCGGCATTGCCGGCTTTTTTGTGGACGGGAGGCCTTGCCGAAGCAAGCCCCTGTGCTTTGTCAGCTCGTCTCGGCGCTCTTGAACAGCGCAGCAACCTTGCGCTTGGTCTTGATGTTGCTCGAGATGCCGCGCGCGGGCGCAGCCTTGGCGGCGGCTTCCCAGTCGGGAGCGGCTTCGCGCTCGCCCGGCTCATAGGGCTTGTCGAAGAACGGATCGCGCGGGGCGGAGGGTGCGCGGTGCGGGCGTCCGCCGCCGCGGCGCGCATCGGGCGCCGATGCTGCTGCGCTCGCGCGGCTGATCGAGCACATCGCGTGCGTCGCCGGCCTCGCCCTCTTCGCGCCAGTGGCGGCGGCCGTCGTTGATGCGGCCGCGCGGCTTGTCTTCTTCGAACTCGACGGGTTCGAGCTCGATCTTCTTCTTGATCAGCTTCTCGATGTCGGCCACTAGGCGCGCATCGTTGCCGCCGCTGGCAAAGCTCACGGCCAGGCCCGAGGCGCCGGCACGGCCCGTGCGGCCGATGCGGTGCACGTAGTCTTCGGCGTTGAACGGAATGTCGAAGTTGAAAACCGCCGGCACGTCCTTGATGTCGAGGCCGCGGGCCGCGACGTCGGTGCACACCAGGAGGTCGACCTCGCCGGCCTTGAACGAGGCGAGCGCCTTCAGGCGTTCGTCCTGGCTCTTGTCGCCGTGCAGCGCCGTGGTGCGAAGACCGTCGCGCTCCAGCGAGCGCGCGAGGCGCGCGCAGCCGAGCTTGCTGTTGACGAAGACAAAGGCCTGCGTGATGCCGCGCTGCTTCACGATCTGCTTGAGGGCGCGGCGCTTGTCGTCGTCGCTCACGCTGTAGAAGTGCTGCTCGACGGTCGACGCCGTTTCGTTCGGCCGCGCCACTTCGATGGTGACGGGGTTCTGCAGGTAGCTGCCGGCCAGCCGCTTGATTTCAGGCGAGAAGGTGGCCGAGAAGAGGAGCGTGGTGCGCTGCTTGGGCAGGTAGCTCAGGATGCGCTGCAGGTCGGGCAGAAAGCCGATGTCCAGCATGCGGTCGGCCTCGTCGAGCACCACGTACTCCACCTGGTTGAGCACCGCGTTCTTGGCTTCGATGTGGTCGAGCAACCGGCCCGGCGTGGCCACCAGCACCTCGACGCCCTTCTTGAGCTCGAGTGTCTGCGGCTTCATGTCGATGCCGCCGAACACCACCGTGCTGCGCAGGTTGGTGTACTTGGCGTACAGCTTGACCTGCTGGGCCACCTGGTCGGCCAGTTCGCGCGTGGGCAGCAACACCAGTGCACGCACCGGGTGCCGCGCGGGCGAGGTGGACGAGTTCTCGTGCTTGAGCATGCGCTGCAGCAGCGGCAGCGAAAACGCTGCGGTCTTGCCGGTGCCGGTCTGCGCGGCCCCCATCACGTCCTGCCCCGAAAGCACGACCGGAATGGCCTGCTCCTGGATGGGAGTCATGGTCTCGTAGCCCATTTCGGCTACGGCGCGCGCCAGCGGTTCCGCCAGCGATAGATTGGAGAAGGAGCTTGTCATTAAGCCTTCTATTGTCGCATTGCCGCAAAAAATGGCAGTGACGGCGCCGTGACAACGTCCGCGCCGGCCGCATTGCTATTTATTTTATAGCACCATACGCAACAACCATGCGCCCCTGCGGCGCTCCAAGGCTCAAAGGGTGCGCGCGTTGAAAGTGTCGCAAGACTTGATATCGCCGCTCTGGTACCCCGCGCCGAACCAGCGTTGGCGCTGCGCGCTGGAGCCGTGGGTGAAGCTGTCGGGCACCACCGCGCGGCCCGCGGAACGCTGCAAGGCGTCGTCGCCGATCTTCTGCGCAGCGTTCATGGCGGCCTCGATGTCGCCCGGCTCGAGCCACTTCTTCGACTCTTGCGAATGGTGCGCCCAGATGCCGGCAAAACAGTCGGCCTGCAGTTCGACGCGAACGCTCAGCGCGTTGTTCTGCGACTGGCTCAGCCGTCCGCGCATGCCGTCTACCTTGGCGGTCACGCCGAGTTCGTCCTGCACGTGGTGGCCTACCTCGTGCGCAATGACATAGGCCTGCGCAAACTCGCCCGGCGCGCCGAGCTGGTTCTTGAGCGTGTCGTAGAAGCTCAGGTCGATGTACACCTTCTTGTCGCCCGGGCAGTAGAACGGCCCCATGGCCGATTGCCCGGTGCCGCAGGCCGTGGGCGTGGCGCCGCGAAACAGCACGAGCCGGGGCGGCTGGTAGGTGCCGCCGTTCTGCCGGAAGATGTTGGTCCAGACCACCTCGGTGTTCTTGAGCACCGTCGAGACGAAGGCCGCCTCGCGGTCTCCCGATGGCGGCTTGGGTGCGGGCCCTTGTTGCTGCTGCACCTGGACGGGATCGCCACCGCCACTCAGGAGGCTGAGCACCGTGAGCGGGTTGATGCCGAAGATCCAGCCGGCAATCAGCGCGACCGCGATGGTGCCGATGCCGATGCTGCGGCCGCCGATGAAGCCGCCGCCTCCGCCGCCCCCACTGCGCCTGTCTTCGACGTTGTCCGATTGTTCGTTGCCTTCCCATCTCATCGCAGTCTCCTTGCCGGGCAGTTGTGCCGGAGCGTCGCTGGATGGTACTTTGTCCGCGCCGGTGCCTTGTAAGCAAAACAGGCATTTGCATGCCTGTGGTGACGCCGTCGGAAGCGGAGGAACGCGAGGGGTACCCCTCGCGAGGCCTCTCAGGTCTTGGGGAGCGTAACGCCGCGCTGGCCCTGGTATTTGCCGCCGCGGTCCTTGTAGCTGGTTTCGCAGACCTCGTCGCTCTCGAAGAACAGCACCTGCGCGCAGCCCTCGCCCGCGTAGATCTTGGCGGGCAGCGGCGTGGTGTTGCTGAACTCGAGCGTCACGTAGCCTTCCCATTCGGGCTCGAACGGGGTCACGTTGACGATGATGCCGCAGCGCGCATAGGTGCTCTTGCCCAGGCAGATGGTGAGCACGTTGCGCGGGATGCGAAAGTATTCGACCGTGCGCGCCAGCGCAAAGCTGTTGGGCGGAATGATGCAGTAGTCGCCGTGCATGTCGACGAAGCTCTTCTCGTCGAAGTTCTTCGGGTCGACCACGGTGCTGTGGATGTTGGTGAAAACCTTGAATTCAGGCGCGCAACGGATGTCGTAGCCGTAGCTCGAAGTGCCGTAGCTGATGATCTTGTGGCCGGCGGCCTCGCGCACCTGGCCGGGCTCGAAGGGGTCGATCATGCCGGTCTGCTCGGCCATGCGCCGGATCCATTTGTCGCTCTTGATGCTCATATGCGGTCGCTGATGCTGCTGCGGGGGAGGAATGGCGCGAATTGTGGCATGTACCATGCCTCGCCCTCCCGGCTGCGGCTATTCCGCCTGCGAGATCACCGTCCGCTCGATCAGCCGGTCATCGCCCAGCACGATCATCGAGAACAGCAGCTCCTCCAGGTTGTTCGCGCGGGCGGCCTTGCGGGCCATCAAAGGCGTGGCCTGGGGGTTGAGCACCAGAAAGTCGGCTTCGCAACCGGGCTGCAGGTTGCCGATCACGCCTTCGAGCCCCAGCGCGCGCGCCGCGCCGCCGGTGTGGCGCCACCACAGCTGCGAAGGCGCAATGCTCAGGCCGGCCTTGGTTTGCCCCTCGCGGCCCACGTAGTAGGCCGCCATCATCGTGTGGAAGGGGCTGAAGCTGGTGCCGCCGCCCACGTCGCTCGCCAGGCCGTAGGGGTACCCGACGCGGTCGGCCGCGCCGAAGTCGAAGAAGCCGCTGCCCAGGAACAGGTTGCTGGTCGGGCTTACCGCGGCAGCCGTTTTGGTGTCGCGCAGCAGCTCGCGGTCGGTGTCGTCCAGGTAGATGCAGTGCGCGTATACGGCGCGTTCGCGCATCAGCCCGAAGCCGGCATACACATCGAGGTAAGAGCGCGCCTGCGGGTACAGCTCGCGCACCCACGCCACCTCGTCGCGATTTTCGGCCACGTGCGACTGGATCCATGTGTCGGCGTACTTCGCGGCCAGCTCGCCGGCGCCGCGCATCTGCGCGTCGGTGCTCGCGGGCGCAAAGCGCGGTGTGATGGCGTAGCCCAGGCGGCCGGTGTTGTGCCACTTGCGGATCAGCGCTTCCGAGTCGATGAGGCTCTGCTCGGTCTCGTCGCGCACGCCGTCGGGCGAATGCCGGTCCTGCAGCACCTTGCCGCTGATCATGCGCAAGCCCCGGCGCTGGGCGCCTTCAAAAAAGGCATCGACCGACGCCACGTGCGACGTGGCAAAGGTCAGCGCCGTGGTGACGCCGTTGCGCAGCAGCTCGTCGAAGAACACGTCGGCCACTTCGTTCGAATGCGACGGGTCGATGAACTTGGCTTCCGCCGGGAATGTGTAGTTCTCCAGCCAGGGCAGGAGCCCCGGCGAGGGCGAACCGATGATGTCCGTTTGCGGAAAGTGGATGTGCATGTCCACGAAGCCCGGCGCGAGGATGCGGCCCGGCAGGTGGGTCAGCTCGGCATCGGGGTGGCGCGGCGACACGGCGGCGTGGCTGCCGGCGTCGAGCACGCGCTGGCAGCCGGTGCTGTCGGGGGCGACGACCAGAAGGCCGTCTTCATCGAAAACGGGCAGTCCGGCATCGTCGAATCGCAGGAGGGAGGCGCGGTAGGCTTTTTTCATCGTTGCTGCGGAGGGTAAACCAGCCCGGCAGCGCCGCAATTTCCATGCGCGTATGAGTGCTATATGGGGAACGTACTCCCCTCGGACGCGGTGACGAGCGCGAGCAGCGCGCCGGCAAGTCGCGTGCACCTGCTCATTGCCACACGCGAAACACGCGCCCCGTCAGCGGACCTTCAATGCTGCGCACATAAGCCAGCGCCACGCGCGCGGCCGGTACGGTTTCGACGCCCGGAAAGAGCGCGCCATATGCCGCCAACGATTCGGTCAGCAGCGTCGGACTGACCGCATTGATGCGCAGGCCGCGGCCCAGCTCGATGGCTGCGCCTTTCACAAAACCCTCGACCGCGGCATTCACGGCAGCCGCATTGGCTCCGCCGCGAACCGGATCGTCGGCCGCCACGCCCGTGGTCAGTGTGATCGAGCCGCCATCTCTCAGCATGTGCTGGCCCAGCAGCGCGAGGCGCACCTGGCCGAGCAGCTTGTCCTGCAGGCCGATGTTGAAATCGGCCGGCCGCATTTCAGCGAGCGGCCCGAAAAACAGCCCGCCGGCCGCCGAGACGATCGCATCGACCCGCCCTACCGCGGAATACAGCGCCTCGACGCTCGCGTCGCTCGTGATGTCGACCTGCCGATCGCCGCGCGTGCGGCCCGCACGCACCACCTCATGCCCGCGCGCGGCCAGCGCCTCTGCCACGGCACTGCCCACTGCGCCAGTCGCGCCCACAACAAGAACCTTCATGGAAAACCTCGCCAAATGAATCAGGAAGGTTCCATTGTTTTGCGAATCGATAGTTTGATAAATTGCCATCCGGTTCGGCAATTCGAAACTCTGGGTTCTCAATCAATATGGACAAGCTGCGCGCGATGGAAGTCTTCGTCGCCACGGTGGACGCGGGCAGCTTTGCCGCGGCCGCCGAGGCGCTCGATCTCTCGGCCGTGATGGTCGGCAAGCACATCCGCGCACTTGAGGATCAGCTCGGCGCTCGCCTGCTCGAGCGCACCACGCGGCGCCACGCACTCACGGAAATCGGCGCGGCCTACCTGGAGCGTTGCCGCGACGTGCTCGCGAGCGTGCACACGGCCGACGGCGTGGCCGAGTCGCTGCGCGCCATGCCGCAGGGCGTGCTGCGCGTGACAGCGCCCGTCGCCTATGGCGCTCACCGGCTCACACCTGTCATTGCCGAGTACATCGCGGCCTATCCGCAGGTGAAGGTGGACCTGAACCTGAACGACCGCGTGGTCGATCTGGCCGAAGAGGGCTTCGACTGCGGCATCCGCTCGGGTGCCGCGGTCGATGAACACCTCATTGCGCGGCCGCTCGCATTGGCACGCATGTTCGCGGTTGCGAGCCCCGCCTGGGTTGCGCGCCACGGGCTTCCGAAGCACCCGTCCGAGCTGGAAGCTTTTCCGCTGCTGGGCTTCGCGGCGTGGGGGCCGAACCATTCATGGCGCTTCACGCGCAACGGGCAGACGGTGCAAGTGCCCGTGCGCGGCCCGCTCAGCACCAACAACGGCCAGGCGCTGCTGGCCGCGGCGATTGCGGGCGTCGGGGTGATCGTGCAGGCCGACGCGCTGCTCGGCCCCGCCCTGGCCTCGGGTCAGGTGGTTCGGTTGCTGCCCAAGTGGGAGTTGCCGACGCGGCAGGTTCACATCATGCGGTTGCCCGAAGCCCGGCCGAGCGCCAAGCTTCGGACCTTCGTCGACTTTGTCGTCGAGCGACTGGGTTAAAGCGACTGGGCTACCGCGTAACGCGGCCCTGCACGCCTTCGGCCAGCCAGTTCATCTTCAGGATCTGCTCGTCGTTCAGCTGCGCACCTTTCGCGATGACGACACGGCCCTCGTTGTCGCGCATGTCGCCGTTCACCGCGCGAAACGGCTGCAGCTTGCCCGCGGCAATGTCCTGCTGGCGCGCCAGCACCTCCTGCTGCACGGCCTTGGGCACCTTGGTGCCGAAGTCGCCGACGCGAATCATTCCTTCCTTCACGCCGCCCCAGACGTTGCCGCTCTTCCAGCTGCCGTCGAGCACCGCCTGCGCGCGCTGCGTGTAGTAGCCGCCCCACTGGTGGGTAACGGCGACGATCTGCGCATCGGGCGCGATCTTGCGCATGTCGGAGTGATAGGCAACGGCCATCTTGCCGCGCTCCTGCGCCGCGGCCATCACCGCGGTGGAGCCGGTGTGAAAGGCGACGACGTCGGCGTTCTGGTTGAACAGCGCCATGGCCGCGTCGCGCTCCTTCGGCGGGTCGAACCATTCGTTGAGCCACACCACGACCACCTTGGCATTCGGGTTGATCGAACGCATGCCGAGCGTGAAGGCGTTGATGCCTTGCAGCACTTCAGGAATCGGAAAGCCCGCCACGTAGCCGGCCACGTTCGTCTTCGTCATGCGGCCGGCCGCAATGCCTGCGAGGTAGCGGCCTTCGTAGTAGCGCGCATTGGCCGTTGCCACGTTGGGCGCGGCCTTGTAGCCGGTGACCGATTCGAACTTCACATCCGGAAAGTCGCGCGCCACCTTCAACGTCGGTTCCATGTAGCCGAAGCTGGGCGTGAAGATCAGCCGGTTGCCCTGCTGCGCAAGATCGCGGATCACGCGCTCGGCGTCGGCCCCCTCGGGCACGTTCTCGACGAAGGTGGTCTTAACCTTGCCGCCGAGTGCCGCATCGACGGCCTTGCGGCCCTCTTCATGCTGGCGCACCCAGCCGGCGTCGGTGACCGGCGTCACGTAGACGAAGCCGATCTTCAGCGGCTCCTTGGGAGCCTGCGGTTGCGAAAAGGCGGGAGATAAAAAACAGGCGGCTGCCCACGCCAGAACGGCGCGGCCCGCGAGGTTTTTGTACATGGTGGTCCTCTACATGGCCCCGGAAAAGCAAAAACCCGCAGCAGGCCGGGACGCCCTGCTGCGGGGTTCGGATTCTAGCGGGGGCCGTTCAGTGAAGCTGCGCGGGCTCCAGCTGCACATGCTGGCGCACGGCCTCCAGCAACAGCGTGGCAAGCCGCTCCACCGGCGTCTCGGCCGCGGCCTGCGCGCGGTAGAGCATGAGCGACATCTGCGGCAGCGCCGGAAGGCCCACGGCCGTGCGGTCGATGGGGCGCACATGCGCAGGCAGGCCGAAGGGCGTGCGCACCGAAAGGCCGAGGCCCGCCGAGGTGGCCGCCCACAAGGCCGCAAGGCTGGCGCTGGTGAACGCATGGCGCCACGGCGTGCCCGCGCGGTCGAGCGCGGCGGTGACAATTTCGCGCAACGGGCACGGCGCGTCGAGCAGCACCAGCGGCAGCGGTTCCCTGGTCTTGCGGGCGCCGCCGCGGCGCTCGCGCTCTTTCCACCAGGGCGCATCGAGCGCATCGGGCGCACGGGGGCCGATCCACTGCAGCGGCAGCCGCGCCACGCGCTCGCCGTGCGGCGTCATCTGCTCGCCGGTATCCCACACCAGCGCCAGGTCGAGTTGCCGAAGCTCGAGCCGCTCGCGCAGTTCGGCACTGCGCGCCACGCAGGCTTCGATGCGCACCTTGGGGTGCGCGCGCGAAAAGCGCCCGAGCACGGCGGGCAGCAGCGTCTCGCCGAAGTCTTCCTGCAGGCCGAGCCGCACCCAGCCCTGCAAGTCGGCCCCGCGCATGGCGGCGCCGGCCTCCTCGTTGAGCTCGAGCATGCGGTGGGCGTAGGCAAGCAGCGTTTCGCCCGCATCGGTGAGCTCCAGGCCGCGGCCGGCCTTGCGGAAAAGCGCCGTGCCGGCCTGCGCCTCGAGCTTCTTGAGCTGCGCGCTCACTGCCGATGTGGAGCGGCCCAGCCGATCCGCCGCACGCGCATAGCTGCCGAGCGCGATGCCGGTGGAAAAACTGCGCAGCACATCGAGATCGAACATCACCTGAGACATGGATTTACCCCTCAACAATCGTCCTGTTTTTTTGAACGGTTGCACCATTATTTTCTGATTTTCAAAATCTTTGCAACGGCGGAAACTCCGCCGCAAATGAACCCATCGACCTCCTCTTCTTCATTCCCGCCCAGTCATCGCTGGAAGGTGCTGGCCGCGGGCGTGGCCGCCAACGCAGCTTTCTCCGTGGCCTTCAGCGGCATTCCAATGACCGCGGTGCTGATGCGCACCGGCTACCAGCTCGACAACGCCACGCTTGGCCTGGTGCTGGGCCTGATGGGCCTGGGCATTGCGGTGAGCGAGCTGCCCTGGGGCCTGTTGACCGACCGCTGGGGCGACAGGCCGGTGCTGCTGACGGGTTTGGGCAGCACCGCCGTTGCACTCACGGCAATGGCGCTCTGGGCCGCGCCCAGCGCGCAGCACATTCCCGGCCTGGGCTGGCTGGGGGCAGGGCTGCTGCTGGTGGGCCTGCTCGGCGGCAGCGTCAACGGTGCGAGCGGCCGGGCGGTGATGACGTGGTTCGATGCCGGAGAGCGCGGGCTTGCCATGAGCATCCGCCAAACCGCCGTGCCGCTGGGCGGCGGCATCGGCGCACTGGTGTTGCCCTTTGTCGCGCTGCACTTCGGCTTTGCCGCGCTCTACGGGCTGCTGGCGGTACTGTGCCTGCTGAGCGCGGTGATGAGCTGGGCCTGGGTGCATGAGCCGCCGATTGCGCCGCGCAGCCAGGCCGGGGCTGCACAAGCCTCGGCTTCACCGCAGAGCGGCCCGCTGCGCGATGCGCGCGTCTGGCGCATCGTGGCCGGCATCGGCATTCTGTGCGCGCCGCAGTTCGCGGTGCTGTCTTTCGGCACGGTGTTCCTCAATGACTTCGGCCATGCCGGGCTCGCAACCATCACCGCCACCATGGTGTTCATACAGATCGGCGCGATGGTCATGCGCGTATGGAGCGGCCGCTGGACCGATCGCCGCCGCAACCGCCCCGCCTATCTGCGCGCCTGCAGCGCACTGAGCGTGCTGCTGTTCGCGGGCCTTGCCGGGCTGGTGATGGCGGCTGGCACGCACACGGCCGACTCGGCGGCGTTGCGCGTGGCGCTGGTGGTGCTGCTGGCCGCGAGCGGTGTCTGCGTATCCGCCTGGCACGGTGTGGCCTATACAGAGCTGGCCACGATGGCCGGCGCGGCCCGCGCCGGCACCGCCCTCGGCATGGCGAACACCAGCGTGTTCCTGGTGTGCTTTGTCACGCCCTTTTCCATTCCGCATCTGCTCACGCTGCAGGGCTGGGCGCTGGTGTGGCTCGCGGCCAGCGCCGCTGCGCTGGTGGCGATGCCGCTGCTGGTTCCGCGGCAACGTGCCGCCGCGGATGCCGGTCAGAAGGTTGCGAAGACGTCGTTGAGCCGGTCGACGTAGGCGCGCTTGGCCGCCACGTCGATGAAGCTGCCTTCGAAGCTGTTGGCCGCGAGTTGCCATGCCTGCTGAACGCTGAGCCCGGTCGCCGCGAAGGTCTGCGTGAAGTTCTGGTTCATGTAGCCGCCGAAGTACGCCGGGTCGTCCGAATTGACGGTGGCGACCAGCCCCGCATCGAGCAGCGCACCGAGGTTGTGCTGCGCCAGGTCGGGGAACACGCAGAGCTTGAGATTCGACAGCGGGCACACGGTGAGCGGAATGCGCTCTTGCGCAAGCCGCTTCATCAGCGCCGGGTCTTTCGCGCTCTGGACGCCGTGGTCGACGCGTTCGACCTTCAGCACGTCGAGTGCGCTCCACACGTACTCCGGCGGGCCCTCCTCGCCGGCATGCGCGACAAGGTGCAAGCCTAGCTCGCGGCAGCGCGCGAACACGCGCGCAAACTTTTCGGGCGGATGGCCCACTTCGCTCGAATCGAGCCCCACGCCGATGAACTTGTCGCGGTAAGGCAGCGCCTGCTCCAGCGTTTCGAAGGCTTCTTCTTCGCTCAGGTGGCGCAGAAAGCACAGGATGAGCGCGGCGCTCACGCCCAGCTTGGGCAGCGCGTCGACGCAGGCCCGGTGCAGGCCGTTCACCACCACTTCCATCGGCACGCCGCGCGCCGTGTGCGTCTGAGGGTCGAAGAACATCTCGGTGCGCACCACGTTGTCGGCCGCGGCGCGCTCCAGGTAGGCCCAGGCCATGTCGTAGAAGTCTTGCTCCTTGAGCAACACGCTGGCGCCGGCGTAGTAGATGTCGAGAAAACTCTGCAGGTTGGTGAAGGCATAGGCGCGGCGCAGGTCTTCCACGCTCGCGTAGGGAATGCTCACGCCGTTGCGCTGCGCGAGCGCGAAGATCAGCTCGGGCTCGAGCGAACCTTCGATGTGCATGTGCAGCTCGGCCTTGGGCATGGCGCGCAGCAGCTCGGGCAGGCGGTCGGCGGCAATGTTGCCGAAGCTCTTGTCGAAGACGGGTCGGTAGTCGGTCATGGCGGGGCAAATCTGGCGTTGTGATTGCACACAGCATAAGCGCTGCCGCGCCCGTGCGCGAGGCCGCCGCGGCCCGGATAATCGCGCTTCCACCCCGCATGAGGATTCCATGAGAGCCATTGCGCCTATTGCAGCCCTGCTTCTGGCCGCCTGCTCGGCGGTTGCCGTGCCTTCCGCCTTTGCACAGACACCCTACGCCGGCCCGCTGTTCGACACGCACCTGCACTACAACCAGGAAGCCTGGGACGGCAACACCGGGCCGTATCCGCCGGCCGAGGCGCTCGCGCGCATGCAGCGCAACAATGTGAAGGCGATCATCGCCAATTCGCGGCCCAACGCCGGCACGCAAACCCTGGCGGCGGCGCGCGAAACCCGCGAGGCGGGCGTTACCGTGGTGCCCTTCGTGCGCCTGTACCGCAACCGCGACGACTACAGCAACTGGTTCCGCGACGAAACCATCCACGAGATGGTGCAGACCGAACTGGCGCGCGGCACCGCAAGCGGGCCTTACCGCGGCATCGGCGAATTCCACCTGTACGAGAGCGCCAATGCCAACGGCCCCGTCGCCAAGAAGCTCATTGCACTGGCGGAACGGCAAAAGCTCGCGGTGCTTGCGCACGTCGACGACGTGGCGATCGACCTGCTGATGGCCAACGCACCATCGAAGGGCCAATCGCTGCGCCTCATCTGGGCACACACGGGCATAGGCGGCGCGCCGATCGAACGCGTGCAGGCGCTGCTGGAACGCTACCCGCTGCTGATGGGCGAGCTCTCTTATCGGCCGGGGCTCACCTGCGAGGGCGGCAAGCTGTGCCCCGATTGGCGCGCGCTGCTGCTCAAGTACCCCGACCGCTTCGTCGTCGGCTCCGACACCTGGGTCAACCAGCGCTGGAGCGCCTACGACGAGATCATGCGCGGCTACCGCACCTGGCTTGGCGACCTGCCGCCCGACGTGGCGCAGCGCATTGCGTGGGGCAACGCGGCCGCGCTGTTCAGCCTGCGCTGAGCGGGGCCGCTGCCTTGGCCTCGACCGGCAGTTCGAGCGTGAACGCCGCACCGGTGCCGGGCCCATCGCTGTGCGCCGTGAGGGTGCCGCCCATCTCATGCGCGGCGATTACCGCGCTGTGCAGGCCGAACCCATGGCCGGTCTTCTTGGTGGTGAAGCCGTGCACGAACACCTGGGTCAGCGCCTGCGTCTCTATGCCCACCCCGTTGTCCGCCACGCAGATGCGAAGCCGCTGGCCCGGCAGCAGCTCCACCCGCAGCGTGAGCCTGGGCTCGCGGTCGGCCACGCCGTCCATGGCCTGCTCGGCGTTGCTGATGAGGTTCACCAGAATCTGAAGTATTCGCCCGTGATCGAGCATCAACTCGGGAACATCGGCAATCTCTTTTTCGATCACCATCTGGCGCCGCTTCAAAGCCTCTTCGTTGATGCGCAGCGCATCCTCGACCAGATCGCGGATCTGCACCTTCTCCAGCAGCCTCGAAGCCCCGGCGTGGGCCTGCTGCGCAGCAATGATCTCCTTGATGTGTTCCACGTTCTTGCTCAGCGCCGCAAGCTCCTTGATGGCGTCGTTCTGCTCCGTCACCAGCGCCGAGGCCAGCTGGCGCAAATAGCCGGGAAGCATCTTGCCCTTGGGGTCCGACGCCAGGAACGCGCCCAGGTCATCCGCATGCTCATCCAGCAGTTGCACCGCCCGCGCAAGCCCGGCCACCTTGGAAGCACGAACGCGCGAAAGAATGAGCGCTGCGGAGACGTTCACGCTGTTGAGCACATTGCCCACGTTGTGCAGCACATTGGTGGCAATGCGGGCCATGCCCGCCAGGTGCGAGGCCTCGACCAGTTGCTTGTGCACCTCGGCAATCTGGCGCTCGGCCTCCTTCAGGTCCGAGATGTTCTTGGTGATGCCGAAGGTTCCGACGATCTCGCCCGCACGGTTGCGCAGCGGCATCTTCGTGGTCAGGGCCCAGGTGTCGGGCCGCCCGTCGATCCAGGTTTCTCTTTCGACCTTGCCGATCATCGGCAGGCCGGTGCGGATGATCTCCTGCTCGTCTTCGAAGGCCGGCCGTGCATGGTCTTCGGAGAAGACGTCGAAATCGGACTTGCCGACAAGCCCCTCGGGCGTGGACATTCCGAATTCAAGGGCTTGGGCCGTGCTGGTCTTGATGAAGCGGGACTGCGCGTCCTTGAAGTAGATGTGGTCCGGGGAGTTGTCCAGGAGCGCGCGAAGAAGATCGCGCTCGTTGGCCAGCATCTCGTCTTCCCGGTGGCGCCGGGTCACCTCGAGCACGACCCCCTGGCTGCCGATGACCGCTCCGCTCGGCCCCAGCACCGCGGATTCGACCACCTGCCAAGTCTGGGGCTGCCCGCCCGCGCCAGAAAGAACTTCTTCGCGCTCGAGTTGCTGCCCCGTCTGCACGATCTGCGCGTGCTGCCTGTCTTCCCGCTCTGCGAGTTCCGGCCGCCAAGGCGAGTCCGGCCGTTGTGCCGCTTCGGCAGAGGCGATCTCGGCGGCAGTGCGGCCCAGGATCCGGTCCGCCGGCGTGCGCTTGAGCTGGCTGAACCGCTCGTTCACGAAGACGAACCGCCCCGCGGCGTCCTTGCGAAAAATTGCGGCGGGCAACTGCTCGACGATCGGCGTCGTGTCTTGCAGAAGGGTTGCGCTTGCGACCGAGGCGGTTTGGCTTGGCATGGCGATGCGGCTCCCGAGAAAAAATGTCTTATATCCCGGGCCGCGGGCGGACACCAGCCTTGGATCTCCCGCCCCGCCCGCCTCGATCCGCGTCAATTATGAACATCGTATAAACTTGAACGACGTTCATATTTCAATGGCTGACCTTTGGCAGACGCAGAACCTACAGGCAGGCGCGAGCGGCGCCGCGCCCAAACGCTCGACAGCGTGGCAACCATTGCCATGCGGCTCTTCGAAGCCAATGGCTACAACGCCACCACCATGGAGCAAATCGCGCTGCAGGCCGATGTGGCCAAGGGCACGCTGTACAACCACTTTCCGACCAAGGAGGCGATCCTTGCGCACTGGGTGCACAAGGAGCTGGCGGAGGACACGCAACGGCTGAGCCGCCTGGCCGAGAAGCCCGGCAGCTTCGAGTCGCGGCTGATGCAGCTGCTCGACGCGTCGGCCGAATGGTCTGAGCGCTACCGGGCCTACCTGCTCGACTATTTCCGGTTCCGCTTTCTCAACATCGAGGACGAGCTCGACGCCGGCGAGGCCCAGGGGCGCCCGCGCGACCTCGCAGGGCTCTTTGCGCTGCTGATCGCGCAGGCGCAGCAAGACGGCACGCTGCGCGCCGACCTGCCCGCCGAGCACCTGGCTTCGCTGCTGCACCACCTGTACTTCGGCGCGCTGATGCGATGGCTCACGCAGCCGGGCCTGGTGCTCGGCGACGAGTTTGCGGTCATTGTCGAAATCTTTGTCGGCGGCGCCCGTGCCGCCGGCAAGCCACTGCGGAGAAAGCGCGCATGAAGATCGCCGTCGTTACCTATGGCACCGAGGGCGATACCCGCCCGCTCGCGGCGCTGTGCCATGCGCTCGACAACGCGGGCCACGCGTCGGTGCTGCTGGCGGACGCGTCGACGCTGGGCACCGCGCAGCGGCTCGGCGTGCACTCGCATGCATTGGCAGGCGACATCCGCGGTGCGCTGGGCACCGGCGGGGCCATTGCCAACGTCGTGGCGCAGAGCGACCGGCCCGGGGCGGCCGCCAAGGCGCTTGCGGACATTGCCAACGTGCAAGCCGCGGCCTGGCTGCGGCGAACGGTCGAGACTGCGCGCGGCTGCGACGCCATCGTGTGTGCGGGACTCGCCGCTTTCGTGGGGCTGTCGGCGGCGGAAGCACTCGATGTGCCCGCGATTGGTGCCGGCATGTTCCCGCTCACCCCGACGCGTGAGTTCGCATCACCTTTCCTGCCGCCTTCGCGCGTGCCGCGCTTTCTGAACCGCGCCAGCCATCACCTGGTCACTGCGATGCTGTGGCGTGCATTCCGGCCGGCGCTGAATGCGGCACGCGCCGAAGTGTGCGGCCTGCCGCCGCGCCGCCGCATGTGGACCGCGCACCCGGCGCTCTACGGCTTTTCGCCCAGCCTTGTGCCACGGCCGGCCGATTGGCCCGCGAACGCCGCCGTGTGCGGCCAGTGGATTCCGCCGGCACCTGATTGGCAACCGCCGCAGCCGCTGAGCACCTTCCTCGCCGCGGGCGAGCCACCGGTCTACATCGGCTTCGGCAGCATGACCGGCTTCGACGCGAGCCGCCTGCGCCAGGTGGTGGTCGATGCCGTCGCGGGCCGGCGTGCCGTGCTCAACCCCGGCTGGAGCGGCATCGACGTGCAGCAGCTCCCCGCCAACTTCCATGTGGTGGGCGACACGCCGCACGACTGGCTGTTTCCGCTGATGTCGGTGGTGGTGCATCACGGCGGTTCGGGCACCACGCATTCGGCCGCGCGCGGGCGTGCCGTCGGTGGTGGTGCCCTTTGCGGGCGATCAGTTCTTCTGGGCGCACCGAATGGCGCTGGCAGGCGTTGCGCCGGAGGGGGTTGCAGGCAGCCGCCTGGGCGCGGATGAACTGGCGCGGGCCATTGCATTTGCAGATCGCCCGGAGGTGCGTGCCAAGGCGCATGCCTTGGGCGAGCAGATGCGTGCGGAAAACGGATTGGCGCGCGCGGTGGAGGCCATCGAGAAAATCGTGGCGACTGCTGCCTGATTCGATGGTTGCCGCTAGTCCGCGGCCCTGCCCTGCACCTGGGTCTTGAAGCCTCGGTTGTTTTCGAAAGCCACGTTCAGCCTGGCGCCATCGAAGCGCAGCAGGTACATCGACACGTCGCCATCGCTCAGCGAACGCGAGAAGATGCGAAAGCTCTGCGGGTCGGTCCAGTCGCCCCTGACCGCAACCGGCGCGTCGGCAACCCTTTCGTTGATGCAGTAGTAGCCGTCGAGCCCCAGCGGCCCGGTCACCGGCTCGGCAGGCGCATCGGTGCGGCCGTTGTCGAAGAGTATTTCGTAGCTTGGGTTTGCCGCCGTGAGATCGAGCATCAGGCGTCTCACACCCAACAGATTGCGGTCGAATTGCCAGACCTTACGCGAGACCGTTGCAGCAAGCTCGGGCGCAGGCGCCACGGGGCTTTGCTTTTCTACGGATGCAGCGCGAATGCGATCGGCCAGCACGGCCTGCGCAGCGCCGTCTTCGGCCAGCGGCCGGGCCGAACGCGCAGAGGCCGCGATCATGTCGATGAACGGAGGCAGCAGGTAGTTGCGCCTTCCCGTGACGACCGCAACCACGTCGATGTCCGGCATCACGATGATGAGCTGCCGGTTCATGCCCGCCGCAATGTAGGCGCGCTTTTCCGGAATGGTCCACCAGCCGTTCGCATAGCGGAAGACGGGCCCATTCTTGAAGCCCATGTCCACCGATGCTTGAAAGACCTGCTCCACCCACGCGGCGGGCAGCAACTGGCGCCCTTCCCATTGGCCCTTGCGCAAGTAGAGGTAGCCGATCTTCGCCATGTCGCGCGGATGCAGGTAAAGACCGAAGCCGCCGGTCTCGATGCCCTGCGGGTCCTTGCGCCAGCGAACGTCGCCGATGCCCAGCGGCTGGAACAGCCTGCGCTGCGCATAGGCCAGCGTGCTGCCGCCTGTCTTCTTCGCAAGAATGGCCGACAGCAGATGCGTGTTGCCGCTGTTGTAGTTGAAGCCGCCGCCGGGCGGCTGCGCCATCGGGCGGTCGAGCACAAAGCCTTGCCAGTCGCGACTGCGCCCGAACTGCAGTGCTGTCTCGGGCACCGAATCGTCAAGCTTCTCCTTCCAATCGATGCCCGAGGTCATGTCGAGCAGGTGCCCGATGGTCATCGCCTTCTTCGACGCATCGAGATTCGCAATGCTGCGCTCGGGAAAGAGGTCGATCACCGGCTGGTCGCGCGAAGCCAGCACCCCGTCCTGGAGCGCCATGCCGGTGAGCGTTCCGACGACGGCCTTGGTGGTGGAGTTCACCGCATGCTTGAGATTGGCGCGGTAGGGTGCGTAGTAGGCCTCGGCAACCAGCCTTCCATAGCGCGTGACGAGCAGGCTGTCCATCGCGTTGGCGGCGCCAAAGTCGACCAGCCTGGCGACCGCGGCGGAATCCATGCCTTGCGCCTCGGGTGTGCTTGCCAACCACCCGGCGGTCGGCCAGACGGCCGGCTCGTCCGCCGGTGCGGCCTTGAGTGGCAAGGCCGCAAAGAACAGCGAGGCCGCCATGGTGGCCAGGAGGCTTGTCTTGCCGTGCACTCGCATACCGGTCTCCCAGTGAGTTTGGCGCCGATCATATCGGCGCTGCTTCAATCGCCAAAGGCGCGCAGCATCGCCTTGCGCAGCCAGGCCTCCGCCGGGTCCTTGTCGGTTACGGCGCGCCATGCCAGCTTGATCTGGTAGCTCGGGCTTTCGAACGGCAAAGCCTCGTAGCGAAGCCCGCCCTGCGCAGACAGCGCCTGTGCCACATGCTCGGGCACCGTGGCCAGCAACTCGGTGCCGGCCAGCACCGCGGGCAGGCTGCCGAACTGCGGCACCGAGAAGGCCACGTCGCGCTGCCGGCCAAGTTCGCTCAACGTCTCGTCGACGGTGCCGCAGAGGTCGCCCGCGTAGGTCACGAGCACATGCCGGCGGCGGCAGTAATCGTCGAGCGAAATTTTTCCGGCGGCGGTGTCGGCGCGCAGCAGCGCGAAACGCGCCGTGCGAACCTTGCGGACCTTCGCGCCCGCGGGCAGGTCTTTCAGGAAGCTCATCACCGCACTGACCTGCCCGTCGTCAAGGTGCTGTGCAGCGTTGCGGTAGCAGACGGTGAGCGTGACCAGCCTGGCGCTCGGCGCCTCGGCACCGAGCGCGCGAAGCAGCCGCGGCAGCATGGCGATCTGCAGGTCGTCCGTCAGGCCGATGCGAAACACCGGCGCGGCGCGACCGGGCTCGAACTCCGCCTGCGCGCGCAGCGTCGCCTCGATCTGCTCGAGTGCCGGCCCAAGCCCCTGCATCAGCGCCAGCGCGCGCTCGGTCGGCTCCATCACGCGTCCCTGGCGCACCAGCAGCGGATCGCCCGTGAGCTCGCGCAGCCGCGCCAGCGCATGGCTCACCGCGGGCTGCCCCAGGTTCAGCCGCTCGGCGGCGCGGCTGACGTGCCGCTCGCGCATGAGCGCCGCCAGCACAGTGAGCAGGTTCAGGTCGATACGGCTGAGTTCGATCGGTTTCATCCGGGCGCTATGGAGTTATCGATTAAGTGCATACCGAATATCGTCTCAATCGATTTCCTTGATTGCCGCAAGGCCACTAGATTGGCTTGGTCGGTTGCTTCAGTCGTGCAGCCTTCGTTCTATCAAGGAGTGTTTTCGTATGAGCAAGATGGTTCGCTTTCACGAGTTCGGCGGTGCCGAGGTGCTGAAGATCGAACAGGTGGCAACGCCCTTGCCCGGCGCCGGCGAGGTGCGCATTGCGGTGCAGGCCATCGGCCTGAACTGGGCCGATGCGCTGTGGCGCCAGAACCTGTACATCGAAGATGCAACCCTGCCGGCCGGGCTGGGCAACGAGGCGGCCGGCACCATCGATGCGGTCGGCGCGGGTGTCAGCGGCTTCTCCATCGGCGACCGGGTTGCGGTTCTGCCGGGAGCCAATCAGGGCCGCTACCCTACGTATGGCGACAGCATCCTGTTCCCCGCGGCCCACGTGGTCCGCTACCCGGAGCAGCTCTCCCCGCGCAAGCCGCCGGCGCCTACATGGCCTACCTGACGGGCTACTTTCCGATGTTCGAGATGGCGCGGCTGCAGCGCGGGCAAACGATGCTCGTCACAGGCGCTTCATCGGGCACGGGCATCGCGGCGCTGCAGATGGCGCGTGCGGCCGGCATCATTGCCATTGCAACCACCCGCACGGCGGCCAAGCGCCAGGCGCTCTTCGATGCGGGCGCGGCGCATGTGGTGGTCACGCAAGACGAAGACGTGGTCGAACGCGTGCTGGCGCTCACCGATGGCCGCGGCGTCGACCTGGTGTACGACGGCGTGGGCGGTGCGCAGCTGGAGCGGCTCGGCGGCGTGGTCGCGCAGCGCGGTTGGTATGTGCTGTACGGGCTCTCCGGCGGCGCGGAGCTCAGGTATCCGGTTCTTGCGCAGTTTCGCAAGAGCTGGCGCTTCCACGTCTACACGGTTCTGGAGTTCATCGGTTCACCCACCATGGGCCTTCCGCGCGACGAGGACGCGTTCGGCCGCGGGCTGCGCTTCGTCAACGAGGGCCTGGCCAGCGGCGCCTTGCAGATGCGCATCGACCGCAGCTTTGCGCTCGACGATGTGGTGAAGGCTCACCAGTACCTCGAACGCGCGGGCCACGTCGGCAAGATCGTTCTCACAGTCTGAGCTACCAGGCCGCCTCGCCGCCCTGCAAGGCGCGCTGCGCAAGCAGGAAGGTGGCGGCGTTCCAGCTCTGGCCCGCCATTCCCATCGGCACCAGGGTGCGGCCGTGGAACCACTCGGTAAAGCGCCAGCCGCCGAGTTCGTTCACGTGCGCCAGGCGTGCAAGCTCGGGCCAGGCGAGATCGTGCAGGCCCAGGTGTGCGAGCGCCATCACCCAGAAGCCGCCCACAAAGGGCCAGATGCCGCCGTTGTGATACTGGTGCACCACGTTCTGCTGATGGCGCGCCATGTACGGCCGCCACAGCGCATGCTCGCGCGTGAGCGGATGCAGCACCACGCGCACCGGGTAAGGCTCGCAGGCGCGCGCCGCCGCAATGGTCTTGACGATGCGCCGCGCCATTGAAGAATCCGCCAGCCCGCTCTGTATGGCCAGCACATTGCCGAACACGTCGCCCTCGTTGCCCACGAACGAAAGGTTGACGAAGCTGAGATACAGGCCCGGGTCGTCCCGCCCGCGGCGCGCGTAGTGGCGCAGCAATCTTGCGCGGTGGTACTCGGGCAGGTCTTGCTGGAACGGATTGAACAGATGGTTGAAGTGATGTTCGGTCGCTTCGGCGTGCTCCAGCGCGAAGCGGCGCTTCACGTCGTACCAGAGCGCGTTGGTGTACAGCACATAGCCCGAGCGGGGCATGATGTCGGCCCAGTCGCTGGCCTCGTTCTGCTGCAGCAGCCTGAAGTGCTGGTGCTCCTGCGCGAGCAGCCAGCCGATGGCGCGCTCCACCTCGCCGCTCCAGTGCGAGGCACCCACCCGGCCATGGCGGCGCACATGGTCCACCGCAATCAGCCACCACAGCGTGGCATCGATGCAGCCCAGGTACCAGAAGTCGGCGTCCAGGCCTTCGGGGTCGACGTATTTGGGAATCTGCCCGTTGGCGGCCTGCTGCGCCGCGAGCGCATCGAGGCTGGCGACGGCGCCCGCCTCCAGCGCGGGCACGCCGCTGCCGCACATCGCCATCACGCAAATGGCGGCATCGCGCCCGAAGATGCGCGTGTAGCGCCGCGCCACCGCCGCCTCCGTGGGGCTGGCGGCCAGGATGCCGTGCGGCGTCAGGTTGCGCTCCAGGAGCTGGATGGAAGCTTGGGCGCAGTTGTCGATCAGTGCAAGGGTGCTGGCGTCAAGTTTGGTCATGGGTTCGATAGGCTTGCGGCGTCAGGCCGTGCTGCCGCGCGAAGGCGCGCTGCAGTGCATCCACCGATCCGAAGCCGCTGAGGCTCGCGATCCGGTCTTGCGGCCACTGCGTCTGGCGCAGCAGTTGCGCGGCGGCTGCCACGCGAATCTGTTCAACAAAGCGCGCCGGCGTGCGGCCGGTCTCGGCCGCAAAGGCGCGCGCGAAATTTCTCGGGCTCATCTGCACACGCCCGGCCAGCGCCTCCACCGAGAGATCGTCCTGCGGATGCGTGCCGATCCACGCCACCAGTTCGCGCAGCCGATGGCTGGCCGAAGCCTGCGCCTCGAGCGCCTGGCTCAGCTGCGGCTGCTCGGCGCCGCGCAGCATGGGCAGCGCCAGTGTGCGGGCGATCTCCATCGACACGGCATGGCCGAGGTCGTCCTCCACCAATGCGAGCGCCAGCTCGATTCCGGTGGTAACGCCGGCCGATGTCCACACCGGCCCGTCATGCACGTAGATGCGTTCGCGCTGCACCCGCACCTGCGGCCACAGCGCCTGCAGCTGGTCGCAGGCGCGCCAGTGCGTGGTGGCCTCGCGGCCGTCGAGCAGGCCGGCCGCGGCAAGCGCGAATGCCCCGCTGCACACGCTGGCAATACGGCGTACGCCGGGCGCAACCTCCGCAAGCCAGGCACCGATCCGCTGCTCCACGATGGCGGCGCGCACGCCCGGCTCGTCGCCACCCGCGACGACCAGCGTGTCGATCGCGGCGGGCAGTTGCCGCAGGTTGCAGGTTCCGGCAAAGCTCAGGCCGCCGTTCGTCAGCACGTTACCGCCCGAAGGCGACGCGATGTGCAAGCGATAGCTGCCGGGCCGCAGCAGCTCGGCCTTGCTGAACACGCTCGCCGGCCCGGCGATGTCGATGGCCTCGACACCGTCGAACGCGACAAGCACCACATCGCTGGCAGAAACCGCGGCTTCTTCGTCCTTGTGGGTCAGGGTCTGCATTCGTAGTCTCAGGGCATCGTCACGTCGACAAGGGTACGGCCATGTGGAGATGGGTTGGGGCGCTGATCGGAGCAAGTATTGCAGCCTTTGCACTGGCAGGCTGCAGCGGGAGCGCGACACCGCTGCCGCCCGCGCACGCGGACGCGTCCCGAAGCGAGCGCGAGAAGCAGGCCTTTGTCGAGGCCCTGAAGCCCCGCCGTGCCGGCAGGCCCGTGATTGCCGTGCTCGCGCTGAACGAAGGCACCGAGATGACCGACCTGCTGCTGCCGCATGCGGTGCTCAGGCGTGCCGATGTGGCCGAGGTGCGCATCGTGGCGCCGCGCAGCGGACGGGTGAGCCTGTATCCCGCACTGGCGATCGACGGCGCGCAGGACTTTGCCGGCTTCGACCGGCAGAACCCTTCGGGCGCCGACTACGTGATCGTGCCCGCGATGATCACGGAGGACGACCCCGCCGTCTCCGCATGGTTGAAGCAGCAGGCGGCGCGGGGCGCGCGCGTGATCGGCGTCTGCTCCGGCGCGCTGGTGGTCGGCCGCGCCGGCCTGCTCGACGGGCGTCGCTTTGCGGGCCATTGGTACGACCGCGGCACGCTGCAAAAGCGCCACCCCGGCGCCACCTACGTGCCGCACCAGCGCTACGTGGTGGACCGCGGCGTTGCCACGACCACCGGCATCACAGCCTCGGTGCCGACCATGCTCGCACTGGTCGAAGCCATCGGCGGGCCCGAGAAGGCAAAGGCAGTCGCCACCGAGCTGGGCGTGGCCTCCTGGAGCCCCGGGCACGACAGCACGCCGTTCTATCTCGACGCAGGCCGCAGAGCCGACTTTCTGCTGAACAAGGCCGCTTTCTGGCGCAACGAGCGGCGCAGCATCGAGGTGCGCAACGGCAGCGACGACATCGCCCTGGCGCTCGTGGCCGATGCTTGGTCGCGCAGCGGGCGCGCCAGCGTGGAGGCGGTGTCGGATTCAGGGCCGGTGACGCTGCGCAGCGGGCTGGTGCTCATGGCGCAGCCCTCCAGCAGCGGGAAAGCGCCGCCCCTGCCCCTCTCGGCAACGCTCAAGCCCGTGCAGCAACTGGACCGCACGCTGTGCGAGATCGGCGCGCGCCACGGCATGGCGCGGCGCAACTGGGTCATGCTCGAGATGGAATACCCCGGGCCGGTGAGCGGCTGCCCAAGCTGAACTTCAGCCGCTTGAAACAAAAGGGCCGCCCGCAGGCGACCCTTTTCTGGATGCAACGCTCGAAGCGATTACTTCTTGTCGCCGCCCGGCACCTTGCCTTCCACGCCCTTGACGTAGAAGTTCACGCCAGAGAGAAACTTGTCGTCGGCCACGGCGTCCTTGGCGACCACTTCCTTGCCGTCCTGGCCGAGGATCGGGCCCTTCCAGATCACGAAGCTGCCGTCCTTCAGGCCCTTCTTCACTTCTTCGACCTTGGTCTTGATGTCGGCCGGCACGTCTTCGGCAATGGAGACGATGTCGATGGCGCCTTCCTTCACGCCCCACCAGCTTTGGCCGGTGGCCCACTTGCCGTCGAGCGCGTCTTGCGTGGCCTTGATGTAGTACGGCGCCCAGTTGATGGTGGCCGAGGCCAGGTGGGCCTTGGGGCCGTAGGCGGTCATATCCGAATCCCAGCCGAAGGCGCGCTTGCCCTTTTCCTGTGCGGTCTTGAGCACGGCCGGCGAGTCGGTGTTCTGGAACAGCACGTCGGCGCCGCCGTTGATGAGCGCGGTGGCCGCCTCGGTTTCCTTCGGTGGGCTGAACCATTCGTTCACCCACACCACCTTGGTGGTGATCTTCGGGTTGACCGACTGTGCGCCCAGCGTAAAGCTGTTGATGTTGCGCAGCACCTCGGGAATCGGCACAGAGCCCACCACGCCGAGCGTGTTGCTCTTGGTCATGGCACCGGCAATCACGCCGGCCATGTAGGCGCCTTCGTAGGTGCGGCTGTCGTAAGTGCGCATGTTCTCGGCCGTCTTGTAGCCGGTGGCATGCTCGAACTTCACGTCCTTGCTGTCGGTGGCCACCTTGAGCATGGGCTCCATGTAGCCGAAGGTGGTGCCGAAGATCAGCTTGTTGCCCTGCCCGACCATGTCGCGGAACACGCGCTCGGCGTCGGCGCCTTCGGGCACGCTCTCGACGAAAGTGGTCTTGATCTTGTCGCCGAATTCTTTTTCAAGCGCCTTGCGGCCGTTGTCGTGCGCGAAGGTCCAGCCGCCGTCTCCCACCGGGCCGATGTATGCGAATGCGATGTTGAGCGGCGCGGCCGGTGCCGGTGCGGCGGCAGCAGGCGCCGGGGCGGGCGCGGGGGCCGCGGCCGGTGGCGCTGCCTCTTCTTTCTTGCCGCAGCCGATCAGGGCTGCCGAAGCCACCGCGGTCAGGGCGGCGAGCTTGAGCAGGGAAGAGCGCTTGTTCAGATCATTCATTGTCGGAAATCCTCAAAAAGGACAGGTTGGCGGAAAACGAAAAACGAGATTATGAGCCGGGGTAGAACGGCTTTCCGATGGATGCCGGCATGTTGATGCGAATGAACGCCGGGTTGCGCGAAATCAGGGCCAGCACCACGATGGGCGCGATGTACTGCAGCATGCTGAGGAACTGCGGCGGCACGTCGACGCCGCTGCTCTGCAGGTGAAAGCCCAACATCGAGACGCCGCCGAAGAGGTAAGCGCCCAGCAGCACGCGAATCGGCCGCCAGGTGGCAAAGGTGGTGAGCGCCAGCGCGATCCAGCCGCGGCCCGCGACCATTCCTTCGACCCACAGCGGCGTGTAGACGGTCGAGAGGTACGCGCCCGCCAGCCCGCACAGCGCGCCGCCCGCAATCACCGCCATGAAGCGGATGCGCCGCACCGGGTAGCCGAGCGCATGCGCCGATTCGGGCGACTCGCCCACCGAGCGCAGCACCAGCCCGGCGCGGGTGCGGTACAGGAACCAGATCAGGCCAAAGGTCAGGACGACCGCGAAATACACCATGGGGTGATGCCGGAACAGCGCGGGTCCGACGAGCGGAATGTCGCTGAGCACCGGCACGGCGTACGACACGCTTTCGGGCAGCTTGGCCTGCACGAAGTTGATGCCCACGAAGGCGGAGAAGCCGACACCGAACAGGCTGAGCGCAAGCCCGGTGGCGTACTGGTTGGTGTTGAGCCAGATCACCAGCACGCCGAAGAAGGCTGCCAGCAATGCGCCGGCCGCCATGCCGGCCAGGAAGCCGAGCCAGGGGTTGTGCGTGATGACCACCGTCGCAAAGCCGGCGATGGCGGCGCAGAGCATCATGCCTTCGGCGCCGAGGTTGACGATGCCGGCTTTCTCGTTGATGAGGAGGCCCAGTGCCGCAATGGCGAGCACGGTGCCGGCGCTGAGGGTGGAACCCAGCAGGAGTGCGTAGCTGTCCATTTTTCAGTTGCTCCGGCGTGGGGTACTGTTGTTCGATAGGGCGCGTTCTTTGCGCTCTTGTTCAGGGCGGGTGCACAGGCCACCGGGTACTCCCCTCCGCGAATGTCCCCCGCCTTCGGCTCCTCCTTTATTTCGCTGCGCGGAGCACCCGATGCCCTGTGCACTGGGGCACGCTGCTGGTGTTCGGCGGTTCATTCAGAGCGCTCCTTCGGTCGAACGCGCGGCCGGCGCAGTCAACGGCGTGCTGGCTTGCAGCGAGCTCGTCGTGTGGCTAGCGGCCTTGGCGGCTGCCTTGCGGCGGATGCGGTACGCAATGAGCGTGTCGCACGCCAGGAGCGTGAAGAGCAGGAGGCCCTGGAAGACGCCGGTGAGCGACTTGGGCAGGCCGAGACGCGACTGCGCCAACTCACCGCCGATGTAGAACATGCTCATGAGGATGGCCGAGAACACCATGCCGACCGGATGCAGCCGCCCGACGAAGGCCACGATGATGGCCGCGAAACCGTAGCCCGCCGGCACGTACGGCGTGAGCTGGCCGAGGGGGCCGGCCACTTCGAGCGCGCCGGCCAGGCCTGCGGCGCCGCCCGAGGTGAGCAGCGCGATCCAGATGGCTCGCCGTGCGGAGAAGCCCGCGTAGCGCGCGGCCGCCGGTGCTAGCCCGCCGACCTGCTGGGCGAAACCGGCCCGGGTGCGGAACAGGAACACCCACAGCGCGCCCACGCCGAGCAGCGCGATGATCAGGCCGATGCTCACGCGCGAACCCTTGAAGAGCCGCGGAATCTGCGTCACGGCCTCGAAGGTTTTCGACTGCGGAAAGTTGTAGCCCTGCGGATCTTTCCACGGGCCGAACACCATGTAGCCGAGCAGCAGCGTGGCCACGTACACCAGCATCAGGCTCACCAGGATTTCGTTGGCATTGAACTTGTCGCGCAAGAACGCCACGATGCCGGCCCACACCATGCCGCCGAGGGTGCCCGCAACAAGAATGGCCACGACGATCCATGAGCCGGTGGTCTTGTCGGCCATGAGCGCAACGCCGCCTGCGGCAATGGCGCCGAACACGAACTGGCCTTCGGCGCCGATGTTCCACACATTCGAGCGAAAGCACACCGCCAGGCCGAGCGCGATGATGAGCAGCGGCGTGGCCTTGATCGTGAGCTCGCCGATGGCGTAGCCGCTCTTGATGGGTTCGTAGAAGAACACCAGCAGGCCCTTGACCGGGTCTTTGCCCAGCGCGGCGAACAGCGCCACTCCGATCAGCACGGTGATCAGCAGCGCCAGGATCGGCGAGGCAAAGGTCCAGAAGCGCGAAAGCTCCGGGCGGGGTTCGAGCTTAAGCATGGGCCGCCTCCTTGTTGTTGCTGTTCTTATCCCAGAGGCCGCTCATCCACTCGCCGATCTGCGGCAGCGTGGCGGCCGCGCGGTCGATGGATGGCGAGAGGCGGCCCTTGGCAATCACATGCAGCCGGTCGCTGATGTCGAACAGCTCGTCGAGTTCTTCGCTCACCACCAGCACGGCACAGCCCGCATCGCGCAGCGCGAGAATTTCGCTGCGAATGAGCGCGGCGGCGCCCACGTCCACGCCCCAGGTCGGCTGCGCGACGATGAAGAGCTTGGGGTTGGCGTCGATCTCGCGGCCGACGATGAACTTCTGCAGGTTGCCGCCCGAGAGCGAACGCGCCGCGGCATTCGGTCCGCCGGCCTTGACGTTGAAGCGCTCGATGATGCCGCGGGCATGTTTTTCGAGCGCCGAGGTGCGGATCCAGCCGCCCTTGCCCACCGCATTGCCGCGCGTGAGCAAGAGGTTGTGCGCAAGGCCGAGCGTGGGCACCGCGCCGCGGCCCAGCCGTTCTTCCGGCACAAAGTGCAGGCCAAGTGCGCGCCGCGCGCGGGGCCTGAGCCGGCCGGCCGGCTTGTCGAACACCCGCACCATCGCGGCCTCGGCGCGCACGTCTTCGCCGGAGAGCGCGTAGAGCAGCTCCTTCTGGCCGTTGCCGGACACGCCCGCAATGCCGACCACCTCGCCGGCGCGCACCTCGAACGAAATGCCGTCGAGGTCGACGCCGAACTGGTCTTCACGCGCAAGAGAAAGCCTGTCGACATGCAGCGCCACCGCACCCGCATGCACCGGCCGGTGCTTGAGCGGCGGCGGCTCGGCGCCGATCATCAGCCGCGAGAGCGACTCGTTGCTTTCGTTCTGCGGATTGCACACGCCCGTGACCTTGCCGCCGCGCAGCACCGTGCAGGCCGTGCACAGCTCGCGGATCTCGTGCAGCTTGTGGCTGATGTAGAGGATGCTGCAGCCTTCGGAGGCCAGCTTGTTGAGCACCGTGAAGAGCTTGACGACCGCCTGCGGCGTGAGCACCGAGGTCGGCTCGTCCAGGATCAGCAGCTTGGGGTTGGTGAGCAGCGCGCGGATGATTTCCACGCGTTGCATCTCGCCCACCGAGAGCGTGTGCACCGGCCGCGAGGGATCGATGTCGAGCCCGTATTCGCTCGCCTTGGCCGTGATGCTGCGGGCCACCTCGGCCAGCTGCAGAGACTTGTCCAGGCCCAGCCACACGTTTTCGGCCACGGTGAGCGTGTCGAACAGGCTGAAATGCTGGAACACCATGCTGATGCCCAGCGCCCTCGCCTGCTGCGGGTTGCGCAGGTTGACGGCCTGGCCGTCGAAGATGACGGTGCCTTCGTCGGGCTTGACCGAGCCGTAGATGATCTTCATCAACGTCGATTTGCCGGCGCCGTTCTCGCCGAGCACGGCATGGATCTCGCCGGGCGCCACGGCCAGCGAGATGTCGCTGTTCGCCACCACCGCGGGGTAGCGCTTGCTGATGTTCGCGAGCTGGAGTCTGGGGGTTGTCATGCCGGGTTTCGTGGGTTTGTCTCGTTCAACAGCAACAAGCGGAAAACATAGCTACAAGTTTAATAGCGTCCCCGCAACCATCGGCGCCCGACGGCGCTTTGCTCAGTGTCCGCCGATGTAGGCGAACTTGAACAGGAAAATTGCTGCGATCACCCAGACCATCGCATGCACTTCCCGTGCCCGGCCGGTGAAGAGCTTGAGCACGGCATACGTGATGAAGCCGAAGGCCAGGCCGTTGGCAATCGAGTAGGTGAACGGCATGGCCAGCGCGGTCACTGCCGCGGGAATCACTTCGGTGGTGTCTTCCCAGTCGAGCTCGACCAGGTCGCGCAGCATCAGACAGCCCACGAACAGCAGCGCCGGCGCGGTGGCGTAGGCCGGCACCGAGCCCGCGAGCGGCGAGATCATCAGGCACGCGAGAAACAGCCCCGCCACCACCACGGCCGTGAGGCCGGTGCGCCCGCCTGCCTGCACACCCGCCGCGCTTTCCACGTAGGCGGTGGTGCTCGAGGTGCCGAGCAGCGAGCCCGCGAAGATGGCGCCGCTGTCGGCCAGGAGCGCCTTGTTCATGCGCTCCATCTTGCCGGGTACCAGCAAGCCGGCGCGCTTGGCCACGCCCATCAGCGTGCCGGTGGCGTCGAACATCTCGACCAGGAAGAACACCAGCACCACGTTCAGGATGCCGCCCTTCAGCGCGCCCAGGATGTCGAGCTGCATGAAGGTGGGCGCGATGGACGGCGGCGCGTCGAACACGCCGTGGAACTTGTTGCCGCCGAAGAAGAACGACAGCACCGTCACCAGCAGGATGCCGATCAATATCGCGCCGCGCACCTTGAGCCGGTCGAGCGCCACGATCACCAGGAAGCCCAGCGTGGCCAGCACCACCGGCGCCGAATGCAGGTCGCCCAGCGTGACGAAGGTGGCCGGCGAGGCGGCCACCACGCCCGCGCTCTTGAGCGCGATGAGCGCCAAAAACATGCCGATGCCCACGGTGATCGCCGTTCGAAGCGACTGCGGTATGCCCTGTATGAACAGCTCCCGCAATCCGGTGACGGTGACGATGAGGAACAGGCAGCCCGAGATGAACACCGCGCCCAGCGCCACCTGCCACGTGTAGCCCATGCCCAGCACCACCACGTAGGCGAAGTAGGCGTTCAGGCCCATGCCCGGCGCCATGGCAATCGGGTAGTTGGCATACAGCCCCATGATCAGCGTGCCCAGCGCCGCGATCAGGCAGGTGGCCACGAACACCGCGCCCTTCGGCATGCCTGCATCGCCGAGGATCGATGGGTTCACGAAGATGATGTAGGCCATCGTCAGGAAGGTGGTGAGCCCTGCGATGACCTCGGTGCGCACGGTGGTGTTGTGCTCGGTGAGCTTGAACATGCGTTCAAGCAAGCCCGCATTCCGCGGCGCGGTGCGCGCGGCTGTCCCCGAGGCGTGGGGATCGGTGACCTTGGGCACCTCTTCAAACCTGTTCATGTCGCTTGTCTCCAGCTGTTGTATTTGGCGGTTCGTTCATCGTCGCCCCGGCCGCGACGCCGGCGCGGCCGAAGGATTCGTCAGGGCGGGTCGGGAGCCTCCGCTGCGACGGCCCGCTGGGCCTGGGTGGTGAAGGCGGGCCGCAGCGAGGCCGCCACGTCCTTGATGCATTCGCGCAGCCAGCGCGCGGAACTCGACGAATGGGTGCGCTCGTGCCAGAGCTGGTAGTACATGAGGCGCGGCAGCGCCACCGGGCAATCGAGAATCTTCACCGGCAGCCGCGCGGCAAAGCGCTCGCAATACTGGCGGCCGGTGGTGAGCACCAAGAGGCTCGAGGCCACCATGTCCGGAATGAGGCTGAAGTGCGCGCAGCGCGCCGTGATGTTGCGCTGCCTGCCCAGCTCGTCGAGCATCTGGTCGATGATGCCGCGCCCGCCCGGGTGCATGGGCGTAGGCGCAATGTGCTCGGCCGCGAGCCAGGTTTCCAGGTCCCAGCCGCGGCGCACGGCCGGATGGTCCTGGTTGACCAGCGACACCACCTCGTCGCCGAAGAGCCGCGCCATGTGCAGGTCTTCGGGCGGCTTGAGCCAGTTGCCGATGACCAGATCGACCTGCCCGAGCGCAAGGTGGCCGTGATAGTCGGAATCGGGCGTGAGCGCATGGATCTCGATCTGGCACAGCGGCGCCTCGCGCTTCACGTGCGCCACCAGCATCGGCAGGAAGAGCGGGTCCATGTAGTCGCTCGCCGCGATGCGGAAGGTGGTGGCCGCCGACTGCGGCTCGAAGCCGCGCGCATCGGAGAACAGCATTTCGGCCGCGCGCAGGATGCTGGCCGCGGGCTCGATCATGCGCAGCCCCGCATCGGTCGGCACCATGCCCGAACCCGAGCGCACCAGCAGCGGGTCGCCCGAGAGTTCGCGCAGGCGCTTCAGCGCGGCCGACACGGCCGGTTGGTACATGCCCAGGCGAATGGCGGCGCGCGAAACGCTGCGGTCGGTCAGCACGGTGTGCAGCACCCGGATGAGGTGCAGGTCGATCTTGTCGAACAAGGCCTGGTCACGCATGGCTTGGCCCCCGGCGGTGGGCCGCACCCGCGGCCCGGCAAGGCCGGTTCCGCGGTGTTTCGCGAAGAGGACGAGGGCGTAGGGCATTGGCAGGACTTTGGACATGCGCCAAAGTCTACGAGTGGGCTATGCGGACTGGACGGCCGTGATGGCGCGAAGAATCGATTCGCTCGTGGCCGGCGCCTTCAGCGGCGGATCGACCCTGTGGCCGCCCGCGGCGGACACCGCGTCGCGGATGGCGAAGAACACCGAGAACGGCAGCAGCAGCGGCGGTTCGCCCACGGCCTTGCTGCGGTGGATGGAGTCTTCGAAGTTCTGGCCTTCGAACAGGCGCACGTTGAAGATCGGCGGGCAGTCGTTGGCGGTCGGAATCTTGTAGGTGCTGGGGGCGTGCGTGGTGAGCTTGCCGCTCTGGGGGTGCCACACCAGCTCTTCGGTCGTGAGCCAGCCCATGCCCTGGATGAAGGCGCCTTCGACCTGGCCGATGTCCACGGCCGGGTTCAGCGACTTGCCTGCGTCGTGCAGGATGTCGGCGCGCAGCAACTTCCATTCGCCGGTGAGCGTGTCGACGACCACCTCGCTCACCGCCGCGCCATAGGCGTAGTAGTAGAACGGGCGGCCCTGCATCTTTTCCTTGTCCCAGCTGAGGCCCGGGGTGGCGTAGAAGCCGTCCGACCAGAGCTGCTTGCGGTCGAGATACGCCTCGCCCACCACGGTGCTGAAGGCCAGCGTGCGGCCGTTGACCTCGACCTTGTCGTTCGCAAAGCGCACTTCGCTTGCCTTGCCGCCATGGCGTTCGGCCGCGCTTTGCGCAAGCCGCTCGCGGATCTGCCGCGCCGCATCTTGCGCGGCCTTGCCGTTCAGGTCGGCGCCGGTCGATGCGGCGGTGGCCGAGGTGTTGGCCACCTTGGTGGTGTCGGTGGCGGTCACGCGCACGCGCTCGAAGCTCACGCCCAGTTCGTGCGCCACCACCTGCGCCACCTTGGTGTTGAGGCCCTGCCCCATCTCGGTTCCGCCGTGGTTCACAAGAATGGAGCCGTCGGTGTACACATGCACCAGTGCGCCGGCCTGGTTGAAATGCTTCACGTTGAACGAAATGCCGAACTTGAGCGGCGCCAGCGCGAGGCCGCGCTTGAGCACCACACTCTTCCGGTTGAACGCGGCGATCTCCTCGCGCCTGGCGCGGTAATCGCTGCTCGTTTCGAGCTCGGCCACCAGTTCGTGCACGATGTTGTCGGTCACGGTCTGGCGGTAGGGCGTGACGTTGTTCTCCGCCTTGCCGTAGAAGTTGACGCGCCGAACGTCGAGCGGGTCTTTCTTCAGCTCGCGCGCGACCGAGTCGAGGATGTTCTCGACGGCAATGGCGCCTTGCGGCCCGCCAAAGCCGCGGAAGGCCGTGTTGCTCTGCGTGTTGGTCTTGCCCGAATAGCCGTGCATTGCCACGTTGGGCAACCAGTAGGCGTTGTCGAAGTGGCACAGCGCACGCGTCATCACGGGGCCCGAAAGATCGGCCGAGTGGCCGGCGCGCGAGACCATGGTGATCTCTGCGCCGAGGATACGTCCCTCGTCGTCATAGCCCACGTCGTACTCGTACCAGAAGCAGTGGCGGCGGCCGGTGATCATGAAGTCGTCGTCGCGGTCGAGCCTGAGCTTGACCGGGCGGCGCAGCTTGCTGGCCGCCACCGCGGCCACGCAGGCGAACAGCGCCGATTGCGATTCCTTGCCGCCGAAGCCGCCGCCCATGCGCCGGCATTCGACATGCACCTCGTTCGACTGCAGGTGCAGCGCATGCGCCACCAGGTGCTGCATCTCGCTCGGGTGCTGCGTGGAGCAATGGATGTGCAGCGCGCCGCCCTCCTTCGGAATGGCGTAGCTGATCTGGCCTTCGAGGTAGAACTGCTCCTGCCCGCCCACGTCGAGCGTGGCCTTGTGGCGGTGCGGCGCGGTGGCAATGGCGGCGCGCACCGCCGCCTCGTCGCCTTCGTTGGCCACGCCGCCGCTGCGCACGATGTGCATTGGCGGCACCACATACTGGCCGCGCGCGTGTGCATCCTGCGGCGTGAGCACGGGCGGCTCGGCTTCGACGGCGATGGCGTCCTTGGCCTTTGCGGCGGCGCGGCGCGCGGCATCGCGGCTTTCGGCAATCACCGCGAACACCGGCTGGCCCAGGTAGCGGATCTGGCCGCCGTCTTTCAGCGAAAGCAATATCGGGTCGTCGTGCACGATCGAGCCGCAGTCGTTGGTGCCAGGAATGTCGTCGGCCGTCAGCACCGACACCACGCCCGGCATGGCGCAAATCGCATCGAGCGACAGCGCCGTCACCCGGCCGTTGGCTGCGGGCGAGAGGCCCAGCGCGCAATGCAGCGTGCCGGCAATCTCGGGAATGTCGTCGATGTAGGTGGCTTCGCCGGCCACGTGCAGGTGCGCCGATTCGTGCGGGCGGCTGATGCCAACTCGCGCGCCGAGTTCGTGCGCCACCGCCTCGGCCGCGGGGTCGATGCGCGCGGCGGTGTTCTTCAGGTAGTCGGCAAATGGCTCGGCGGGCTGCAGCAGGCGGGCGTCGATGGGCTTGTTCATGGTCAGACTCCTTCCGCCGCGGCCTTGGCCGAGGCATGGGGCATCACGCTCCAGACGCTGGTCTCTTCGAGCGAGAGTGCGTCGTCGGCGCGGGTTTCGAGCCAGAGGCGCTGGATGAGGTTCTGCGCCACCTGCAGCCGGTAGTCGGCCGAAGCGCGCATGTCCGACAGCGGCTTGAAGTCTTGCGCGAGCGCGAGCTTGGCGGCGTTCACGCTGGCTTGCGTCCAGGGCTTGCCCACGAGTGCGGCCTCGGCCTGGGCGGCGCGCTTCACGGTGGCGGCCATGCCGCCGAAGGCCAGGCGCACGGCCTTCACCGTGTCGCTGCCCTCTTCCAGCTCCACCGCAAAACCGGCGCACAGCGCGGAAATATCGCAATCGAAGCGCTTGCTGATCTTGTAGGCACGCACCTGGCGGCGCATGGCCGCGAGCGGAACCGCGAGGCCCTGCACAAATTCGCCGGGCTGCAGCTGGTTCTTCATGTAGTCGACATAAAAATCGGGCAGCGGCATGCGGCGCACCGCATCGCCACGGCGCAGCTCGATCTCCGCGTCGAGCGACATCAGCACCGGCGGCGAATCGCCGATGGGCGAACCATTGGCCACGTTGCCGCCCATGGTGCCGGCATGGCGGATGGGCGGCGACGCAAAGCGCAGCCACACGTCCTGCAGGCTGGGCACGCGCTGCACCAGGGCTTCGAATGCGGATTCGAGCGATGCGCCGGCGCCGATGTAGAGCTCGTCGGCACGCGCCTCGACGATCTTCATTTCAGCCACGTCGCCCACGTAGATGATGTCGCCCAGGTCGCGAAACTGCTTGTTGACCCACAGGCCGACGTCGGTGGAGCCCGAGAGCAACTGTGCGCCGGGCTTCTGCACGCGCAGCGCCGCAAGCTGCGCGAGCGTTCTGGGCGCATGAAAGTGGTCGATGCGGGCGCCGAGCGGCGCGGCGTAGTCGAGGCCCTCTTGCTGCAAATTCCCTTGCAGGGCCGTGAGCGCGGCCACCACCGGCTGCGCATCGAGCCGCACCGGAGGCAGGTCGAACATGCGTTGGCCGGCGTCGAGAATCGGCCGGTAGCCGGTGCAGCGGCACAGGTTGCCTGAAAGATCGTCGGCCAGCTGTTGGCGCGTGGGCAGGGTGCCCTCGGCTTGGTGGTGCTCGTAGGCGGACCACAGCGACATCACGAACCCCGGGGTGCAAAAGCCGCACTGCGAGCCGTGGCAATCGACCATGGCCTGCTGCACCGGGTGCAGGCGGTGCACGGGATGGGGGCGCTTGTCCTGCGCCTGAACTTCGGTCTCGCCTGCCGCATGGGCCTGGCACTGGTCCTTGAGGTCTTCGACCGTGAAGAGCGCCTTGCCGTGCAAGGTGGGCAAGAACTGGATGCAGGCGTTCACGGTCTGCAGCTTCAGGCCGCCGGCCTCGGCCAGCTCGCCAATGACCACGGTGCAGGCGCCGCAGTCGCCTTCGTTGCAGCCTTCCTTGGTGCCTGTGCAGTGCGCGTCCTCGCGCAGCCAGTCGAGCACGGAGCGCGTGGGGTGGACGCCGCTGACGTCGACGGCTTTTCCGCGGTGGAAGAACCGGATGGGTTGGGTCTTGTTGCTGCTCTCGGTGCTCATGCTCTTCGTGCTCGTGGGCGGCTCGTTTCGGCCAAGCGTTGACGTTAGCGGCTTGCGCCGCCGGGTACATACCGCAGCGCCCATATTGCGTATGTGGGGGCTGGTATGCAAGCTACGGGGAAACCCTTGAGCCAGTGAGCAATTCCTGGGCCACATCGGGCGTCATCCGCCCCGGCGGATGCCGCTTTTTTCATCAAGCGCCCTCCGAGAACAGTTCGGTGATCACCTGCCGCAGCCAGCGGTTGGCCGGATCGGCCTCGAAGCGCCTGCTCCAATGCAGCGACACGGTGAAGTCGCGCAGCGGAAAAGCGGGCTCCACGATGGCGTAGCCGCCCTCTTCTGCGAACCCGCGCGCGATGTTGCGCGGCATCACCACCGCAAGGTCGGTGGCGCGCACGATGGCGGGCAGCACCATGAAGTGCTCGGTGGTCAGCCGCACCCGCTCTTCCAGGTTGAGCAACTGCAATATGCGCAGCGTTTCCGCATGCGTGCGCACCGCCACGTATTCGAGCGTTTGCAGCGCCTCGATGAGGGCCTGGCTGTTGCGCCGGCCGCGCGCGAACGGATGGCCCTTGCGCAACAGCACGATGTAGCGGTCTTTCAGCAGGTGCTTGCGCTGCGTGTCGCGCACCTTGGGCAAAAAGCCGAAGGCAAAGTCGATGCGGCCGCTGTCGAGCGCGGGCGCTATGTCGGTCGGCAACAGCGGCAGGGTCTCGATGCGGACGCCGGGCGCCAGCTCGCCAAGCCGCGCCATGAGCGGAGGCAAGAAGCGGCCTTCGCCGATGTCGCTCATGTGAATGCGAAAGGTCTTGCGCGATGCCTGCGGCTCGAATCGACCGGGCTCCTGCAGCGCTTCTTCCAGCGTGTTGAGCGCGGCCTGCACCGCAACGGCCAGCCGGTCGGCGCGCGGCGTGGGCGCCACACCGCCGGGCGCACGCGTGAAGAGCGCGTCTTTCAGCAGCAGGCGCAGGCGGCCCAGGCCATGGCTGGCGGCGGGCTGCGTAAGGCCCAGCTCTTCGGCGGCGCGGCTCACGCTGCGTGCGCGATAGACCGCATCGAACAGTCGCAGCAGGTTGAGGTCTATCGTTTGTATATGCATGGTGTGCATATTACTTAGCTCGAATATTTTATTGAAGACCCGGCGCAGGGCTCGCACACTGGCCGCCGTTGCCGATTGACCCAAGGTCGGCGAACACGAAGAGCCCACCCACGAGAAGGAGACAAGACATGGCCAGACTGCGTCCGCATGCGGCAATTGCCGCCCTGCTTTGCGTTGCCACCACTGCCGCATGGGCCCAGCAGCCGCCGGCCGAGGAGCCGGGCTGGGCCAAGGGGCGCCCCAAGACAGAGGCGGCCACGCGCATGGCGCCGGTTCCTTCCTTCCCTATTCCCACCGCGGCCGACCAGTTGCCCACCACCAAGTTCAAGCTGCCGCCGGGCTTCAAGGTGGAGACCTGGGCCTCGGGCGTGCTCGACGCGCGGTCGCTCCGCCAGGGCGACAAAGGCACGGTGTTCGTGAGCACGCTCTTCGTGGGCAACAAGGTCTATGCCATTGCCGAGAAGGGCGACCGCAAGCCCAAGACCATCGTCGACAAGACCGAGTTCGCCACCGGCATCGAATACCACAAGGGTGCGCTGTACCTTGCCACGCACAAGCAGATCGTTCGCTACGACAGCATCGAAGACAAGCTCGACAACCCCGGCACGCCGGTGGTGCTCAACGACAAGCTGCCCGGCGGGCAGGACCACAGCTGGCGCTACCTGCGGGTTCACAACGACAAGCTCTACTACGCCGTGGGCGCGCCCTGCAACATCTGCGACCCCGACGAGAAGCATGCGCGCATCTTTCGCATGAACCTGGATGGAAGCGGCATCGAGACGGTGGCGCGCGGCGTGCGCAACACGGTGGGCTTCGACTTCGACCCGAAGACGGGCAACCTCTGGTTTACCGACAACGGGCGCGACTGGCTCAGCGAAGACCTGCCGAACGACGAACTGAACGTGGTGACCGCGCCCAACCAGCACTTCGGCTATCCGTATTGCCACCAGGGCAACATCGCCGACCCCGAGTTCGGCTGGGGCAAGAACTGCGGCGAGTTCACCAAGCCCGCGGCGCTGCTCGGCCCGCACGCGGCCGGCCTGGGCCTCACGTTCTATAACGGGAAGATGTTCCCGAGCAAGTACCGCGGCGCGATGTTCATCGCGCGCCATGGCCCATGGAACCGCACCACCAAGTACGCGGACATTGCCGTGGCATGGCCGGACGGCAAGGGCGGCGCGAAGGTCGAGCCGTTCATGACGGGCTTCGTCGAGAACAACAACTATCTCGGGCGGCCGGTGGACTTCCTGGTGCTGAAGGACGGCTCCATGCTCGTGAGCGACGACCACGCGGGCGCGATCTACCGCATCAGCTACGGCGGCCGATGAGCAGGGGTTTCGTTCTTGCAGCTTTCATGCCGGCAGGCGTAGCCATGGCCATGATGCTCCTCGCTTCGGCAGCGCCTTCCGCCAGTGCGCAAGGCACGCAGGCTGCGCAGGGCAGCTATGCGCAGCGCTATGCGGCGGTGTGCGCCTCGTGCCACGGTGCCAACGGGCGCAGTGACATGGCGGGAACACCGGTGCTCGCGGGCCAGCATTCGTTCTATGCCATCACGCAGCTGTTCCTGTTTCGTGAAGGCCGGCGCGACAACCCCGCGATGACGGCGGTGGCCAAGACCATGAAGGACGAGGACCTGCGTGGCTTCTCGGAGTTCATTGCCACGCTGCCGGCCGTGCCCGCACCGCCCCCGGCCGCGCCGCCCGATGCCGCCCGCATGGCGCGTGGGCAGGCGCTGGCGCAAACGCACCGCTGCGTGATCTGCCACGGCGCCGACCTGAGCGGCGGACAGCAGGTGCCGCGCATCGCACAGCAGCGCGAAGACTACCTGCAGATGACGCTGCACGGCTTTCGCACCGGCAAGCGGCCTGGCTACACGCAGGCGATGACCGAGGCCGTGAGCGGCATCCCGCCGGAGGACCTGGACACCCTTGCCTACTACGTGGCGCGCTTTCCCGGCACCGCCGCCAAGCCGCCCGGCAAGTAGCCACCGATACCGCAGCGCAACGCCGGCGAAAGCACGGCGCGGGAAACGCGCGCCTTTGCCCGCCAGCCATTCAACCACCACATCAACCCATCGGAGCCGAATCTCTTGGAAGTTTCATTCAGCAAGGAAGTGGAATCGCTGCGCCTGGGCGCCGGCGACACGTTCCACGGCGAGGGCATTCTCGCGATCACCAAAGGCCTGCTGCAATCCGGCGTGGCCTACGTCGGGGGCTACCAGGGTGCGCCGGTCTCCCACCTGCTCGACGTGATGGTGCAGGCCAAGACATACATGGACGAACTGGGCGTGCACGTGGAGGCCTGCTCCAACGAGGCCTCCGCGGCCGCCATGCTCGGCGCTTCCATCCACTACCCGCTGCGTGGCGCCGTGACGTGGAAGTCCATCGTCGGCACCAACGTGGCGGCCGATGCGCTCTCCAATCTCTCGTCGCCCGGCGTGACGGGCGGCGTGCTGGTGGTGGTGGGCGAGGACTACGGCGAAGGGGCGAGCGTGATCCAGGAGCGCACGCATGCCTACGCGCTCAAGTCGAGCATGTGCCTGCTCGATCCGCGGCCCGACCTCGGCCAGATGGTGCGCATGGTCGAGCACGGCTTCCGGCTCTCGGAGGCCTCGAACATGCCATGCCTCATGGAGCTGCGCATCCGCACCTGCCATGTGCGCGGCAGCTTCGAGTGCAAGGACAACATTGCGCCGGCCGTCTCTACCCGGGCGCTGATGACGGAACCCGCGGGCTTCGACTACATGCGGCTCGCGCACCCGCCTGTCACCTTCCGCCACGAAAAGCTCAAGGGCGACGAGCGCATTCCGGCGGCGCGGCGCTACATCGTGGAGCACGGGCTCAACGAACTCATTCCGGGTAGTCGCCACGCCGACCTGGGCATCGTGGTGCAGGGCGGGCTCTACAACGCGCTGATTCGCAGCCTGCAGCAGCAGGGCCTGGCCGATGCCTTCGGCGAGACGGACGTTCCGATTCTGGTGCTCAACGTGACCTGCCCGCTGGTGCCCGAGCAGGTGGCCGACTTCTGCGTGGGCAAGCGCGCGGTGCTGGTGGTGGAAGAAGGCCAGCCCGAATACATCGAGCAGGACATCGCCACGCTGCTGCGCCGGCGCGACATCCAGACGCCGCTGCACGGCAAGGACATGCTGCCTTCGGCGGGTGAATACGGCGTAGAAGTGCTCGCGGGCGGCATCGGCACGTTCGCGGCCAAATACATCGGGCCGGGCGAAGCCTCTTCGTCCGCCGCGGCCTGGCTGGCCGGCAACCGCGAGAGGCGCGAGGCCGTGGCGCGCCAGCTCTCCGCACCGCTGCCCAACCGGCCGCCGAGCTTTTGCGTCGGCTGCCCCGAACGCCCGGTGTTCTCGGCCCTGAAGCTTGCGCAGCAACAGACGGGCCCCGTGCACATTGCGGCCGACATCGGCTGCCACGCCTTCGGCACTTTCGAGCCGTTTTCGATGGGGCATTCGATCCTGGGCTACGGCATGAGCCTGGCGAGCCGCGCGGGCGTGGCGCCGATGATGAACCGACGCACGCTGTCGATCATGGGCGACGGCGGCTTCTGGCACAACGGCCTGCTCACGGGCGTGCAGAGCGCGCTCTTCAACGACGACGACGCGGTGCTGCTGATCTTCAAGAACGGCTACACCTCGGCCACGGGCACGCAGGACATCATCTCCACGCCCGACGACGAGATGAAGGAGCGCGCGGTCGACAAGCAGCAGAGCCTGGTCGACAAGAACCAGACCATCGAAGCCACGCTGACGGGCCTGGGCGTGAAGTGGATGCGCACCGTCACCACCTACGACGTGGAGCGCATGCGCAAGACGCTGACCGAAGCGCTCACCAGCGACTTCAACGGCCTGAAGGTGGTGATTGCCGAAGGCGAGTGCCAGCTGGAGCGCCAGCGCCGCATCAAGCCGTGGATTGCAAGCCTGCTCAAGAAAGGCGAGCGCGTGGTGCGCGTGAAATACGGCGTCGACGAAGACGTGTGCAACGGCGACCACGCGTGCATCCGCCTGTCGGGTTGCCCCACCCTCACGCTGAAGGACAACCCCGATCCGCTCAAGGTCGACCCGGTTGCCACCGTGATCGACGGCTGCGTGGGCTGCGGCCTGTGCGGCGAGAACGCGCACGCGGCCACGCTGTGCCCGAGCTTTTATCGCGCCGAGGTGGTGCAGAACCCGAAATGGCACGAACGCCTGCTGCACTCGCTGCGCGGGGCCGTGGTGCGCGCCCTTCAACCCGCATGAGTCACGCCATGGAACAGAACCGACCCATCACCCTTCTCGTCTGCGCCCTGGGCGGCGAAGGCGGCGGCGTGCTTACCGAGTGGCTGGTCGACATTGCCCGCCACGCCGGCTATGCCGCGCAGAGCACGTCGATTCCCGGCGTGGCGCAGCGCACCGGCGCCACCACCTACTACATCGAAGTGTTTCCGGTGCCGCTCGCGCAGCTCGCCGGCAGGCGGCCGGTGTTCAGCCTGAGCCCGGTGCCGGGCGCGCTCGACGCCATCGTCTCTTCGGAACTGCTCGAGACCGCGCGGCAGATCGGCAACGGCATGAGCGCACCGCTGCGCACGCTGGTCATCAGCTCTTCGGCGCGCATCTTCACCACGGCCGAACGCATGCAGCCCGGCGACGGCCGCGCCGATGCGCAGCACCTGCTCGACGTGGTCAAGGCCTTCAGCCGCGAGCACCATGTGTTCGACATGAACGCCGTGGCGCGCGAGGCCGGCACGGTGGTCAGCGCCGTGATGCTCGGCGCCATTGCGGGCAGCGGCCTTTTCCCCTTTCCGCGCGCGGCCTACGAGCACGTGGTGCGCGGCGGCGACACCAGCGCGCCCGAAAAGCTGAACAAGATGGCCGCGGCCAGCCTGCGCGGCTTTGCCGCCGCCTTCGATGCGGTAAGCGCGCCGCGCGCGCAGGCCGCCTTCGTGAGCAGCATCATGGCGGGCGACACGGCCGACGCACCGCCACCGGCGCGCGCGCTGCCCGACGACGTGGCGCGGCGCTTTCCACCGGCGGTGCACGACATGCTCGCGCTCGGCCATGCGCGCGTGCTCGACTACCAGGACGCTGACTACGCCAAGCTCTATGCCGCGCGGCTGGCCAGGGTGCTCGATGCCGAGCGTGCCGCCGACCCGGCCGGTGCGCAGGGCTTTGCCATCACCCGTGAGGCCGCGCGCTGGCTCGCACTGTGGATGGCCTTCGACGACATCGTTCGCGTGGCCGCGCTCAAGGGCCGAGCAAGCCGTGCGCAGCGCGTGCGGCAGGAAGTGCGTGCCTCCGATGAAGACATCGTGAAGGTCTACGACCACTTCAAGCCCGGCGCGCCCGAGTTCGCCGCGCTGCTGCCGCCCGGCCTTTCGCGCCGCGTGACCACATGGGACCGCACCCGCCAGGCGCGCGGCCGGGAGCCCTGGGCCCTGCCGCTCAAGGTGGGCAGCCACTCGGTGCTCGGCATGGCGTCGCTGCGCCTTCTGTCTTCGCTCAAATGGCTGCGCCGGCGCGGCCAGCGCTTTTCCGAAGAACAAGCCTTGATCGAACGTTGGCTCGCGGCCGTGGAAAGCGGCACACGTGAAACCTGGTCACTGGGCCGCGAAGTCGCACTGTGCGGACGGCTCATCAAGGGCTATGGCAGCACCAATGAACGCGGCAAGCACAACCTGCTGCACGTGATCGACGAGCTCGCGGGCCGTACGGCCTTGCCTGCAACGAAGCGCGCAGAGGCGGTTTCTGCGGCGCGCGAGGCGGCCCTGGCGGACGAAGGCGGCAAGGCGCTCGACGCCGCGCTGTTGCGCCACGGCGCGGCACCCCGGCCATTGCAGGCGCAGCCAATCCGCTGGATGAAGCGGCCGCCTTCCACCACTGCCTGATGCAGATTTCATAACAACCAAGGAGACACAACACCATGCCCCAACCCACCCTTCCCTGGCGACGCCGCCTTGTTTTGACCGCCGCCTGCGCGCTCTTGGCCTGCACGCATGCGCAGACGCATGCTCAGGCGCAGTCCGGCGCATGGCCCGCCAAGCCGATCAAGGTGGTCGTCAACTTTCCGCCGGGCGGCGCCGCGGACCAGATCGCGCGTGCGGTCTCGCAGCCGCTGCAGGAATCGCTCAAGCAACCCGTGGTCATCGAGAACCGTGCGGGTGCCAACGGCAACGTCGGCGGTGAGTCGGTGGCGCGCGCGCCCGCCGACGGCTACACGCTGCTCATGAGTTCAGGCGGCATGGTGTCGGTAAACCCGCACCTGTATTCGCGAATGAGCTTCGACCCGGCCAAGGACCTGGTGCCGGTGGCAGCGGCCGCGCGCGTGCTGGTCTTTCTGGTGGCCAAGCCTTCGCTGCCGCCCACCAACGTGCGCGAATTCATCTCGTACCTCAAGGCCAACCCGGGCAAGCTCTCGTACGGCTCGCCGGGCAACGGCAGCTCGCCGCACCTGGCGGGCGAAATGTTCAAGAGCCAAGCCGGCGTCTTCGCGCTGCATGTGCCCTACCGCGGCGCCGCCCCTGCGCTGCAGGACCTGCTCGCGGGCCAGATCGACTATGCGTTCGATCCTGGCATCGGCCTGCAGCAGGTGCGCGCCGGCAAGCTGCGGCTGCTGGCGGTGGGCAGCCCGCACCGTTCGCCGCAGTTTCCTGATGTGCCCACGCTCGACGAGGCCGGACTGCGTGGCTTCGATGCCGACACGGTGTTCGGCTTCTATGCGCCCGCGGGCACGCCGCCCGAAGTGGTGGCGCAGCTCAATACGCAGATCAACCGCGCGCTTGCGCTGCCGGCCGTGAAGGAGCGCATTGCCGCGCTGGGCGGCGAAGCGTTGCCGGGCTCGCCGGCCGATTTCCAGCAACGCGCCGCGGCCGATTCGCAGCGCTTCGGGGCGCTGATCCGCGAACGGAAAATCGTTGCCGACTGAGCACCGCGACAATGAACAGATGAGCAGCAGCAAAGAAATCACCTACACCGCGCGCGTCGAGTTCGGCGACTGCGATCCGGCCGGCATCGTCTGGTTTCCCAACTTCTTCCGCTGGATCGATGCGGCTTCGCGCCACTTCTTTGCGGAATGCGGCGTACCGCGCTGGGAAGAAACCACCAAGACGCTCGGTGTGATCGGCACCCCACTGGTCGACACGCACACGCGCTTCGTCAAGGCGGCGAGCTACGGCGACACGCTGCACATTGCGGTGCGCATTGCCGAGTGGCGCGACAAGAGCTTTGTGCAGACCTACCGCGTGACGCGTGGCGACGAGCTGATTCTCGAGTGCGAGGAAGTGCGCATCTTTGCGGCCCGGCGCGAAGGCGGCGGTATCCGCGCGGTGCCGATTCCGCCGGAAATTCGTTCGCTGTGCGAATAGGAAGCCCGCGCTCGCTTGCCCTTATCGTGCTTACTCGCTCTTACTTAGAATGGCCTGATGAACCGGCACCTCCTTTTTCCGCTCGCCTTGCTTGTTGTTACCGGCTGCTCCTCGCCTCCCAACGAGGTGACGCCGTTTCGCGACGGCGCGCTGCGTGCCCCTACCTACGTGCAGGCCTCCGACTACTGCAGCGCACGGAATGCAACGCCCAAGTGGCTCGGCAGGGCGCCGGCCGAGTCGGGCGTGCTGTTTCAGTGCATCGCCAACTGAAGCCAGCAGGCCGCTCCCGCACCTTCGGAGCCACCGCGCTGGCAGCGCGGAATATGCCGCCAAGGGTTGACGCACCTCATGACGCAGTGCAACAATCGCAAGATCTTCACTTCGGAGCCTCGTGCGTGGACAGTGCCAGTTGGATCAGTGACAAGACGCGTGCCTCGGCAGGCGTGACACATACGGCCCTCTAGCGCAGGCTCTCTTGCGCTGCGGCCGCCGTGCACGCAGCGTGACCCGTTCGCCCATCAGGCCAGCGGTTCTCCCCTTCCGAATCCCGCCGTTCTGCGTCACTGACTTTTTCAGTCAGCTTGCGTGCGTCCGTGCGCGAGGCCCTTCACCGCGAAGGAGCCTTGCCATGCGTCAATTCCAATCTCGTCAGCAGCACCAGCAGCCGATGCAGGACACCGTTCGCCCGGCGGCGCACGTGCCTGCACGCGAAGCAGCCACCAAGCAGGACCTCGACAACGAGATGCTGGACCGCGCCGCCGCGCTCTGGACCACGCGGCGCATCCGCAGCTTCTTCCTGCTGCTGGAACAACCCTCCCGCACCACGCAACGCTGAAACGCAGCACCGCACAGCTCGGCACGCACGAATCAAGGAGGCCTTCCATGGACCCCGCTTCTCATTGGCGCCCCTGCGCGCCACCCATGTTCCGACCCATCGATAACAACAGTTTGCAGCGCACCGCGCCGCAGGGGATTCCCACGCCTGATTGACGCGGGAGGTTCTTCCCTTCGCGGCCCGCGCCACGAAGGAAAAAAGAATGAAGAACGTCCTGAAGTCCGTTTTCGAGAGCTTCCTGCGCAGCCGCCGCATGCTGCATCACTTCGAGCGCTGGCAGACGATGCTGGGCTCGAAGCCCGTCGGCGTAGCCTCCGCCGCCATGCCGCCGGACATTGCGAAGGCGCTGGCCGCCGCATCGCATGCCGACGCAAGAGAGCTGCTCGCCGCACTCGGCAGCTCGCCACAGGGCCTGGGCGAAGAGCAGGCACAGGCGCTGCGCAAGCGCCTTGGCAGCAACGAGGTTCGCCACGAGCAACCTTTGCCGTGGTGGACGCACCTGTGGCAGTGCTACCGCAATCCGTTCAACCTGCTGCTCACGGTGCTGGCGCTCGTGTCTTACGTGACCGAAGACATGAAGGCCGCACTCGTGATCGGCAGCATGGTGGGGCTGTCGACGGTGCTGCGCTTTTTGCAGGAGTCGCGCTCCAACAAGGCGGCCGAGCGGCTCAAGGCGATGGTGAGCAACACCGCCACCGTGCTGCGGCCGGAACCCGGCGCCGCGAGCGCGCCGCGCGTTGAAGTGCCGATGCGCGACCTTGTGCCGGGCGACGTGATCGCGCTTTCGGCCGGCGACATGATTCCGGCCGACTGCCGCCTGCTGGGCGCCAAGGACCTGTTCATCAGCCAGTCCGCATTGACGGGCGAAGCCATGCCGGTCGAGAAATTTTCCGTCATCGACCGGAGCAGCCGCGAAGCCGGCGTGCTGGAGCGCGAGAACCTTCTGTTCATGGGCACCAGCGTGATCAGCGGCACCGCCACCGCGCTGATCGTGCACACCGGCAACCGCACCTTCTTCGGCGCGCTCGCGCAGCGCGTGGCCGCGGCCGACCAGGGCACGAGCGCGTTCCAGGCCGGCATCAACCGCGTGAGCTGGGTGCTGATCCGCTTCATGCTGGTGATGGCCCCGCTGGTGCTGGTGATCAACGGCGTGTCCAAGGGCGACTGGTGGGAGGCGGCGCTGTTCGCGCTGTCGATCGCCGTCGGGCTCACGCCCGAGATGCTGCCGATGATCGTGACCGCCACCCTGGCCAAGGGCGCGGTGGTGATGTCGCGGCAGAAGGTGATCGTGAAGCGGCTCGAAGCCATTCACAACTTTGGCGCGATGGACGTGCTGTGCACCGACAAGACCGGCACGCTGACGCAGGACCGCATTGTGCTGGAGCGCCATACCAACGCCTGGGGCGAGGCGTCGAACCGAGTGCTGCAGCTGGCCTACCTGAACAGCTTTCACCAGACGGGTCTGAAGAACCTGCTCGACAAGGCCGTGCTGAACCACGCCGAGATGCAGCTCGAGACGCGGCTGCAGACGGCCTGGCGCAAGATCGATGAAGTGCCGTTCGACTTCTCGCGCCGCCGCATGTCGGTGGTGGTGGAGAACGGCGGCAGCGAGCACCTGCTGATCTGCAAGGGTGCGCTGGAAGAGATTCTTTCGGTGTGTACTGCGGTGGAGCGCGGCGCGGAAGTGCTGGCGCTCGATGGCGACTTGCTGGCGAGCATCCACCGCGTGGCATCGGAGCTGAACGCGCAGGGGCTGCGCGTGGTGGCCGTCGCCAGCCGTGCACTGAGAGCTAACGCCCGCAAGCCCGCCTACGGCGTGGCCGATGAATCAGGGCTCACGCTGCTGGGGTACGTGGCGTTCCTGGATCCGCCGAAGGAATCGACCGCGCCCGCGCTGCGCGCCCTGGCGGAGCATGGCGTGGCGGTGAAGGTGCTCACGGGCGACAACGAACTGGTTGCGCGCAAGGTTTGCGGCGACGTGGGCATCGAAGCCGGCCATGTGGTGCTCGGCCGCGAGATCGAGGCGCTGGACGATGCGGGGTTGCGCACGCTGGTCGAGCAGCACCAGGTGTTTGCCAAACTCACGCCGGCGCACAAGGAGCGCATCGTGCACGCGCTGCATGCCAACGGGCACGTGGTCGGCTTCATGGGTGACGGCATCAACGATGCGCCTGCGCTGCGTGCGGCGGACATCGGCATTTCGGTGGACGGCGCGGTGGACGTGGCCAAGGAGTCGGCGGACATCATCCTGCTGGAGAAGAGCCTGATGGTGCTGGAGCAGGGCGTGATCGAAGGGCGCCGCACTTTCGCCAACATGCTCAAGTACATCAAGCTCACGGCGAGCTCGAACTTCGGCAACGTGTTCTCGGTGCTGGTGGCGAGCGCGTTCCTCCCATTCTTGCCGATGCTGCCGCTGCACCTCTTGGTGCAGAACCTGCTGTACGACGTGTCGCAGATTGCGATTCCGTTCGATAACGTCGACCCGGAATTCTTGCGCAAGCCGCAGAGCTGGAACCCGGCCGACCTGGGGCGGTTCATGGTGTTCTTCGGGCCGCTCAGTTCGGTGTTCGACATCCTGACCTACGCAGTGATGTGGTTCGTGTTCTCGGCCAACACGGTTGCTCACCAGACCTTGTTCCAGTCGGGCTGGTTTGTCGAGGGCCTGCTGTCGCAAACACTCATCGTGCACCTGATCCGCACGCGGAAGATCCCGTTCCTGCAAAGCCGCGCCGCCTGGCCGCTGCTGGCCATGGGCGCCGCCATTGCCGCGGCGGGCATCTGGCTGCCAATGGGACGGTTCGCACACTACTTCAGGCTGCAGGCGCTTCCGCTGGCCTACTTTCCATGGCTGGCGGCGATGCTGGCTGGGTATGCGACGCTGACGCAGGCGGTCAAGGGTTGGTATGCGCGGCGGTATGGGTGGCAGTGATTTTTGGCCCTTTGTTCTTAGTGCTGCTATTCAGGGCGCGTGCAAAGGCCACCGGGTACTCCCCTCCGCGAATGTCCCCGGGGCTGCGCCCCTCCTCCTTTATTTCGCTGCGGGGAGCACCCGATGCCCTGTGCACACCGAGCGCTGCGCTTGTTCCGTTCGATCGGCGACCGCTCTGGATAACGCGCCCGTCGATGGGGTGCCTTGCGCAGCGAAATAAAGGAGGAGGCCGCAGGCCGGGGGACATTCGCGGAGAAAGGTACCCCGTCGGCGGGTGCGCCGCCCTGAACAACGCCACCGCACTAAATAAAAAAGCGGCACCGCCGAAGCGATGCCGCCTTTCCAAAAGAACCTGGGCGATCTGAACGAACCGCTCAGATGCTCATGATCGAAACAGCCTTGGTGTTCAGGTAGGCCTCGAGAGCCTCCGGGCCGCCTTCCGAGCCGTAGCCCGAATCCTTCACACCGCCGAACGGCATTTCGGGCGAGGGTGCGGCGGGCTGGTTGATCCACAACATGCCGAGTTCGAGCCTCTGGCTCAGCAGATGCGCGTTCTTGATCGACTTGGTGAACGCGTAGCCTGCCAGGCCGAACGGCAGGCGGTTGGCTTCGGTGATGGCTTCTTCGAGCGTGTCGAAACCGCGGATCGCCGCAATGGGACCGAAGGGTTCGTTGTTGAACACGTCGGCATCGAGCGGCACGTCGGTCAGCACCGTGGGCGCGAAGAAGTTGCCCGTGTCGCCGACGCGTTCGCCGCCGGCCGCAATGGTTGCGCCCTTCTTGCGCGCATCGTCCAGCACATGGGCCATGGCCGTCAGGCGGCGTGCGTTGGCGAGCGGGCCGATGGTCGTGCCTTCGGCCAGGCCGTCGCCGAGCTTCAGGCCTTCGGTGTACTTGACCAGCGTGCGGGCGAATTCTTCGCGCAGGCTGTTGTGCACCAGAAAGCGGGTGGGCGAAATGCAGACCTGGCCGGCATTGCGAAACTTGGCGGCGCCTGCGGCCTTGACGGCCAGGGCGACGTCGGCGTCTTCAGCGACGATGACCGGTGCGTGGCCGCCCAGCTCCATGGTGACGCGCTTCATGTGCGCGCCGGCCAGTGCGGCCAGTTGCTTGCCGACCGGCGTGGACCCCGTGAAGGTGACCTTGCGGATGATCGGGTGCGAGATCAGGTAGTTCGAGATTTCGGCCGGGTTGCCGAACACCAGGCCCACGGTACCGGGCGGAATGCCGGCATCTACGAAAGCCTGCAGCAGCGCGGCGGGCGATGCCGGGGTTTCCTCAGGCGCCTTTACCAGGAACGAGCAGCCGGTGGCCAGCGCGGCGCCGAGCTTGCGCACGATCTGGTTGATGGGGAAGTTCCAGGGCGTGAAGGCGGCGACGGGGCCGAGCGGCTCCTTGATCACCAGTTGCTGCGCAGCCAGGTTGCGCGAGGGCACGATGCGGCCGTAGACGCGGCGGCCTTCGTCGGCAAACCATTCAATGATGTCGGCGGCGGCCAGCGTTTCGCCCTTGGCTTCGGCCAGCGGCTTGCCTTGTTCCTGCGTGAGCAGCTTGGCGATTTCCGGGGCGCGTTCGCGGATCAGGCCGGCGGCGCGGCGCATGACGGCGGCGCGCTCGTTGGCGGGCGTGTTGCGCCACTTTTCGAAGCCGCGCTGGGCGGCGGCCAGGGCGCGGTCGAGGTCGGCGATGCTGGCATGCGCCACCTTGCCGATGGCCTTGCCGGTGGCCGGGTTCACGACGTCCAGGGTCTTGCCGCCGGTGGCGTCGACCCATTCGTTGTCGATCAGCAGGCGGGTGTCGGTGTAGCTGGCGGTCATGGCGAACTTTTCCTTCGAGGACTGGATGGTGGGTGAAAAAGGGGAAAATCTGGATGCGCGGTGCGGCACCCGGAAGGTGCGCTTGCGACAGCGGCGGCAATTTGCCGCCGGGTGCATAGATTAACCCGAGTTCGCGAAGGCCGCCGGAGCCGGGAAACCGGCCCCTTTTGCCGTTGCAGCCGCTACAGAATCAGGAGCGCGCGGAAGTCGTTGACGTTGGTGTTCGTGGGCCCGGTCACGAACAGGTCGCCAATCGCGTCGAAGTAGCCGTACGCATCGTTGCGGTCGAGGTGGTCCGACAGCTTGCGGCCGGCCGCGGTGGCGCGCGCCAGCGTGTCGGGCGTGACGAAGGCGCCAGCGTTGTCTTCCACGCCATCGATGCCGTCGGTGTCGGCGGCCAGCGCCCACACCTGCGGCTGGCCCATCAGCGCGCCGGCCAGGCCCATGCAGAGTTCGCCGGCACGCCCGCCCCTGCCCTTGGCCTGCCCGGGCTGCCGCGGCCGGATGGTGACGGTGGTTTCGCCACCCGAAAGAATGACGCACGGCCGCGCAAAGGGCTGGCCGCGATTCGCCACGGCGCGTGCGAGCGCGGCGTGCATCTTGCCCACCTCGCGCGATTCGCCTTCGATTTCGTCGCTGAGGATGTGCGCCTCGATGCCGGCTTCGCGTGCCGCCTTGGCCGCGGCTTCGAGCGATTGCTGCGGCGTGGCGATCATGTGGACCTCATGGCCGTTGAAGACCGCATCGCCCGGCTTCGGGGTTTCGAGTTCGCCGCTCTCGAGCTGGGCGCGCACAGGCGCCGGCACCTCGATGCCGTAGCGGTCGAGAATGGCCAGCGCATCGGCGCAGGTGGTGGCGTCGGGCACCGTGGGGCCGCTCGCAATGACGGCCGCGTCGTCGCCCGGCACGTCGCTGATGGTGAGCGTGATCACCCGCGCCGGGGCGCAGGCCGCGGCCAGCCGGCCACCCTTGATGCGCGAGAGGTGCTTGCGCACGCAGTTCATCTCGCCGATGTGCGCGCCGCTGTCGAGCAGTTGCTTGTTGATGCGCTGCTTGTCGGCCAGCGTGAGGCCTTCGGCCGGCAGCACCAGCAGCGACGAGCCACCGCCCGAGATCAGGCACAGCACCAGGTCATCGGCCGTAAGGCCCTGCGTCAGCGCAAGAATGCGCTCGGCGGCCTGCTGCCCGGCCGCGTCGGGCACCGGGTGCGCGGCTTCGACGAGTCCGATGCGCTGGGGCACGCCCTCGGGGCGCGGCGGAATGTGGTCGTAGCGCGTGACGACGAGGCCCGAGAGCGGCGCGTCGGCCGGCCACAGGGCTTCGAGCGCCTGAACCATCGAGCCGCCGGCCTTGCCCGCGCCGAGCACCAGCGTGCGGCCCTTGGGCGGCGACGGCAAGTGCGCGCCCAGCGTGGACAGCGGCAGAGCGCGGTCCACCGCCACGCGGTAGAGATGTTCGAGGAAGGCGCGCGGTGCTTTGCGCGGGTCAGGGGTGGGGCCGAAAGAAGGGCTCGATGCGGTCATGGCTTGCTTTGTCTCCATCCGGCAATTGTGCGGCGAACGGCGGTCCGCCCTCTTGACCGCGGTCTATCCCTGCGTCTAGTTCGTCTTGGCGCCGGCCTGGAACCAGCGGCCGATCAATGCGCGCTCTTCGTCGGTCATGCCCGTTGTGTTGTTCATCGGCATGATCTTCGTCACCACCACCTGCTGGTAGATGGCCTGGGCATGCGCCGCCACCTGGTCGGGCGTGTCGACGCGCACGTTCTTCATTTGCACGGCGGCGCCGTGGCACATGAAGCAGCGCTGCTCGAGCACCTTCTGCACGTCCTTGAACGCCACGGCGGGCGCTGCTGCTGCAGCCGCGGGCGCCGCAGCCGGCTCGGGCTTCATCCACACGATGGTGAGGCCCAGCACCACGATGCCGACCAGCGCATAGGGCAGCGGGTTGCCCGCGTTGCCGAGCTTGAACCGATGCCGCACCACGAAGAACTGGCGAATGGCCGCACCGCCCAGCATGATGAGCAGCAGCACGATCCAGTTGTACTTGTGCGTGTAGGTAAAGCTGTAGTGGTTGCTCAGCATCGCGAACAGCACGGGCAGCGTGAAGTAGGTGTTGTGCACGCTGCGCTGCTTGCCGCGCTGGCCGTGCACCGGATCGACCGGCCGGCCTTCGCGCAGTGCCTGCACATTCTTGCGCTGGCCCGGAATGATCCAGAAGAACACGTTGCCGCTCATCGTGGTGGCCATCATCGCGCCCACCAGCAAGAAGGCCGCGCGGCCCGCGAACCACTGGCAGGCTAGCCAGGTTGCGAAGACGATGAAGATGGCGATCAGCACGCCCACGATGGTGTCGCCGTTCTTGCGGCGGCCGAAGATCTGGCAGATGCCGTCGTACACCATCCAGAACACGACGAAGAAGGCCAGCGCCACGCTGATCGCCGCGCCGGGCTGCCAGTCCATCTTGCTCTTGTCGATCAGGTAGGTGCTGGCGTTCCACAGGTACGACATGGTGAAGAGCGCAAAGCCCGTGATCCACGTGCTGTAGCTCTCCCAGTACGACCAGTGCAGGTGGTCCGGCAGCTTCTTGGGCGCCAGCGCGTACTTCTGCATGTTGTAGAAGCCGCCGCCGTGCACGGCCCACTGCTCGCCGCCCACGCCCTTGTCGAGCGACTCCTGGTCCTGCGGCTTCTCGAGGCTGTTGTCCAGCATCACGAAGTAGAAGGAGGCGCCGATCCAGGCGATGGCGGTGATGACGTGGACCCAGCGCAGCAGCAGGTTGGCCCAGTCGAGGTAGTAACTTTCCATGTATGAGGTGCTCTCTCTCAACTCCTTGGGCGCGTGGGGGCGCCGCCAAGGGGTTTCTTCAGCCTGCTCACCACTGCGGGCGCTGTAAGCAGAGAAAGTGCCGCGAACGCAGGCTCCATGACATGGGCCTCGCTCCGCTGCGGCTTGTTGTGGACTGAAAGTGTATACAGTTTTGGCAAGTGTCGAGTTGCTTTTTTTGAAGGCGTCGTCGCCGGGAAAACCCTGTTCAACCCAGTGATTGCAACAACTGTGCCGCCACCGCCACGGCAATCACTTCCGGCTCCTTGCCAGTGATGCCGGGCACGCCGATGGGGCAGGTGATGCGGGCCAGCTCGTCGGGCGTGAAGCCGCGCGCCTCGAGCCGGTGGCTGAAGGTGGCCCACTTGGTCTTGCTGCCGATCAAGCCGATGTAGGGCAGGTCGTTATGCGTGCGCAGCCGCTTGAGGCAGGCGATGACGATGTCCAGGTCTTCGGCATGGCTGAAGCTCATGATCAGCACGCGGCTGCCCGGTGCGAGCGCGGCCACGGCGTCCTGCACGGGCTCGGAATGCTCGGTGTCGATCTGTGCCGGCAGCGCCTCGGGGAACACGCCGTCACGGCTGTCGATCCAGCGCACGGTAAACGGCAGGCTGGCCAGCAGCCGCGCGAGCGCCGCGCCCACGTGGCCGCCGCCGAACAGCGCCACGGGCTTGAGCTGGGCGACCAAGTCGCGTTGCAGCGCCGGGGCATCGGCGGCCGTGATGCGCCGGTACGAGAGAAACACCACGCCGCCGCAGCACTGCCCCAGGCTCGGGCCGAGCGGGTAGCGCTGAATGCCGTCGATGGCACGCCGCCCCTCGAGCAGCTCGCGCGCTTCCTGCGTGGCCTGGAACTCGAGCTGGCCGCCACCGATGGTGCCCGTGAGCCCTTCGGCCCACACCGCCATCCATGTGCCGGCTTCGCGCGGCGCCGATCCTTGGGTCGATTCGACGCGCACCAGCACCGCGTCTTCGCGCGCAAGGCGCGCCAGCAATTGATCGACCATGCCGTTCATTTCCGATACCTTCGGTTGCGGGGTTGCACGAGACTCACGGTATAAACCCGGCGATGAATCGTCAGCTTACGCCCCGTCGCCTTGCCTTGGCGGCATCCGTTCTTTCTTGCGCTCTCTGGCTTGCCGGCTGCGGGAGCACCGGCACCGTTCCGGGCCAGCTGAGCGACGTCAAGACCGATCGCGGCGGGGCCGGCGCCGCGCCCCGCGCATCGAATGCGGCCACCGCGCGCGAGTACCGCCGCGATGCCGCGCGCCACATCTACGAAGCCAACAGGTCGCGCATCTACAGCGGCCAGCTGCCGCCCCTGCTGTACGCGGTCGGTACGCTGCAGGTCAACCTCGATGCCGGCGGCAAAGTGGTGTCGCTGCACTGGATGCGCGCGCCCAAGCATGCGCCCGAGGTCATCGCCGAGATCGAACGCTTCGTGCTGCAGGCCGCGCCCTTCCCTGCGGCCACGCGCCTGGGTGCCGTCACGTGGACCGACACCTGGCTGTGGGACAAGAGCGGGCGCTTCCAGCTCGACACGCTCACCGAAGGGCAGCTGCAAGGCGACTGACCCTCAGGAGCCGCGGTAGGTGGAGTAGCTCCACGGGCTCACGAGCAGCGGCACGTGGTAGTGCTGGTCGGTGTGCGCCACGCCGAAGTCCAGCGACACCTTGTTCAGGAAATTGGGCTCGGGCAGCTTCACGCCGCGCGCCTTGAAGTAACCCGCCACGTCGAACACCAGCCGGTAGGTGCCGGCCTTGAGCGAGTTGTTGTCGTAGAGCGGCCCGTCGCTGCGGCCGTCTGAATTGAGCGTGAAACGCTTCACCAGCGTCGCATCGTCGCCTTGGGTGGTGTACAGCGCCACCTCCATGCCGGCGGCGGGGCCGCCGTGCATCGTGTCCAGTACGTGGGTGCTCAGGCCCATGGGGCGCTCCTTCAATGATGGAACGACGAGGTTCCGGATGGGGCGGGAAATTCCGGTGGACAAAAGTGTATACAGTTACCGGCTTTGGGTCTATCATGAAAAACATGGAGTCCTCCACCACCCGTTCGATCGTCGACGCGCTCACCAAGGCAATCGTCGAGCACCGGCTGCAGCCCGGCACCAAGCTGGCCGAGCAGAAGCTGGCCGACCATTTCGGTGTGTCGCGCACGCTGGTGCGCCAGGCGCTGTTCCAGCTGTCGCAGAACAAGCTCATTCGCCTCGAGCCCGCGCGCGGCGCCTTCGTGGCGGCACCGGCCGTCGACGAGGCACGCCAGGTGTTTGCGGTGCGCCGAATGCTCGAGGCCGAGATGACGCGCGAGTTCGTGCGCACCGTCACGCCGGCGAAGATCAAGGCGCTGAAGGAACACGTGGCGCTCGAAAAGTCCGCCGTGTCGGGCGAAGACATTTCGGGCCGAACCGAGCTGCTGGGCGACTTTCACGTGCGCATGGCCGAGCTCATGGGCAACCAGGTGCTGGCGCAAATACTTGGCGAGCTGATCTCGCGCTGCGCCCTCATCACGCTCATGTACCAGAGCACCAGCGCGGCCGAGCACTCCAACGACGAGCACGCCGACATCGTGAAGGCGCTGGCCGCGCGCGACGAAGAGCGCGCCGTGCGCCTCATGACTGAACACCTGGAACACGTCGAAGCCAACCTCACGTTCGACCGCAAGGTTCCGACCAACGACATCTCTTTGGCGCTGTCCTGAACATCCATGACCGTCTACGACACCACCCTGCCCTACCCGCGCGACCTCGTCGGCTACGGCCGCAACCCGCCGCATTCCCAATGGCCCGGCGGCGCGCGCATTGCGGTGCAGTTCGTCCTCAATTACGAAGAGGGCGGCGAGAATGCCACGCTCCACGGCGACGCAGGCTCCGAGCAATTCCTTTCCGAGATGTTCAACCCGGCGAGCTTTCCGGACCGGCACATCAGCATGGAAGGCATCTACGAATACGGCTCGCGTGCCGGCGTGTGGCGTATCCTGCGCGAATTCGAGAAGCGCGGCCTGCCGCTCACGGTGTTCGGCGTGGGCATGGCGCTCGAGCGCTACCCCGAGCTCACCGCCGCCTTCAAGGAGCTGGGCCATGAAATCGCCTGCCACGGCTGGCGCTGGATTCACTACCAGAACCTGGACGAAGCCACCGAGCGCGAGCACATGCGCCTGGGCATGGAAGCCATCGAAAAGCTGACGGGAGAACGCGCCCTGGGCTGGTACACCGGCCGCGACAGCCCGCGCACCCGCCGCCTGGTGGCGGACTACGGCGGCTTCGAATACGACAGCGACTACTACGGCGACGACCTGCCCTTCTGGATGAAGGTGCAAAAGACCGACGGCACCGTGGTGCCGCAGCTCATCGTGCCCTACACGCTCGACTGCAACGACATGCGCTTTGCGTTGCCGCAGGGCTACTCGCATGCCGACCCGTTCTTCCAGTACATGAAGGACACCTTCGACGCGCTCTATGCCGAAGGCGACCCCGCCGGCGACAACAGCCCCAAGATGATGAGCATCGGCATGCACTGCCGGCTGCTCGGGCGGCCCGGCCGCATTACCGCGCTGCAGCGCTTTCTCGACCACATCGGCCAGCACGACCGCGTGTGGGTCTGCCGGCGCGTCGACATCGCGCGGCACTGGAAGCAGGCGCATCCCTTCGAATCTGCCGCCTCAGGAAGCTGACCATGAGCCTCACCATTGCCCAACTCAACGCGGCCGTACCGGCCGAAGCCGTGGCCCTGCTCGACGGCATCTACGAGCATTCGCCGTGGATTGCGCAACGCGCACTCGCCGCGCGCCCCTTCCGCTCGCTCGCGCACCTGAAGCATGCGCTGGTACAGGCATTGGCCGCTTCGTCGGCCGAAGAAAAGATCGGCCTCATTCGCGCCCACCCCGAGCTCGCGGGCAAGGCCATGGTCAGCAAGACGCTCACGGCCGAATCGACCAACGAGCAGAGCAAGGCCGGCCTGACCGACTGCACGCCCGAAGAGTTCGCAAAGATCCAGAAGCTCAATGCCGACTACAACGCGAAATTCGGCTTTCCCTTCATTCTTGCGGTGCGCGGGCCCCGCGGCACGGGCCTTTCGAAGCGCGAGATCATCGACACCTTCGAGCGCCGGTTGTTCAACCACCCTGAATTCGAGCTCGGCGAAGCGCTGCGCAACATCCATCGCATTGCCGAGATTCGCCTGGACGACAAGTTCGGCGCCGACATCTCTCTTGGCAACGACGTGTGGGACTGGCACGAAGCACTCTCGGCGCATACCGATCCGGGCTACGCCGAAAAAGGCCAGCTCACCGTGACCTACCTGACCGACGCGCACCGTGCCTGCGCGCAGCAGATTTCGAGCTGGATGCGCGACTGCGGCTTCGACTCCGTGCACATCGATGCGGTCGGCAACGTGGTCGGCCGCTACGAAGGCGCAACGCCCGATGCCAAGACCCTGCTCACCGGCTCGCACTACGACACCGTGCGCAACGGCGGCAAGTACGACGGTCGGCTGGGCATCTTCGTGCCGATGGCCTGCGTGCGCGAACTCAAGCGCCAGGGCAGGCGCTTGCCCTTCGCCTTCGAGGTGGTGGGCTTTGCGGAGGAAGAAGGCCAGCGGTACAAGGCCACCTTCCTGGGATCGGGCGCGCTCATCGGCCACTTCGATCCGCGCTGGCTCGACCAGAAGGACGCCGACGGCATCACCATGCGCGAAGCCATGAAGCACGCGGGCCTGGACGAAGCCGACATCCCGAAGATCCAGCGCGACCCGGCCCGCTACCTCGGCTTTGTCGAGGTGCACATCGAGCAGGGCCCGGTACTCACCGAGCTCGACCTGCCGCTGGGCATCGTCACGGCCATCAACGGCGGCGTGCGCTACGTGGGCGAGATCATCGGCACGGCCAGCCACGCGGGCACCACGCCCATGGACCGCCGCCGCGACGCGGCCGCCGCTGTGGCCGAACTCATTCTCTACACCGAGCAGCGCGCCGCGAAAGACGGCGACTCCGTCGGCACCGTGGGCATGCTCGAAGTGCCGAGCGGGTCGATCAACGTGGTGCCGGGGCGCTGCAAATTCAGCCTCGACCTGCGCGCGCCGAACAATGCGCAACGCGATGCGCTGGCCGACGACGTGCTGGCCGAACTCAAGGCCATTTGCGAACGCCGCGGTGTGCGCTATGAGCTCGAAGAAACGATGCGCGCCTCTGCCGCGCCCAGCGAGCCGGACTGGCAGCAGCGCTGGGAAAAGGCGGTCGATGCGCTGGGCATTCCACTCTTTCGCATGCCTAGCGGCGCCGGTCACGACGCAATGAAGCTGCACGAGGTGATGCCGCAGGCCATGCTCTTCGTGCGCGGCATCAACTCGGGCATCAGCCACAACCCGCTCGAATCGAGCACCAACGACGACATTCAACTGGCCGTACAGGCCTTCCAGAACCTGCTGGACAACCTTGCCGCCGAACAAGCGCACTGAAAAGAAAACACATGACCGACTACGCCAAGCTCGACGCCTGGATCGACGCGCACTTCGACGAGGAAGTGCAGTTTCTGCAGCAACTGGTGCGCGTGCCCACCGACACCCCGCCCGGCAACAACGCGCCGCACGCCGAGCGCACGGCCGAGCTGCTGAAGGACTTCGGCCTGGACGCCGAGAAGCACGCCGTGCCGGAGCAAGAGGTGAAGGACTATGGCCTCGAGTCGATCACCAACCTGATCGTGCGCCGCCCCTATGGCGCCGGTGGCCGCACCGTGGCCCTCAATGCACATGGCGACGTGGTGCCGCCCGGCGAAGGCTGGACGCATGACCCGTACGGCGGCGAAATTGCCGATGGCAGCCTTTACGGCCGGGCCGCCGCCGTGAGCAAGAGCGACTTCGCGAGCTTTACCTTTGCGCTGCGCGCGCTCGAAGCCGTGGCCAAGCCGACCAAGGGCAGCGTGGAACTGCACTTCACCTACGACGAAGAGTTCGGCGGCATCCTCGGCCCGGGCTGGCTGCTCAAGCAGGGGCTCACCAAGCCCGACCTGATGATCGCGGCCGGCTTCAGCTACGAAGTGGTCACCGCCCACAACGGCTGCCTGCAGATGGAAGTGACGGTGCACGGCAAGATGGCGCATGCGGCCATTCCCACCACCGGCGTCGATGCGCTGCAGGGCGCGGTGAAGATCCTCAATGCGCTCTACGCGCAGAACACGCTCTACCAGCAGGTAACGTCGAAGGTCGAGGGCATCACGCACCCGTACCTCAACGTGGGGCGCATCGAAGGCGGCACCAACACCAACGTGGTGCCAGGCAAGGTGGTGTTCAAGCTCGACCGCCGCATGATCCCCGAAGAGAACCCGGTCGAGGTCGAAGCCACGATCCGCAAGGTGATCGCCGATGCGGCGGCCGAAAGCGCCGGCATCACGGTGGAAATCAAGCGCCTGCTGCTGGCCAATTCGATGAAGCCGCTGGCCGGCAACAAGCCGCTGGTCGACGCCATCCAGAAGCACGGGCACGCTGTATTCGGCGAGCCGGTCAAGGCCATGGGCACGCCCCTTTACACCGACGTGCGCCTTTATGGCGAGGCAGGCATTCCGGGCGTGATCTACGGCGCCGGCCCGCGCACCGTGCTCGAGTCGCATGCCAAGCGTAGCGACGAACGCGTGGTGCTCGAAGACCTGCGCCGCGCCACCAAGGTGATTGCGCGCACGCTGAGCGACCTGCTGGCCTGAGCCCCCGGGGCGGGGTCACCTGCCGACCGGCCTGCGTTGCGGCCGTCCGACGCAGCGCATCAGCGGCCACCTACACCCGCCGGCAGGCACCGGCGCGCAGCATGGGGCGCATGACCGAACGCAGTTCCTCCATGTCCGCCCTGCCCGCCGATGCGCATGCGGTCTCGCATCGCTTCATCGATGTCGACGGGACGCAGATCTTCTACCGCGAAGCCGGCCCGCGCGATGCGCCGGTGCTGCTGCTGCCGCACGGCTATCCGTGCTCGTCTTTCCAGTACCGCCGGCTCATGCCGGCGCTGGCCGACAAGTGGCGGCTGGTGGCGCCGGACTATCCCGGCTTTGGCCTGAGCGGCACACCGCCGGCCGATGCCTTCGGCTTCGACTTCGACGCCTATGCGGGCTTTCTCGAGGCCTTCTGCAACAAGCTGGAGATCGGCAGGTACGGCCTGTACCTGCACGACTACGGTTCGCAGATCGGCCTGCGCCTGGCCATTCGGCGCCCTCAGCGCGTGGCCGCGCTCATCATCCAGAACGGCGATATCTACGAAGACACGCTCGGCCCCAAGTACAAGGCCATCCAGGAATTCTGGCGCGACCCGTCGGCAAAGAACCGCGCGGTGCTCGAAGAAGCGGTGAGCGAAGACGGCTTTCGCGCCGAGTTCGTCGGCGAGGTCTCCGAGGCCCAGGCCGCGCAGATTCCGCCCGACCTGTGGAAGCTGCATTGGCCGCTGATGAACACGCCGCCGCGGCGCGAGCTATCGCTCAAGCTGATGGAAGGGCTGAAGCAGAACCTCGAGTGGTTTCCACGTTATCAGGCCTATCTGCGCGAACACCAGCCGCCCGCCCTCATCGTCTGGGGGCCGAACGACGGCTACATGCCCGAGGCCTCCGCGCGCGCCTACCTGCGTGACATTCCGAAGGCCGAGCTGGTTTTGACGGACGGCGGGCACTGGCTGCTCGAGACGCACCTCGAGCAGGTGGTTCCCGTCATCCGGCGGTTCCTGTCCGCAGCCCTTTCGCGCTGAGGGCAATCTCATGCGTCACATGGAGAAACTTTTCCATGTCGGCCAGAGAGTTGCAATGCAGCGGTGAGACGCGCACCGTGCCTTCGAGCCCGAACGAGTCGAGCATGCGCTTGGAGTAGATGCTGCTCGCCACGCGCTCGTACACCGTCACGCCGCGCTTGCCGTACTCGACCACCGCCTGCGTGCAGTCCAGGTGATCGAAGCCGATGCCGATGATGAGGTCGCGCTTCGTCAGGTCCGGATGGTCGAGGAAGACCTTCACGCCTTCGATATTGCGCAGGCCCGTGGCCTCGCCGCTGCCGTCGAGCAGCGCCGCGAGCAAGGCCCGCTCGTGCAACTCGATGTGCGCGATGCCGGCTTCGAACAGCGCCCGCCGCTCGGCAGCATCCGAAAAATGGCCGCCGAGCCAGCACACGTAGTCGACGATTTCGGTGACCACCGCAAACTGCCACGGCGCCGAGCTGCCCAGGTCCCAGAAGTCGGGCTTCTTGCCCGCGAGCTTGTGGTGCGGCAGCAGCGCCGCGCGGTCCGACACCCACGACAGGCCCGAGCCCCGGCAACCGAAGAACTTGTACGGCGCCATGTTGATGCCGTCCACCGGCGTCTTCTGCAGGTCGATCAGCCCGTGCGGCGCGTGCTGCACCGCGTCCACCACGATGTAGAGATCGGGCTTGATCTCCCTTGCACGCCGCACGATCTGCTCCAGGTCGAGCTTGGCGCCCGAGATGTTCGACGCGTAGATGACATTGAGCAGGCAGGTTTCCTTGTCCACCAGCCGCACGATCTCGTCGGCATCGACGCCGCCGGTCTCGGGATTGCTGCGTGCCACCCGCAGCTCGCGGCCGGCCCGTTGTGCATAGAGGCTCATCGCGTCGAACGACGAGGGATGCTCGAGTACGGTGGTAACCATGTTCGTGCCCGGCACGTTCTCGGCGACCGCGCGCACCATGTCGAACATGGCGCCCGACGCGGTCAACGACGCATACACACTGCCGCCGCGCGCGTTGAAGATGGTGCGCAGGTCGTCCGTGCCGCGAGCCTGAATCTGCTGCAGTTCGACAGCTGCGGCGTGGATGCGCTCCGCGTTGTCGGGAATGGCATCGACCTGCGCGAAGCGCTCGACCGCCGCCTTCAGCCGGAACGAGCCGCCCGCATTGTCGAAATAGAGCCGCTCGCGCCCGTGGTGGTCGTGGTCGACGTTGAGAAAGCGCTGCTTCACCGCGCGCATGAGCGCATCGGGAAACGCCAGTCCGTTGGCGTGGTGTGTGGTGGCCGGCATCCTCAAACGCCCTTGTTGTTCGGGTTCTTGTAGGCCTCGCGCACCGCGTCGGACATCGGGAAATTCAGGTTCACGTTGCGCGGCGGAATGGGCGACATGAACCACTTGGCGTAGAGCTTGTCGATGGCGCCGGACTTCATCATCTCGGTCACGGCCTGGTCGACGATGGCCTTGAACTCGGGGTCTTCCTTGCGCATCATGATGCCGTAGGGCTCTTGCCGCAGCACGTCCTTGAGCAGCTTGTAGTCGGAGGCATTGGGCTGGTTGGCAATGAGGCCGGCGAGCTGCACATCGTCGAGCACATAGGCCACGGCGCGGTCGCTCGCCAGCAGCAGGAAGGCGTCGGCCGTGTCCTTGCCTGCGATCTCCTGCACCTCGATGTTCTCGGTCTTGCGGAAGCCGCGCAGCAGCTGCATCGAGGTGCTGCCCGCCACGGTGGCCACGGTCTTGCCCTGCAGGTCGGCAATCGAGTTGATGCCCGAGTTCTTCTTGACCGCGGCGGTGATGTTGGTGACGAAGTGGCTCGGCGCAAAGTCGACCTGCTGCTGGCGCTGCACGGTGTTGGTGGTGGTCGCGCAGTCGAGGTCGACCGTACCGTTCTGCACCAGCGGAATGCGGTTGGTCGAATTGAGCAGCGTGTAGCGCACGTCGATCTTCTGCATGCCCAGCTTGGCCTTGATGGCGTCGACCACCTTCAGGCAAATTTCGTTGGTGAAGCCGATGGGCGCGCTTTCTGCACCCGTCTTGTAGGAGAACGGAATCTGCGTGTCGCGGCTGCCGATCTGCACCGTGCCGCTTTCCTTGATCTTGCGCAGCGTGGGGCTTTCTTGCGCCGCCGCGACACCGCAGGCCAGCGCGATGCCGGCGCCAAGCACGAGAGACAGTTTGAAGTTCATGGAATGTTCCTTTGAAGATGAAGCAGGAAGTACACGGAGCAGCACGGTGCGAATCTTCGGCGCGGCTTCAAATTTCCAAAAGCGATTTTTTGTGATTGAATTACATGAATAAAAGTATTCATTTCAGGAACCCCGGCGCATCGTGATGACCTTCAAGCAACTCGAGGCCCTGTACTGGATCGCCAAGCTCGGCGGCTTTGCGCAGGCGGCCAACCAGCTTCACACCTCGCAATCGGCCGTGTCCAAGCGGGTGCATGAACTCGAGCTGCTGTTCGACACCGAGCTTTTCGACCGAACCCAGCGCACCGCCCGGCTAACCGAAAAAGGCGAAGAGATGTTCGTGCTTGCGGCCCGGCTGCTCGAACAGCGCGATGCCGCCGTCGAGCAGTTCAGCAAGCCGGGCGTGGTGGAGCGGCGGCTGCGCATCGGCGTGACGGAACTCACCGCAATGACCTGGTTGCCCCGGCTGGTGGGGCTGATCCAGCGGCACTACCCCAAGGTCATTCTCGAGCCCGACGTGGACGACAGCCTGCAGCTGCGCGACAAGCTGCTGGCGGACGAACTCGACCTGGTGATCGTGCCCGACACCTTTGCCGATTCGCGCATGCAGAGCAAGTCCATCGGCAAGGTGCAGAGCGCCTGGATGTGCAAGCCGGGCGTGGTGGCCGCCGCCGGCACCGTGCGGCTGCACGAACTCGCCCGGCACCGCATGCTGGTGCAAGGCAGCAACTCGGGCACAGGACGCGCCTACGACGCGTGGATGAAGGACCAGGGCGTGCAGCCCTCGGACACCATCGTGGTGAGCAACCTCGTGGCGCTGACGGGCCTCACGGTATCGGGCCTGGGCGTGAGCTACCTGCCGCGCCAGTGCCTCGACCCGCTCGTTTCAGCCGGCATGCTTGCCGTGATCGAGGTGATGCCCGCCCTGCCCGCGGTGCATTACGTGGCCATGAACAAGGGCGAGCACCGTAGCGCGCTCACTTCGTCGATCGTGATGCTGGCGCAGGAGTGCTGCGACTTCACGCGCATGTTCCAGGCCCAAGCCGATGAAGAACACGACAAAAAACGCGAGGAAGAACGCAAGCAATGAGCAAGGTGGCTGGTGCACACTTGGGCCCATGAAACGCCGCAAGCAAACCTCGTCCACGCCGTTCATCCGCGTCGGGCCCAGCGGAGTGCACGGGCTCGGCGCCTTTGCAACGCGCGACTTGCCCGCCTACGCATTCCTCGGGCTCTACGAAGGCCGCCGCTACACGCAGCAGGAAATCGCCGCCGGCGCGTGGAACGACCAGCTCACCTACCTCTTCACCCTCTCCAACCAAGAGACCATCGACGGCGGCAAGGGCGGCAACGGCACGCGCCACCTCAACCATGCCTGCGACCCCAACTGCGAGGCGGTCGAAGAGTACGACGATGCGGGCGAGCTGGTGCTGAAGTTCCAGACCATCGTGCCGGTGGATGCGGGCGACGAGCTGTTCATCGACTATTCCCTGACCGCCGACGACGGTTCGCCGGCCTCCAAATACCCTTGCCATTGCGGTTCGCCCAACTGCCGCGGCACCATGCTGGCCCCGGTCGAGGCGGAGTGACCGCGCGCTGATCCGTTCACCTGGCGGCGGGGCGTGCTACGCTTGAACGGCCCCCAACAATGCCATGGCACTCGCGCCGCAAAAGCGAGCTTCCCCGAATGAAATCCGCCTTTCACATCGCGGTCCTCGACGACGAAGTCGACATCACCCAGCTGCTGGCCAACTACCTTCAAAGCCACGGCTTTCGAGTGACGCAGCTGCACGACGGCGCCTCGCTCATGAAGCTGATGGGCAGCGATCCGGCCGACCTCGTCCTGCTCGACCTGGGGCTGCCCGGCGAAGACGGCTTTTCCATCGCCCGCCGCATGCGCGAAAACTGGCGCTGCGGGCTCGTCATCGTCACCGGCCGCGGCGACGCGGTGGACAAGGTCGTCGGCCTGGAAGTGGGCGCCGACGACTACGTGACCAAGCCGTTCGATTTGCGCGAACTGGTGGCACGGGTCAAGGCCGTGCTCAGGCGATTGGCACCCGACGATGCGTCCACTGCAGCGGCGGCCGCGCCTGCATCGGCCGCAGCGAACCCTTCCGAGCGGCTCCGCTTCGCCGGATGGCAGCTCGACCTCGCGGCGCGCAGCCTGACCAACCCACAAGGCCAGAACGTTTCGCTCACGGGCGGTGAATTCGATCTGCTGTGCGCATTTGCGCACCACCCAGGGCGCGTGCTCTCGCGCGACTTCCTGCTTGAGCAAACACGCGGACGCGAAGCCGCTCCTTTCGACCGCACCATCGACGTGCAGGTCGGCCGGCTGCGCAAGAAGATCGAAGCCGATCCGGACGATCCGCAGATCATCAAGTCGGTGCGGGGCGCGGGCTACATCCTGGTTCCGCCGGTCACCCAGGGCTGAGCCGAGCGTATGGCCAACCCCTCTTCGCCCAAGACTGCCGAGCCGACGCTTGCCACCTTGCAGGGGCTGCCTTCCGGCATTGAAGAGAGCAGCGTCTTCCGGTCGCTCTTCATTGCCTATCCCGATGCCCTGCTGCTCGTCGACCAGGCCGGCGGCATCGTGCTGGCCAACCCTTCCGCGGCCAGCCTGCTCGGCTTTGCGGTGGACGAACTGGTCGGGCTGAACGTCGACGCCCTGGTGCCCGACAGCATCCGCCCGCGCCATGCCGCCTACCGCGAAGCCTATGGCCGGGCACCCCGCGCGCGGCCCATGGGCACGCAGATGGAGCTCGTGGCCAAGCGCAAGGACGGCAGCGAGGTGATGGTGGAGATCGCGCTCAGTCCGCTGCAAAGCCACGGCCTGCCGTTCGTGGTGGCCGCCATCCGCGACATTGGCGCCTACCCGCGCGTGAAGCAGGCGCTGCAGCGGGCGCGCTACAGCGACTACCTCGCGCAGCTGGGCCGACTGGCGGTCGACACGCGCGACCCGCAGGTGATGCTCGACCACGTGCCCACCATTGCGGCGGAAGCGCTGGAGGTCGAGGTGGCCATGGTGCTGCTGCTGGAAAGCAGCCGTCTCGAATTCCGCGTGGCGAGCGGCGTGGGCCTGGTGCCCGGCGAAGAAATCGGCGCGCGCATTGCGAGCCATGCGAACACGCCGCCCGGTTTCGTGTTTGCCGAGGCTCAGCCCGTGGAAGTGCCCGACTACGGCAGTGAGCGCCGCTTCGCCGTGCCGCAGGCCTACCTCGACGCCGGCCTGGTGAGCGCACTGGCCGTGCCCTTCTACGACCGCGGGCGCTTCATCGGCGTGTTGACCGTGCACTCGCGCCAGGCCAAGCGCTTTGGCGACGAGGAACTGCGGTTTCTGGAATCGCTCTCGAACCTGCTGGCCACCAGCCTGCAGCGGGTGCAGACCGAAGAGGCGCTCAGCCACGCCCAGCGGCTCGAAAGCGTCGGCCAGCTCACGGGCGGCATTGCGCACGACTTCAACAACCTGCTCACGGTGATCCAGGGCAACCTGCAGGTGCTCGAAGAACTGCCCGCCATTGCCCAAGACGGCTATGCGCAGCAGCTGGTGGGGGCCGCGGCGCGGCCTCGCGGCGCGGCGCCGAGCTCACGGGCAAGCTGCTGGCGTTTTCACGCCGGCAGATGCTGCAGCCCAACGCCGTGGACCCGCATGCCATGCTGCATTCGCTGGCCGACATGCTGCGGCGTACGCTCGACCAGCGCATCGGCATCGTGATCGACGCCACGCCGGATTGCCCGCCCGTTCTTGCCGACCCGGGGCAGCTCGAATCGGCGCTGTTGAACATTGCCATCAACGCGCGCGATGCGATGCCCGAAGGCGGCACGCTGCACTTTCGCGCCGAGGCCTGCGGCGCGCTGCCTCGCGAAGTGCTCAATGAACTGGGCGAGGCCGGCGAACACGGCAGCTTCGTTGCCATTTCGGTTGCCGACAGCGGCACCGGCATGACCGAGGAAGTGAAGGAGCGCGCGTTCGAGCCGTTCTTCACCACCAAGGAAGCCGGCCGCGGCACGGGCCTTGGCTTGAGCACGGTGTACGGCTTCGTGAAGCAGTCCAAGGGCGCCATTGCCATCGCAACCCAGCCGGGCGCGGGCACCACGGTTACGCTGTACCTGCCCCAGCTGTTCGACGCGGCGCCTCCCGCCGCGCCCGACGACGACGACGGCGAGCAGGCACTGCCCGCCGGGCTGCGCGTGATGCTCGTCGAAGACGACGCCGAAGTGCGCAAGGTGGTCCACACGTTCCTGGCCACGCTCGGCTGCGAAGTGGTGGCGGCGGAAAACGCCGAGCAGGCCCTTGTGCAGATGGAGTCGGACACGGGCGCTTTCGACGTGCTGCTGAGCGACATTGCGCTCGGCCCCGGCATGCGCGGAACGCGGCTTGCCGCCGAGGCGCAGCAGCGCTTTCCGCGGCTCGCGATTCTTCTCATGTCGGGCTTCTCGTCGGAGCTGCTCGATGCCGACCGGGAGGCGCCGCCGAGCTGGGAGCTGCTGCGCAAGCCCTATTCGCGCGCAGAGCTTGCGCGCGCCCTGGCCCGGGTGCTCGCCGCGCGGCCTTGACGGCCCCGCGCCGAAGCTGTTCAGCGCACCAGATCCTGGAAGCGGTAGTAGGCACCGACGATCGGAAGAAACCACGGCTTGCCGAAATGCCCGGGAATTGCGGGCCAGTCGAAGTCGCGCCACGGGTTCAGGTCGGCGCGGCCATTCAGCACTTCGGCCATGATCGCGCCCATGTAGGTCGACATGTGGGTTCCGTGCCCGCTGTAGCCCATGGAATAGAAAAGCCCGTTGCGCTCTCCGGCGCGCGGCAGGCGGTCGCGTGTCATGTCGACCATGCCGCCCCAGCAGTAATCGATACGGGTGTCTCTCAACTCGGGAAAGACTTGCACGAGCGACCGCTGCAGGATGGCACCGCTCTTCACGTCCGACTTGGGGTTGGTCGCCGCAAAACGCGCGCGGCCACCGAACAGCAGACGGTTGTCCGGCGTCACGCGAAAGTAATTGACGAAGTTCTTCGTGTCCGTCGTCATGCGGCGGCGCGGCGTCAGCCGGTCGAGCACTTCGACCGGGAGCGGCTCGGTCACGATGATGAATGCACCCACTGGCACGATGCGGCGGCGGAACCACGCGAGCGGCCCCACGGCCGATGTGCCGGTCGCAAGCAGCACCTGTCGGGCACGGATGCTGCCGCCGGGCGTTTCGACCTGATGCACCGAACCGCCCTGCCGCTTGAGGCCCACAACGGGCGCGTTCTCGTAGATGCGCACGCCGCGCTTCGCAGCCGCCACGGCAAGGCCATGGCCGTAGCGCCCCACGTGCATGCCCGCGCTCTTGCCGAAGACCATGCCGCCGAAATATTGGTCAGACCCGATCTCGCTGCGCAGTTCGGCCCGCGTCACCATGTGGGTGTCGGGATCGCATTCCTTCGCCATCAGCGCTTGCGAGCGGGCCAGCTTGTCGTAGTGTTCCGGCTTGGCGGCGAGCTTGAGCTTGCCGACACGCTTGAAGTCGCAATCGATGCCCTCCTCCGCAATCAGCGACTCCACCTTGGAAACGCCCGCGTCGAACGCGCGATAGAGCATGTTGGCCCGCTCGCGCCCGAGCTTGCCCGACAGCGCGCAATAGTCTTGCGCGAAGCCGTTGTTGCACATGCCACCATTGCGGCCGGAGGCGGCACTGCCCACGTTCCCGGCGTCGAGCACCGCAACGCTTGCACCCTTCTTGGCCAGTGCGATGGCCGCGGACAAGCCGGTGAAGCCCGCACCGACCACCGCCACATCGACATCGCCGCCGGGCGCCTCGGCCTGGCCGCCGGTAAACCTGGGCGCGGTATCTAGCCAATAGGGCATCAGCTTCATAAGTGGATTTCCGTCATGTCAGGGGAACGCTTGGGTGTGCCGAGCCGGCGGCTCAGCCGAACGACTGGTTCGAAAGGGCGAACAGGCGCGGGTGGGCATCTGCCAGGGCATCTGCAACGGGTGCGGCATCGGCTGTGCGACGCTGTACATCGCGCACCATCGGCACCGCATGGCCGACGCAAGGCAGCCCCATCTGGGCAAGCCATGCAGACAGGCCGCTGTCCTCCGTCACGTCGATGCGAACAAACCGGCCGCGAAAGCGGTCCGCGAGCGCGGCGATGAGGTCCCTTGCATCGGCCGCGCTGCTGGCGCCCGATGCGACCACCGGGCCGATCACCACGCCATGCCCGAACTCCCTTGCCGAGGCGTAGGCCGACACACGGGCACCGCGGTCGACGACCATCGTCGTTCCGGCCGCGAGCAATGCATGGAGCAAAGCGGTGCGGTCCATTCCCGTGGCAGCCAGGTCCAGCCGGCGCAGGCTCTCGCCGTCTGCCGGCTGCATGGGCCGCAGGTGCGACGGCGCGGCAGGCAGAGCGGCTTCAGGCGGCAGTGCGGCCTGGTGCTGGAACACCTGCCCGCGGGCGACGAACCCGAGTTGCGTATAGAGCGGAAGCCCTTCCTGTGTGGAGTTGAGGAACACGGTGCGGTTGCCCGCCTCGTCGAGCAGCTTCTCCATCAGGGCACGCCCCAGGCCGCGCCCCTGCATGGCCGGGTCCACGATGATCATGCCCACCGAGGCGTGGGTCTCGCCATAGGGCCACCACATCGCCGTGGCCACCAGGCGGCCGTCGGCTTCCACCGCGAAGCCGCTGCCGAGCTCGAGGGCAAAGCGCCAGTCGGCCTCGCGGTAGGGCCACGCCAGCGCGGCCGATTGCCAGACGGCGTCGGGCAAGTGCTCCGCGCGCAGCGCGGTGAGCCGCGGCGTCATGGCTGTCTTCAGAAGTCCGCGACCTTGCCCCACGCCGACGACAGGAACCTGTCCGGGTGGTAGGGGCGCGGATCGACGATGGGTTCGGCGCCGCTGACGATGTCGGCAATCAAATGGCCGGCCCCGGGGCCGATGCCGAAGCCATGGCCGCTGAACCCGGCCGCCAGCACGAATCCGGGCAGGTTCGACATCTCGCCGATTCCGGGAACGCCGTCGGGCGTGCTGTCGACATAGCCGGCCCAGGCAGCGCTGACCGAACTCTGCTTCAGCTCCGGCACCAGCTCCACCGCCCGCTTGTAGGTGAGGCTCACCACCGATGCGTCCACCTTCGGGTCGAGAACACGCATGCGCTCCATCGGCGTCGGCTTGTCGAGCCGCCAGCGGGACCAGCCCTCATGCCCCGAGCGGACGCCTTCGAGCCCGCCGGGCGCGAGATTGCGCCACCGCCGCTGGAACATGGGCAGGAACTGCGGCGCAAAACGCAGCAGCTGCGGCGTGGGGTCCACGCGTCCCCGGCCGCTGATGGCCAGGGTGTATCCGCCGTCCACGCGCCGCGTCATGGAAACGCCGGTCGTGTGGAGCGCAGCCGGTATGTCCTTGCCGCCCGTGGCAACCGACAGCACCGTCTGCCGGATGGCAGCCTGCGGAAACCGGATGCCGTATTGGCGGCAGAACGAGGACGCCCAAGCGCCGCCTGCGAGCACCGCGACCTTGGTGCGGATGGTCCCCTTCTCGGTGACCACGGCCGAAAGCCGGCCGCCCTCGGTTTCTACACCGCGCGCGGCGCAGCCCTGGTGTACCGTGCCGCCCAGTTTCATGAGCGCCCGCACCACGGCCGGCGCCGCACGTGATGGGTCGGCAGTGCCGTCGGTTGGCGCAAAGACGCCGCCCTTCCAGGCCTTGCCGGTTGCGCGGCCGCGCTGCGCCGCTTCGTCCGCGGTCAGCATCTGGGTCTTGACGTCGACGGTGCGCGCAAACTCGCCCCACCGCGCCCAGCCTTCCAGTTCTTTCTCGCTGTTGCTGAGGTAGAGCAACCCGCATCTCTGGAAGCCCGTCACCTCGCCGGTTTCTGCGGTGAACTGCTCCCACAGGTCCAGGCTTTTGGTGGCCATCGGCAATTCGCGCGCATCGCGGTTCTGCTGGCGGCACCAGCCCCAGTTTCGGCTCGACTGCTCGGCGCCGACGCGGCCCTTTTCCACCAGCGCCACCTTCATGCCGCGCTTGGCCATGTAGTACGCGGCAAAAGCGCCGATGATGCCGCCGCCAATCACGACGACGTCCGCATGCGTCGGCAGGTCCGGGCTCGACTCGACTGGAAATAGAGGTGCAGGCATTCTCGGGATGTCCGTTGAGGGATCGATGAAACTGGTCAGTAGCCGACGACGGCCTTGGTCTCGAGATACTCCTCGAGCCCATGCACGCCGTATTCGCGCCCGTTGCCGGACCGCTTGTACCCACCGAACGGCGCATGGCTGGTCCATGCCGGGTAGTTGATGTGCACCTGGCCGGCGCGAAGCTGCGCCGCCACGCGCCGCGCCCGCTCGCGGTCGCCGGACTGCACGCTGGCGCTGAGTCCGTAGACGGTGTCGTTCGCAATCGCGATGGCCTCGGCCTCGTCGGCGTAGGGAATGAGGACCAGCACGGGGCCGAAGATTTCTTCCTGCGCCACCCTCATGCCGGGTGCCACATCCGAAAACACCGTGGGCCGTGCAAAGTAGCCGTGTGCCAGCCCGGCAGGCCTGCCCAGGCCACCGCAGACGAGCTTGGCGCCCTCTTCGATGCCGCTGGCGATCATCGCTTGCACCCTCGCGTATTGCGCGGCGTTGGCGATGGGGCCCATCGTCGTTTGTTCATCGCGCGGGTCGCCGAGCGTGATGTTGGCCACGGCTGCAGCGGCCAATGCTTCCACCTCGGCCAGGCGTGACGCGGGCACCAGCATGCGCGTCGGTGCGCTGCATGACTGGCCCGCGTTGCGCATGCCGGCCAGCACGCCCTTTGCCACCGCCTGCTCGAAATCGGCGTCGTCGAGAAGAAGGTTGGGCGACTTGCCGCCCAGCTCCTGCACCACGCGCTTGACCGTCACCGCAGCCGCCTGCGCCACGAGCACGCCCGCGCGGGTCGATCCGGTGATGGAGATCATGTCGACGCCCGGGTGTGCCGCCAGTGCCGCACCGACGACCTCGCCCGTGCCGCCGACGACGTTGAACACACCGGGCGGCGTGCCGGCATCGTGCATCACCTGCGCGAAGAGCTGCGCGCTGTAGGGAGACAGCTCGCTGGGCTTCAGCACCACCGTGCAGCCCGCGGCAATTGCCGGCGCGACCTTGGCCGTGAGCTGATACAGCGGCCAGTTCCACGGCGTGATCAGCGCACACACGCCGATCGGCTCCTTCGAAATCGCCATGCCGCTTTCGACGGAAAGAAACTTGTAGCCCTGCAGCACCTCGATCTGCGCGCGGACATGCGCAACGGCAAAAGGCACATGGGCAGCTCGGGCGAAGGCGATGGGAGCCCCCATCTCTGCCGCGATGGCTTGTGCGAACAGTTCCGCGCGCTCTTCCAGCAACGCCAGGATACGGCCCAGCAGCGCAAGCCGCTCGCCGGCCGTGCTTTGCGAGAACGTTTCAAACGCACGTCGGGCCGCGGCAACGGCAAGGTCGACATCCGCCGGCGAGCCGGCCGCGATGTGCCCGACGATCTCTTCGGTAAACGGGTTGACGACGGCGATGCGCGCGGCATGGGCGCGGTCCTGCCAGGACCCGTCGATGTAGAAGCGGGCATCGTCCATGCGTGGCTCTGCGGTCATCGCGGCGCTTTCCGGTCAGGCGATGACCCACACCTTGCGCACTGTCTCGATGGTGCGCCATGTGCCGATGTAGCCCGGCTTCATGATGAAGCAGTCGCCGGCCCTGTAGGTCTGCGGCGGCTGGCCTTGCTCGGTGATCTCGACCACGCCCGAAAGAATGTGGCAGAACTCCCAAGTGTCGCCCTTGATGGAGTGATTGACGCCGACGGTCGACTCGAACACGCCGGCGCGCACCGCGCCGTCCTTCGCGCTGTCCACGTCCCAGTTGCGGCACACGACATCGCCCTCGATGACGCGCTCCGCCGGCGGGCGGTATTCACGCGGTTCGCCGAGCTGGTCGAGTTTGAAGGGGACGAGAAGATTGGACATTGGGTGCCTGTTCGCAGAGGTCTGATGGTGGGCCAATGCTAAAGAAAGCACCGCCCGGGCCGATGCTGAACCGGGCCCCTGTAAAGGTGCGAAATGTGCGATTGCGGGCCTTCAACAGCCGATCGTGCGGCGGCGGGATCTCAGGGAATCTACGGATATATGATTTGCCGGATGGGGTTGATTGCACACTGTTTTTGTATACAAATAACGCACCCGATTCCCGGCGCCCCGACTTGCGCCGGAAAAGCGGTCCCTCAATCCACCATTCGCACGAGGAAAGACCATGAGCACAGTTGTCAGCCAGGCCCCCGCGGGGGCGAGCGAAGCCGGCCATGCGCCGCATGCCGAATCCAACGCGCTGATCAAGCCGGGCTACGACCCGCGGCTGACCAACGAAGACCTGGCCCCTCTCAAGAAACAGACCTGGGGCCAATACAACATCTTTGCGTTCTGGATGTCCGACGTGCACAGCGTGGGCGGCTACATCACGGCCGGCAGCCTGTTCGCGCTGGGCCTCTCCAGCTGGCAGGTGCTGGTGTCGCTGCTGGTGGGCATCGTGATCGTACAGTTCTTCTGCAACCTGGTGGCCAAGCCCAGCCAGGTGACGGGCGTGCCCTACCCCGTGGTGTGCCGCGCCTCGTTCGGCGTGCTGGGCGCCAACATCCCGGCCATCATCCGCGGGCTGATTGCGGTGGCCTGGTACGGCGTGCAAACGTACCTCGCATCGGCGGCCTTCATGGTGCTGGCGCTGCACATGTTTCCCAACCTGGCGCCCTATGCCGACGTGGCGCAGCACGGCTTTGCGGGCCTGTCGACACTGGGCTGGGTGGCGTTCATGATCATGTGGGTGCTGCAGGCCTTCGTGTTCTGGCACGGCATGGAAGCGATCCGCAAGTTCATCGACTGGGCCGGCCCGGCCGTGTACGTGGTGATGGCCATCCTCTGCGGCTGGCTGGTGTGGAAGGCGGGCTGGCGCAACATCGACCTGAACCTGGGCGGCATCAAGTTCCAGGGCTGGGACGCGCTGCCCGTGATGCTCTCGGCCATTGCGCTGGTGGTGAGCTACTTCAGCGGGCCGATGCTCAACTTTGGCGACTTCTCGCGCTACGGAAAGAGCTTCGACGCGGTGAAGAAGGGCAACTTCTGGGGCCTGCCGATCAACTTCGTGTTCTTCTCGCTGCTGACGGTGATCACCACCGCCGCCACGCTGCCGGTGTTCGGCGAACTGATCACCGATCCGGTGCACACCGTGGGCAAGATCGACAGCACCACCGCCGTGGTGCTGGGCGCGCTGACTTTCATGATCGCCACCATCGGCATCAACATCGTGGCCAACTTTGTGTCGCCGGCCTTCGACTTCTCCAACGTGGCGCCGCAGCACATCAGCTGGCGCACGGGCGGCATGATCGCCGCGGTGGGCTCGGTGTTCCTCACGCCGTGGAACCTCTACAACAGCCCCGAGGTCATTCACTACACGCTGGACGTGCTGGGTTCGTTCATCGGTCCGCTGTTCGGCATCCTGATTGCCGACTACTACATCGTGCGCAAGCAGCGCATCGACGTGGACGCGCTCTACACCATGAGCCCCAAGGGAGAGTACTGGTACAGCGGCGGCTACAACCCCAAGGCCATCCAGGCCATGATCCCGTCCGCGCTGGTGCCGATTCTTTGCGTGATGGTGCCCGCGCTGCGGGGTGGCGCGAACTATGCATGGTTCATCGGCATGGGCCTGGGCTTTGTCATCTATGCCCTGCTGAACCGCAACAGCAAGACTTGAAATACTGAAAGAGAGAAAGGGCCGCGCCGTGCGCATCAAGATCATCAATCCCAACACCACCTGGAGCATGACCGAGAAGATCGGCGCCTGCGCCCGCGCGGTGGCGCAGCCCGGCACGGAAATCGTCGCGGTCAGCCCGGCCATGGGGCCGGTCTCCATCGAGAGCCACTATGACGAGGCGCTGGCCGTGCCCGGCCTGCTGCAGGAAATTGCGGCCGGCGAGCGCGACGGCACCGACGGCTACGTGATCGCCTGCTTCGGCGATCCGGGCCTGAAGGCCGCACGCGAACTGGCGCGCGGGCCGGTGGTGGGCATTGCCGAAGCCGCCATGCACCTGGCCAGCATGGTGGGCAGCCGCTTCAGCGTGGTGACCACGCTGGGCCGCACCATGGGGCAGGCCTGGCACCTGGCCGAGATCTACGGCATGGAGCGCTTTTGCGCCAACGTGCGCGCCTGCGAGCTGCCGGTGCTCGAGCTCGAGGAGCCCGGCTCCAACGCACGCGAGCGCATCGTGGACGAATGCCGCCGCGCGCTGGAGGAAGACGGCTCCGACTGCATCGTGCTCGGCTGCGCCGGCATGACCGACCTGTGCGAGCACATCGGCGGGCTGCTCGGCGTGCCGGTGATCGATGGCGTCGCGGCGGGCACCAAGCTCATCGAATCGCTGGTCGCGCTGAAGCTGCAAACCAGCAAGCGCGGCGAACTGGCGCACCCGCTGCCCAAGACCATGAAGGGTGCGCTCGAGGGTTTTACCCTGCCCAGGTAGCTGGGCGTTCGGGGCGCGGCAACGGCCTTGCTGGGCCACAATCTCCGCATGCCTCGCGCCAGCTCCAAATCATCCGCCCCTGCCATCTCTCCCACTCCTGACGCTGCTGCCACCGCCGCGGCAGAAAACGCCGCACCTGCCGCAGACAAGGGAAGTTCCATCGAAAGCATCGCGCAGGACATCGCCACCGCCATCGTCGAGAAGCGCCTGCCTCCGGGCACCTGGCTGCGCGAAGAAGCGCTGGGGCGCGTCTATTCGGTGAGCCGCACCAAGATCAGGGCTGCCCTGCTCATGCTGTCGAAAGACAAGCTCATCGAGATCATTCCCGACAAGGGTGCATTCGTGTGCCAGCCCACGGTGCAAGAGGCACGCGAGGTGTTCGCGGTGCGCCGCATTCTCGAAAGCGAAGTGGTGCGCCTGTTCATTGCCAACGCCCGCACGCGCGACTACCAGGTGCTGGAGCAGCACATCCGCTTCGAGCGCACGGCGCTGCGCCAGACCACCACCACGGGCACCGTGCGCGAGAAGGTGCTGGGCGACTTCCACGTGGCGCTGGCCGAGGCCACGGGAAACAAGACCCTGGCCGAACTGGTGCGCGAACTGGTGGCGCGCAGTTCGCTGATTGCCATGCTCTACCACTCGTCGAACGACCCGCATTGCTCGTCGGACGAGCATTCGGAGTTCCTGCGCATCTGCCGCAAGGGCGACGTGGAAGGTGCGGTGCTTTGCATGATCGACCATCTGCAGCGCATCGAGGCCAGCCTGGAGCTGGGCACCGAAAAGCCGGACCGGCAGCTCGACCTGGTGAAGGCGCTGCTCGCCTAGAAAGCAAGCCGCCGCGGTGCGGGTTTTCCTGCATCCAGTTTGCCGCATAAATTGTATACAGTTTGGCGTACACACATTGTGGACGCCACGCCAAGCCGCGCCGCCCACGCATGTTCCCCTTGCTTCGCCAGGAGATGCACGATGACGGCCGAGACCTCTTCCCCTGTTCACACAGTTCATCCGGTGGACCAGCGGCTGCCCTCGGGCAAGCTCGCGGCGCTCGGCCTTCAGCATGTGCTGGTGATGTATGCGGGGGCCGTCGCGGTGCCGCTGATCGTCGGCCGTGCGCTCAAGCTCTCACCCGACGAGGTCGCGCTGCTGATCTCGGCCGACCTGTTCTGCTGCGGCATTGCCACGCTGATCCAGGCGCTGGGCGCCACGCAGTGGTTCGGCATCAAGCTGCCGGTGATGATGGGTGTGACCTTCGCGTCGGTCGCGCCCATGGTGGCCATTGCCAACGCCAACCCCGGGAAGAACGGCGCGCAGCTGCTGTTCGGCGCCATCATCGGCGCGGGCGTGGTGTCGATACTGATCGCGCCGCTGGTGAGCCGCATGCTGCGCTTCTTTCCGCCGGTGGTCACGGGCACCATCATCGCGGTGATCGGCATCAGCCTGATGCGCGTGGGCATCAACTGGATCTTCGGCAACCCGGTGGGGCCGACGGCGCCCGCGCTGGTGGACCCGGTGTATGCCAAATGGCTCGCGGAGGTAACCTCGCCGGGCAGCTCGATTCCGGCGGTGCCCAAGGGCTTTGCCATCATGCCCACTGTGCCCAACCCCAAGTACGCGGACCTGCCGGGCTTCGGCGTGGCGGCGCTGGTGCTGGTGTCCATCTTGCTGATCGTCAAGTACGCCAAGGGCTTCATCGCCAACATCTCGGTGCTGCTGGGCATCGTGATCGGCGCGGTGGTGGCCTCGGCCACGGGCCTCATGACCTACGAGAAGGTCGGCAAGGCTGCCTGGGTGGACGTGGTGCTGCCCTTTCACTTCGGCATGCCGCAGTTCGACCCGATCCTCATTCTCACGATGACGCTGATCATGATCGTGGTGATGATCGAATCGACCGGCATGTTCCTCGCGCTCGGCGAAATGACCGATCGCAAGATCACGCAGAAGGACCTGGCCAAGGGCCTGCGCACCGACGGCCTCGGCACGCTCATCGGCGGCATCTTCAACACCTTTCCGTACACCAGCTTTTCGCAGAACGTGGGCTTGGTGGCCGTCACGGGCGTCAAGAGCCGCTATGTCTGCGTGGCGGGCGGCGTGATCCTCGTCGTGCTCGGCCTGCTGCCCAAGATGGCGGCGCTGATCGAATCGCTGCCCACGGTGGTGCTTGGCGGCGCGGGCCTGGTGATGTTCGGCATGGTGGCCGCCACCGGCATCCGCATTCTTTCGGGCGTGGACTTCAAGGGCAACCGGCACAACGCAATGATCGTCGCGGTGTCGATCGGCATCGGCATGATTCCGCTCATTGCACCCAACTTCAAGCAGTGGATGCCGCATGGGATCCACTCGCTGGTCGAATCGGGCATTCTGCTGGCGTCGATCAGCGCGGTGCTGCTGAACCTGTTCCTGAACGGTGCCAAGCACGACGAGCAGGCGGTGATTGCCGCGGCCAAGCAGGCCGAAGCGCACTGACCGCCGCCCGTCAGTTCAGATCATCGCGAGCGGTGCCTTGCGCCGGGGCGGTGGATGGAGGCGGTCGAGCTCGGCGAGCGTGGCCGCGTCGAGCTCGAGGTCGGCGGCAGCAAGGTTCTCCTGCAGATGGGCGCTGCGCACCGCCTTCGGTATGGCAACCACGCCGGGCCTGGCGATCACGGCCGCAAGGGCGAGCTGCGCGGCGGTCACGCCGAGTCGCGCTGCCAACACTCCCAGCGCCTTGTCCGAAGCCAGCGCGCCCTGGTCGATCGGGCTGTAGGCCATCAGCGGCATGCCGCGTTCGCGCAGCCAGGGCAGCAGGCTGAACTCAGGGCCGCGTTCACCCAGCGAAAGGTAGACCTGGTTGGCCGCGCAGCCAGGGCCTTGGCCCACCGCCTGCGCGAGTTCTTCCATGTCGTCCGTGTCGAAGTTGCTTACGCCCCAATGGCCGATGCGCCCCTTGGCGACCAGTGCCTGCATCGCATCGGCCGTTTCGCGCAGCGGATGGCTGCCGCGCCAGTGCAGCAGGTAGAGGTCGATCATGTCGAGGCCCAGGCGCTTCAGGCTGCGCTCGCAGGCTTCGGGCGTGCCGCGGCGGCTTGCGTTGTGCGGGTAGACCTTGCTGACGATGAACAGCTCGTCGCGCCGCACGTCGCCGGCGCGCAGCGCCTCGGCCAGGGCTTGGCCAAGCACCGTTTCGGCGCCGCCCTCGCCGTACATCTCGGCGGTGTCGATCAACCGGTAGCCCATGGCGATGGCGTCGCGCACCGCGGCCACTTCCGACGCGCGGCGGTTCGCCGCCTCGCCCATGCGCCAGGTGCCGAGGCCGAGCACCGGAATGTCGCGGGCATTGGAGAGAGGGAGTGTTCGCATGGCTAAATCGTAGCGGGTCGCATGCCCGAGGCAAGACTGTCGGTTGTCGGGCCAATTCCTACACGGCTTCAGCATCCCGCTGACAGAAGCCAAGGCTGCAACGGCGCAGTCTGGTTTCGGACGTGGTGAGCTCCTCTGGGTCCGGACAGTGCTTTTAGTGAGATTTGAGCAAGCACGATGTACCCGCAGCCAGACATGCCGGCGGACAAGCCAATGAGCCGCGCTCGTGGGCCAAAGCGCATGACATGAAAAGCACACCACGCCCCTCGCCCGTTCCGCCATCACAAGGAGAACACAATGGGCCACCAAGACCCTGCCTCCCGGCACGGAGGCACGCACCACTACATGATGTTTGCGCTGAACATGCTGCTCAGCCTCGTCGTCATGTACTTCGTCATGTTTTCGATGATCGACGGCTGGGGCGACTTCCGCAACAACCTCAACATGTTCTACATGGCGCTCACCATGGTCGCGCCCATGGGCATCATCATGCTTGCGACGATGCGCGGGATGTACCCCAACAAGGCGGTCAACGGCGTGCTGTATGCCGCGCTTGCGATCCTCTTCGTCGCCGCGCTTGCCGGCACGCGGCAGCAGAGCGTGATCGGCGACAAGCAGTTCGTCGCCTCGATGGTGCCCCACCACTCCGGCGCCATTCTCATGTGCCGCGAGGCCAGCCTGAAAGACCCCGAGCTGGTCAAGCTGTGCGGCCAGATCTCCAATTCCCAGCGCAGCGAGATCGAACAGATGAATGCGATACGGGCCCGGTTGAACACCATGTAGGGCCCGGCGACTCAAGCGATCTCAGTGGCCTCCGCCCACATCCTGTTGAAAAAAGACTCCCGGGCCTTGTCGAACACGGCGCTTGAGTGAAGACCGACCGCGGACTCTATCCGCGTGGTCTTGCCGAAGTCAGCGCTGGAGACCCAGACCGTGTCCGGCGCCACGAGCACGACTTTGGCGTTGTTGCTGTGATGCAGCGCCACGCGTACATCGGGGAAGCGGAGCTTGAGCGCCCTCGCCTCCTTTTGCGCATCGGCATTCGCAATGATGAAGATGTCTCGCGGGCGCTTGCCCAAGGTCTGGGCGATGTATTCCGGGTCGGGAAGGGCCCCGGTCATGATCAGGACGGGGCCGACCACGCGCGCGATCTGCGACAGGCGCTTGTTCCACGTGCTTGTGCAAACGGAGATCTTCGCGTCTTCGCAGGAGAACGCAAAGCCGCCACTGTCGTCTCTGAAAATCATGTGGTGCTTGGAAAAGGTGAACTGATGCGGTGGCGGCGGTGCGCCTTCAAGGACGGAGGCCGGCGCGCGCAGGGCCCACAGCGGCAATCAGTGCGATCGCGAGGATGCTCAACGCCATCGCACCTCGCCAGGCCGCGCTCTCCGGACGTATTGCCACAGGCTCGAACATGGGCAGCTTGTCGTAGTGCTCCGCGGTCAACCCGCGGTAGCTCATGACCCGGGGCACGAAATAGGCACGCCAGGCGTCCTCGTATGAATTGACGGCTTTCACATGCCGCGCGTAGCGCGGAGCATCGATGCCGGCAAGCCGGTCGGCCGTCATCGCGAGCGCCATGCCCGGCGAAAGCCAGGACCATCGCTCGAGCAGAACAAAACGGCGCGCGCGGGTTTCGTCGAACGCCGCCATCAGCGGGCGGATCTCGCGGTCCTGGGCCAGGTACCTCGGCAGGAAGCTGACTGGCCAGGTGTGGGTGCTGCGCCCGGCCGGCCGGTCAGCCGGGTGAGCGGCGTACCAGGCGGCCAGGTGCTCCTCCATATGCACTTCGGCGTCCTGCTGGGCGGCGCGCAGTTCAGCAACGGCCGTCAGCCGCGATGGCATCGGTGCCTCAACGTCGGCAATGCCCGCCAAGGCCGCGGGTACGACGAACGTGGCCAGCAGCCACGCACCGAGCATGCCGAGCGCGGCAGCGCCGGACGACACCGGCAGCAGGCAGAACAGCCCGGCCAACGCAGTCCAGCAGACGGTGAACGCGCCCAGTGTCGCCAGCCAGACCACCGCGGCGTGCCAGGTCGAGCCCGGGTCCAGCGCAAACGCCAGCAGCGACGCACCGGCGGCCAGTGACCAGGCCACCGCCACGCGAATGCAAAGCGCGATCGCGAACACCCTCCAGGGTTGCGCGCATTGCGCAACCACGAGCCGCCACCGGCCTTGCTCCCGGTCCTCCTGCACCAGTCCGTAGCAAAGCCCCAGGATGGCGAGCGGCAGCAGCAGCGCGACCAGCGTCGCGAAATCAGGTGGGCCCAGGTCTTCGAGCAGCGGGTTCGCGATCCGGTCGCTCTTGCGGGCGTCGGTGTGCCGGCTCTCGACCGTGACGCGCATCGTCGGGCTCAGCAGCTCGAATGTTCCGGTTCCAAGGGCAACGCCGCCGAGCGCTGGCAGATGCGCGGGAGGCGCGTTGAGCCGGGCGAACTGGAACGCGGCCATCATTGCCTTGGTGTCGCCCCCGGCGCGGCGGCGCCCGTTTTGGCGGCCGCCTCGCGCGCCTGTGTTCGCGCCTGTGTTCGCGCCTGTTCCCACGTGGCCATCTCCTGCGCATTCAGGAGCCGCAATTCCCTGGCGGCAAGTCCTGACCAGAGTGCACTCACGCACAGCAGCGCGGCAAAAACACCCGACACCCAGACATGCGTGTGCTGGCGAACGAAGCGCCGCCATTCCGCACGCAAGATGAGGTTCATCATGGCCGCAGCCTCCGCGCGGCAAGCACCAGCAAGCCGCAGGCCGCCGTCGCCCAGGCGAGCAGCAAGCCGAGGTCGGGCAACGCTGCGCGCAATGCGAAAGCGATGTTGGGCGGCGTGTAGTGAAACGCATCGACCGACCGCCACAGCGCGTCGCCGGCGTACTTGTCGTCGAACGAAGTCAGCCCGCGGGTGTTGTCCATGTCCCACTGGTCGATCTTGATGTTCGCGCGGCGGCGGTACTGCTCGGCCGCTTCCTCGAAGTGGCGCTGATGCGCGAGGTCGGTGCCCGAGAGCTTCATCGAGATCGCACGCATGGCCGTCGTCGGGCTGAGTGCCGAGGCAATGCGCGCAACGCTCTCCTGCATTGCGTAGCGATCCCAGAGGCGGCCGAAGTGGATCGCATGCACGCGGTCGGCGTAGGCGTCGCGCTCCATCCGGCGCAGCGCATAGGCGCCGAAGGGCAGGTCTTCCAGGCGACGCACGTTGTGCCGGCGCAGAAGCTCCGCATCGAAACGTTCGTTGCGCACGGCCAGCGCGCCATCGCCCGGCAGGCCTTCGGCGTAGTCGCGCTGGATGTCGCCCCAGAAGCGCTCGGCCGTCGGCAGCGGTGCAGCGGCCTGCGCGCTCGCGGCACCCAGGCGCGGCACGACGAAGACGAAGGCGATCCACAGGCCCAGCACGACGAACAGCGCGCGCCGGCTGCTCGCCACCATGGCCGACACCGCCAGCGCCAAGGCTGCAAAGACACCGCAGTAGATCAAGAAGGTGCCCGCCAGAACGGCCGCGCGCCATACGGCGTCCGCGCCAGGCGATGCGCCTGCCGTCACCAACGCAAGACCCGCCCCCACTGCGGCCAGCGGAACCAGCGAGACCACCGCGAGCAGCGCCAGGAACTTTCCTGCAAGCAGCGCGCGGCCCGGCAAGCCGGCGCTGTGCAGCATGCGCAAGGTTCCGCTTTCCCGTTCCAGGCTGACGGCGTTGAAAGCCAGGGCGACGATCAGCAGCGGCAGCAGCGCCTGCAGCACGAAGGCCGGCGTGAAAGACCCGAAGCGCACCGACGGCGGCTCGTCGGCCGCCGGACGGAAGCGCGCCATGTTGCGCCGATGCGGTTCGAGCCAGAGCGCCTGGCCCAGGTAAGGGCCGAGACCGGGATCGAGCACGGCAAGCGGCGAGTCGGGGCGGAAGGCGTAGAGGCCGAAATGCGCGCCACGATGCGGGTGCTTGTCGCCCTGCGAATCCCACTGCTGGCGCACCAGCTCACTGACCTGCGCCTTCTCGTGCGCAAGCCGCCGCTGCTGCTGGGCCGAAGCGAACAGCAGGCCGGCCAGCAGCAGCGACAGCGAGACGGCAAGCACAACAAAACGCCCGTCGCGAACGAGCGCGCGCAGTTCCTTTCGCAGCACCGCGGCGGCCGTCATGTGGCCCGCTCCAAAGGCGCCGTGCGCGTGTGAGCCAGATAGGCGCGCTCCAGCTCGTCGTGGCTGACGGTGTGCGTATCGAACTGCGCGACGAGACGCCCTTCCTTCATGATTCCGATGCAGTCCGCAACCTGCTTGGCGTTGAACAGGTCGTGCGTGGCCATCAGCACGGCCATGCCGGCGTCGGCAGCGGCGCGCACGCGCTGTGCAAAGTCGTTCGCGGCACCAGGGTCGAGGCCCGAGGTGGGCTCGTCGAGCAGCATCGCCTTTGCATGTTTGGCATGCGCAATGGCAAGGCCGACCTTTTGCCGCATGCCCTTCGAGTAAGTCGCGACACGCGCTGTGTGCGACGCCGTCTGCAGGCCGGCCTGGTCCAGCAGGGCACGTGCGGCCGCATCGGCCAGCGGCACGCCACCCAGCGCACAGAAGTACTGAAGGTTTTCGATGCCGCTCAGGTACGGATACAGCGCCACGTTCTCGGGCAGGTAGGCCAGATGGCGCCGCGCCGCAGCAGCGTTGCGGCGCGGATCGATCCCGGCGACCTGGACGCTTCCGGCCGACGGCGCCACGAAACCCAGCAGTGCGTTCAGCGTGGTTGTCTTGCCCGCCCCGTTGCCGCCGAGCAGCGCGTAGACGCTGCCGGCCGGCACGCTCAAGTCGAGTCCGTCGATTGCGCGGCGCCCGCCCAAGGTGACGACCAGCCCTCGCGCCGAGAGCACTTCGTGATCCATGCGGCGCCTCAGAAAAAGTAGCGCATGGACGCGCCGACCTGCGTGCGCGGCTGCGGCGACACCAGCAAGCCGGCCGCGGTGCCGTAGGCGATGTCGCTCGCAAACCGCCGCGGCTGAAAGATCGCGAACACCGAGAACTGGAACTGCTGCCAGTCGTAGGTTGCCTTCAGGTCGTAGCGCGTATAGGTCGGCATGGTTCGCAGCTGGGTCTGCGGCGTGCCTTCGTAGTACGGATTGCCGGAGGTCAGATAGGCGTCGGCATTGACGGTGAGCCGGCCTTCGCCGAGACGCCGGCGGTACTCCGCCCCCAGCTTGACCTGGTGCCGCGGCACCGACAGCCGCTCGCCGGTGTTGGGCAGCGGGTTGTTGACGCGCGCCTCGAGCACGCGGCCGTAGCTGCCGTAGACCGACCATGCACTGTCGATCCGCAGCCGCGATTCGAGCTCGAAGCCCTTGCGCGTGGTCTCGCCCACAGACTTGAACGAGCCGTCCACCTGGGCGACGATTTCGTCCTGGTTGAGCGTGTGATAGACCACGCCCGATGCGCTCCACGAGGCGGTGGGCGACACCGTGAAACCCAGGTCGTGGGACTTGACCTTCGAAGGCGCCACATCGAACACCGTGCCGCCGCGCGCGCCCAACGGCCCGGTCGCGCCGCTGCCGCTGATCTGCTCTGCGGCGGGCGATCGAAAGCCCTCGGCAATGTTGGCGAAGATGTCTAGCTTCGGCGTCACGCTCCACACCGCACCGATCTTCGGTGTCGTCACGGCACTGGTGTAGTCGGTGGAGGCGGCGGGCAGTTTGCGGTTCCCGATGTCGTAGTCGAACCAGTCGCGCCGCACGCCGCCGACCAGCTTGAAGTTCTGCGCGAGCTTGTACTGCCCTTGGGCAAACAGGCCATAGGTCAACAGATCGAGCTCCTGGTTGTTGATGTAGCTGGCCGTCGGCACACCATTGCGCCAGACGCGGCGCAGCGCATCGCCCTTGTCGCGGCGCAGCTCGCCGCCCACGAAAAGCGAGGCCGCATCGCCGAAGACGAAGTTCTGCGCCAGCCGCCCGCCGTAGAAGTGGCGGTCGTCCTCGCCCACTGTTTGCAGAACGCTGCTCGTCGAGGTGCCGCGCACCCGTTCGAAAGTCTCGCCATAGGCCGTGGCGTACCAGCCTGCCTCGCCGCTGGCCGGTGTGCGATTGAAGACCAGTGCCGTGCGTTCGCCGCTGCCAAAGCCCGGCAGGTTGAATTGGGTCGATCGGGGGTCCACAGTGCCGCGCTGCAGATCGGGCAGCAGCAGGTAGCCGGGCGCTCTCGACTCGGAGCGGTAGTGGTTCACGCGCAGGCTGTACAGGCCATCGCCCAGCTGGGTCGAAAGCTTCCAGAACAGGTTGTCCCGCTCGATGCGGCCATCGCGCCGGTAGCTGTCGGTGCGGTAGGCATCGGCGATGAAGAGCGACTGCACGTCGTTGAAGCGGTTGGACAGCACCAGCGACCCGCGGCGCCCGCCGTAGCTTTCGAGCGAGACTCCGAAGCTCGACGACGCGGGAACCGTTTGCGTCGTGATGCCCACTGCGCCGGCGCGGTTCTGGTCCCCGTACAACGCCGAGACCGGCCCCTTGATCACGTCGATGCGACCGATCATGTCGGGCGTCAGCCATTCAAGGAAAGCCGGTCCGTGGCCTGCGCCGGCCTGGCTCGACGGCATGTTCTGGGGCACGCCGTCCACGTACACCGCGGTGTCCGCGCCGTGCGTTCCCTGCGTGGCGAAACCGCGCATGCGAAAGCCGTTGCCCGTGTCGCCCTGGTCGATGTTGTTGGCGACCACGCCGGGTACGCGGCGAAAGATGTTCGAGATGTCCCGCCCGACGTTGAGCGTGCCGAGCTCTTCGGGCGTGATGACCGTCACGCCCGCGGGCAGGCCGGTGCTGTCGGCGGTGACTTGCGTGCGCTTGCCTTGAAGGTCGACGCGGTCGCCTTCGGCGGTCACGCGCACTTCGTTCAGCGTGCCGGCCGGCGCTTGCGTCTGCGCTGAAGCGAGCAGGGGCGTCGCAAGCGCGAATGCGAAAGCCATGGGTGCCCGGCACCCCAGAGATGGTGAGTTCATGAAAGGAGGAAAGAAGACGTCAGGCAGCAGCTACGCTGGCGCGCGGCCAGCGTCTGCAACGAACTCGGACAGGCCGCGCTGCTTGCGCGGCGGCCTCAGACGCTCTGTGGCGGGCCCCGAGGCGAGGCGCCCCGATACACGGGGGCTGCAATGACGTGCGCCGGCGCCTGGCGCTGGCGCTGGAGACGTGCAGGCGGTGGGCTGGCCGGCAGCTCAGGCCTGGAAGCCAGCAGCACCTGGTGGGCGTGCGCCATGCATCCGCTGCAATGGCAGGGCGCCTCGCCACCTTCGTTGCCGTCGTCTTCGCTTCCGCCATCCGCGCTGTGGAGATGCTGGAAATGCCCGGACGCCGAAGCCTGATGTCCGGCCCCCGTTTCCGCACCATGCGGCGTGCCCGCGCCCGCGTTGATGAACGCGACCGCAAGAACCAGCCAGAGAAGAAAACGAGAAATGCGCATGGCGGAAAAGCGTGGATCATAGCGACGAACCCGCTAATTGCAAATCCATTCTCATTTGCGATTACCATCGGCGCGTGGAACGTCATACACGCCAACGCGATGCGGTGCTGACCGCGCTGTCCGACAGCCGGCGGTCTCTTACCCCGCAGGAGATCTGCGAGCTTGCGCAGCGCTCGGTCCCACGCCTGAGCCTTTCAACGGTCTATCGGCAGCTGAAGAGCCTGCTGGAGGACGGCGAAATCGTGGGCGTCGATTTGCCGGGCCAGGCCACGCGCTACGAGGCGCTGTGCGAATCCGATCATGGCGAGCCCGGCCACCATCACCATCACTTCCAATGCGGCGACTGCGGGCGCGTGTTTCCGATTCACGGCTGCCCCGGACGCATGGAAGACCTGGCGCCCAAGGGTTTTCTGGTGCAGCGCCACGATCTGACGCTGCACGGGCGATGCGCGGATTGCGCGAGTGCTCGCTCTCGCAGGTAACGCTGAGCATGCCCTCGAGCGGAACTCTGCGCGGCATCACCGCAATGCTGTTGGCCTGCGCCTTCTTTGCCTGCATGGACGCGCTGCTCAAGAACCTGGCCGGGCACTACCCGCCCGTGCAAGTGATGGCACTGCGCGGCCTCACGGCGCTGCCCCTGGTGTGCCTGTACATCGCGTGGCGACGCGAGGCAGCAGGCGTTTTCAACCGTCGGCTGCGTTGGCGCCTGCACCTGCTGCGCACCGGGCTGAACATGACGATGCTTGTGCTCTTCGTCCATGGCCTGAAGTCCTTGGGCTTGGCAGAGGCCTACACCCTTACTTTCATCGCTCCGCTGCTGATGGTGCTCATCGCCGTGCCGATGCTGGGCGAGCCAGTCCTGCCGCGGCACTGGGTCGCCATCGGGCTGGGCTTCGTCGGTGTCGTGATCGCGCTGCGGCCCGAGCAGGGGGCCTTCCTCTCGGTGGGCGCTCTGGCGATCCTGGCGGCCGCAGTGTGCTACGCGCTGTCGAACATGCTGGGCCGACTCATCAGCCGCACCGAATCGAGCGCCGCGCTGGTCTTCTGGACCACCGCCGGCATGGCTGTGGGTGGTTGCCTGCTATCGGCGCCGCAGTGGGTGCCGATCCAGGCCCAGCACACGTGGGTGCTGGCGGGTTTGGCCATCAGCGGCTTTCTGGGCCAGATGGCCATCGCCGAAGCCTTCCGCCACGGCCAAGCCGCCGCCATCGCTCCCTTCGAATACAGCGCCCTCGCCTGGGCGCTTGTGCTGGACTGGGCATTCTGGCAAGCCACGCCCGATGCATGGACGCTAGGTGGCGGCGCGTTGATCGTTGCGAGCGGACTGTGGCTGGCGCGAATCGAGGTACCAAGGCCCGCGCGGCAATCCGAATAGGCTGGAATGCGCGCTGCAACGCGAGCTGCAACGGCTCGACCTCGCGCCGTGTGCCGCGCCAATTGAATTCGTAGCCACCCGCCCCGCCCGGGAATACCCTGCTGCACAAGCGCCCATTCTTGCCTACATTGCTTGCATACAAGATTTCCCCAATCTTGCATTCAACCCCGATGGAAGGTTCCTCCATGCCCCGCTTCGTCAAATCCCTATTCGGCCAGGTCGTCATTGCGCTGGTGCTCGGCGTGCTGGCCGGCCTCTTCGTGCCGGAGTTCGCCGTCAAGCTCAAGCCGCTTGGCGACGGTTTCATCAAGCTGATCAAGATGATCATCCCGGTGCTGGTGTTCTGCGTGGTGGTGCACGGCATTGCCGGCGCGGGCGACCTGAAGCGCGTGGGCCGGGTCGGCGTGAAGGCGCTGATCTACTTCGAGGTGCTGACCACCATCGCACTGGCCATGGGCCTGGTGCTGGCCTTCGTGTTCGAGCCGGGCGTAGGCATGAACGTGGACCCGGGCAAGCTCGACGCCGGCGCCATGAGCGCCTATGCGTCGAACGCCGACAAGCTCACGAGCGGCGGCACGGTCGAGTTCCTGATGAAGCTGATTCCGACCACGGTGGTCAACGCCTTTGCCACCGGCGACGTGCTGCAGGTGCTGCTGTTCGCAGTGCTGTTCGGCTGCGCACTGTCTTTGCTGGGCGAGCGCGGCAAGCCGGTGAGCGCGGTGGTGGACTCGCTTTCGCTGGTGCTGTTCAAGATCATGGGCATCATCATCAAGCTGGCGCCGCTGGGTGTGCTGGGCGCCATTGCGTTCACGGTGGGCAAATACGGCATCGGTTCGCTCAAGCAACTGGGCATGCTGGTCGCGCTCTTCTACGGCGCGGTGCTGGTGTTCGTTTTCGTGGTGCTCGGGCTGGTCATGCGCATGTCGGGGTTCAGCCTCTTCAAGCTGCTGCGCTACCTGCGCGAAGAGCTCGCCATCGTGTTTGCCACCACCTCATCGGACAGCGTGCTGCCGCAGATCATGGCCAAGCTGCGCCGCATGGGCATTCGCGATTCCACCGTGGGCCTGGTGATTCCCACGGGCTACTCGTTCAACCTGGACGCGTTTTCGATCTACATCACGCTGGCGGCGGTGTTCATTGCGCAGGCCACCAACACGCCGATCTCGATGTCGGACCTGCTGACCATCCTGGCCATTGCGCTGGTCACCTCCAAGGGCGCGCACGGCGTGCCGGGCTCGGCCATCGTGGTGCTGGCCGCCACGTTGCACGCGATTCCAGCCATCCCGGCCATCGGGCTGGTGCTGGTGCTTTCGGTCGACTGGTTCATGGGCATTGCCCGCGCGCTGGGCAACCTGATCGGCAACTGCGTGGCCACCGTGGCCGTGGCAGCCTGGGAGGGCGATATCGACCGCGAGCGGGCCCACGCCGTGCTCAACGGCACCTACACCCCCGACGACGAACCGCTGGCCGAACCTGAACTGCCGGTGGTACCCCTTGGCGCGGGCGCCGGCAGCCGCTGAAACCGATGGCTGCCGACAACGTCAATCCCACCTCCATTGCCGAGCGCGTGGTCGAGGCCATCCTGGCGCAGAAGCTCGCGCCGGGCGAGCGGCTCGGCGAGCAGGCGCTGGCCGAGAACTTCGCGGTCAGCCGGACCATGGTGCGCGAGGCGCTCATGCAGCTGCAGGCGCGCGGCTTCGTCGAGGTGCAGTCGCGCCGCGGCTGGTATGTGGTGGAGCCCTCGGCCGAGGAAGCGCGCGACGCTTTCTCGGCGCGGCGCATCGTCGAGGCGGGCATCCTGGCCGAAAGCGAGGGCCGGCCGCTGCAAAAGGCCATACGCAAGCTGCGCGACCACATTGCCGACGAGCAGCGTGCCATCGAGGGCGCCGACGCCGCCACGCGCGCCTTCCTGTTGGCCGACTTTCATGTGTGCCTGGCCGAGCAGATGGGGCACCAGCTGCTGGTCGACGTGCTGCGCGACCTCACGGCCCGCACCACGCTGGCGGCCACGCTCTACCAGTCGAAGCATGAGGCCGGCCAGTCCTGCGCGGAGCACGGCGCCATCGTCGCCGCGCTGGAGGCCGGCGACACCGCCACGGCGCGCAAGCTGATGATCGACCACATCGGCAATGTCGAGCGTTCGCTCGAGGTAGACACCACCGCCGGGCCCGACGCGCCGGCGCGCCTGCGCGCCACCTTGTCCCCGGTGGCGCTGCCGCGCGCGAGGCGCTAGCCGACTAGGCATTTCGACCGACACAAACGTGCGTTCAGGCTCGGCTACAGTCCGAGTCACATATGAATTCACCCCAACTCCAGCGCGGCGTATTCCTCGCCCTGCTCGCCATCGTCACGGTCGCCTTTCTCTGGGTGCTGGTGCCCTTCTTCGGCGCGGTGCTGTGGGGGGTGGCGCTGGCCATCCTGTTCACGCCGCTGTACAAGTGGCTGCTCAAGAAAATGCCGGGCAAGCGCAACGCCGCCGCGCTGTCGACATTGACCATCTGCCTGTTCATCGTGATTCTTCCGCTGGCCATGGTCGGCGTATCGCTGGTGCAGGAGATCGTGCAGGTCACGCAGAGCATCCGCTCGGGGCAGATCAACTTCGCGGCCTACTTCCAGCAGATCCTCAACGCCATGCCGCAATGGCTGCTGAACATCTTCGACCGCTTCAACCTGGGCGACATGGAAGCCTGGCAGGAACGCATCTCCGCCGGGGCGGCGCAGGGCAGCCAGCTCATCGCGGGCCAGGCGCTCACCATCGGCCAGAACACCTTCGACTTCCTCATCAGCTTCTTCGTGATGCTGTACCTGCTGTACTTCCTGGTGCGCGACGGCGCGGCGCTTTCCAAGACCATGCGCGAAGCGGTGCCGCTTGCCAAGCCGCACACCCACTACCTGCTCAACAAGTTCACGACCGTAATCCGCGCCACCGTGAAGGGCAACGTGGCGGTGGCCATTGCGCAGGGCGCCATCGGCGGTATCGCCTTCTGGCTGCTGGGCGTGCAGGGCGCGCTGCTGTGGGCGGTGCTGATGGCGTTTCTCTCGCTGCTGCCGGCGGTGGGCGCGGCGCTCATCTGGGGGCCGGTGGCGATCTACTTCCTTGCCACGGGCCACTTCTGGCAGGGCGGCATCCTGATCTTCGTGGGCGTGTTCGTGATCGGGCTGGTCGACAACATCCTGCGGCCGGTGCTGGTGGGCAAGGACACGCAGATGCCCGACTACATCGTGCTGATGTCGACCATCGGGGGCATGGCGATCTTCGGCATCAACGGCTTCGTGGTCGGCCCGGTGATTGCCGCGCTCTTCATGGCGGCGTGGAGCCTGTTCGTGGAATCGGGGCAATGGGAAAACCCGCCCGGCGCGGGTTCGGCCGACGCGGGCGACGACAAGAAGAGCAACTGAACAAAGCTCCACTGGCGCCAGCCTGGAGCGGCTGAAGCGGGCGCGCCTTGCGCCTGCCGTGTGCATCTGGCGCGGGCGCTGCCGCATTTCGTCGCATGGCGCTGGGCAGCGCACGGCGCCTGCGGGATCGTCGGACCTCCAACTTCCAAGACGAGGTCTTTCATGCACTTTCTCGCACTCCTGTCCGGGCCTGGCGCCCACGCCTTGTGCGCCGCCGCACTCCTCGCACCGCTGAGCGCCCTTGCCGCCGACCTGAGCCTGAGCGTGGCCGACGGACCTGCCGCCGAAGCCACGCTGTATGTTGCGCTGTACAACGACGCCGCCAGCTACGCCGACAGCAAGGCCGTGGCGTCGCAGACCGCGCCGATGCAGGGCGGCAAGGCCCGGCTCGTGTTCACAGGACTCGCGCCGGGGCGCTACGCTCTGAGGGCGTTCGCCGACGAAAACGGCAATGGCAAGCTCGACACCAACATGATGGGCATGCCGACCGAGCGCTACGGCTTCTCGAACGACGCGAAGGGCAACCGCGCGGCACCCGTCTTCGAAGCCGCAGCGATCAGCGTCGACGCCGACCTGCAGACCGTCATTCACCTGCGCTGAGGAGACCGCCATGGAACGACGCGAACTCCTGCGCCTGCTGGCTTCGGCCAGCGCCCTGCCCCTGCTGGCACCGCTGGCCCGCGCGGCCGGTACGGACGACTGGCAAGCCCAGTTCGAAGCCGCCGGCACGCCCTGGAAGACCGGCTTCGCCACGCCCCCGGACGACCTCCCGCTGACCCGCGCCGCGGTGCGCGGACGCTTCCCGGATGCCGTGGCCGGCACGCTGTTTCGCATCGGCCCGGCCGGCCACGACCTTGGCGGCGAGCGCTACCGCCACTGGTTCGACGGCGACGGCATGGTGCACCGCTTCACGATCGACGGGGCCGACGTGCGGCACCAGGGCCGCTACGTCGCCACGCCCAAGCGCGTGGCCGAGGTGCGGGCCGGCCGCCGCCTGTTCGAAGCCTTCGGCACCATGCCGCCGGGCGTCGAGCCGCCGACCTCGGCCGACAGCATCAACGTCGCCAATACCAGCGTGCTGCCGATGCGCGGCGAGGTGCTGGCGCTGTGGGAAGGCGGCTCGGCCACCCGCGTCGACGCGCACACGCTGGACACGCTGGGCCTGAAGACCTGGCGGGCCGACCTCGCGGGGATGCCGTTCTCGGCCCATCCCAAGGTCGATCCGGCCGGCACGGTGTGGAACTTCGGCGTGAGTTCCGGCCAGGGCCTGCTGGCGCTGTACGAGATTGCGCCCGAAGGCACGCTGCGGCGCGCAGCCGTGGTGCCGCTGGCCGACATGCCGATGGTCCATGACTTCGCCGTGACCGAGCGGCACCTGGTGTTCCTGATGCCGCCACTGGTGTACGACGCCAAGCGCAAGGAGGCCGGTGCGAGCTTTCTCGATGCCCACGTCTGGCGGCCGGAACTTGGCATGCGCGCGCTGGTGATCGACAAGCAGAACTGGGAGCGACGCCAGATGCTCACACTGCCGGCCGGCTTCTTGTTCCATGTGGGCAACGCCTGGGAAGAAGACACGCCGCGCGGCACGCTCATCCACATCGACTACGTGCGTTCAGACAACGCCGATTCTGTGTTCACGACCAACCGCGAAGTGATGCGCGCGCGCCGCGTGAAGAGCACGGACCCGCACCTGACCGTCGCCACGCTGAACCTCGGCACGGGCAAGGCCATGCAGAAAACGCTGCCACAGGAAGCCGAGTTTCCGCGCGTCGACCCGCGACGTGTCGGCCTGCGTCATCGCCAAGTGGTGCACGCAACGCAGATCCGGCCCGACCTGCCAGGCTTCGGCGCTGTCGCGCGCACGGATGTCGAGACCGGTCGCAGCCAGCGCTTCAGCTACGGGGCGCAGGCCATCGTGGAAGAGCATGTCTTCGTGCCGGACGGCACCAGGCCAGGCTGGGTGCTGGGCACGGTGCTCGATTTCGGTCGGCAGAAGACCGTGCTGTCGTGCTTCGCGGCCGACCACCTGGCGGCCGGCCCGGTGGCGCAGGCCGCGCTGCCCTACACGCTGCCGCTGGGCCTGCACGGCGCCTTCGTGCCGGCTTGATAGAGAGATGGCGGGCGCGGTCAGCCGCCCCACCACCCTTCGGCAAACCGCCCCTGCAGGAAGGCCACGAAGCCCGACACCTTGCCCGGCACCAGCTTGGGCGAGGGAAAGACGGCGTGGATCTCCTGCTCGGGCAGCTTATGGTCGGCCAGCACTTCGAGCACCTTGCCCGAGGCCAGCGATTCGCTCGCCACGTAGCGCGGCATGAGCGCAATGCCCAGGCCGTCGCGCGCGGCGGCCAGCACGGCGGAAAGGTTGTTGGAGCGGAAGCGACCCGAGACGGGCACCGTCACCGGGTCGCCCTTGGGCGTGTGCATGCGCCAGAACTCGTCGCCCACCACGCTGCTGTAGATGAGCGCCACATGCGCGCTCAGGTCTTGCGCGCGCTTGGGGGTGCCGTGCTTCTTCAGGTAGCCCGGCGCCGCGACCATGGCCCAGGGGTTGGTGCCGAGGTAGCGCGCGCCCAGCGATGAATCGGCCAGCTTGCCCATGCGGATGGCCACGTCGATGCCCTGCGCAATCAAGTCCACATAGCGGTCCTCGAAGCTCAGGTCGAGCTGCACCTGCGGATGCCGACGCATGTATTCGAGTGCCAGCGGCACCACCACGCGGCGGCCAAAGGCCACCGACGTGCCCACGCGCAAGAGGCCCTGCGCTTGGTTCTGCCGCAGTTGCACGATGCTTTCGGCCTCCTCGGCCTCGCGCACGATGTTCTTGCACTTCTCGTAGTAGAGCGCACCCGGTTCGGTGAGGCTCACGCCGCGCGTGTTGCGGTTGAGCAGCCGCACCTTCAGCCGCGCCTCGGTGGCCGCGACCTGCTTGGTCACGGTGGGCTGCGTGGTGTGGAACTCGAGCGCCGCTTTCGAGAAGCTGCCAGTCTCCACCACGCGAACGAACATTTCCATTGCCAGTAGTCGATCCATGGCCGGATGGTAGCCACTTATTCCAGGGTGGAATAGCTTTTATGGTCCGCAGCCGTCTTCTTCGAATGGCCCGCGCTTCCTACAGTGGCCTCAACTCAAGGAGACAGTCCCATGGCAAAAATGAAAGCGGTCCAGGCCGCCGTGCTGGTGATGGAAAAAGAAGGCGTGACGCAGGCCTTCGGCGTGCCCGGCGCCGCCATCAACCCGATGTATTCGGCGCTGCGCCAGCGCGGCAGCATTTCGCACATCCTCGCGCGCCATGTGGAAGGCGCCTCGCACATGGCCGAGGGCTACACCCGTGCGGTGGCGGGCAACATCGGCGTGTGCATCGGCACCTCGGGGCCGGCGGGCACCGACATGATCACCGGCCTTTATTCGGCCTGGGCCGATTCGATTCCCATTCTTTGCATTACCGGCCAGGCGCCCCGCGCACGGCTCTACAAGGAAGACTTCCAGGCGGTCGATATCGAGTCGATCTCCAAGCCAGTCACCAAGTGGTCGGTCACCGTGCGCGAGCCGGGCCAGGTGCCGCAGGTGTTCCAGCAGGCCTTTCACCTGATGCGCTCGGGACGCCCCGGCCCGGTGCTGGTGGACCTGCCCTTCGACGTGCAGATGGCCGAGATCGAGTTCGACATCGACAGCTACGAGCCGCTCACCCCCTACAAGCCCGCTGCCACGCGCGCCCAGATCGAGAAGGCCATCGGCATGCTCCAGGCGGCCGAGCGCCCGCTGATCGTGGCCGGCGGCGGCGTCATCAACGCCGATGCTTCCGACCTGCTCGTGCGCTTTGCCGAAGCCACCGGCGTGCCGGTGATTCCCACGCTGATGGGCTGGGGCGCGATTCCCGACGACCATCCGCTGATGGCCGGCATGTGCGGCCTGCAGACCAGCCACCGCTATGGCAACGCGACCATGCTGGCGAGCGACTTCGTGCTCGGCATCGGCAACCGCTGGGCCAACCGCCACACGGGCTCGGTCGACGTCTACACCAAGGGCCGCACCTTCGTGCACTTGGACATCGAGCCCACGCAGATCGGCCGCGTGTTCACGCCCGACTTCGGCATCGTGTCGGACGCCAAGGCCGCGCTCACGCTCTTCGTCGAAGTGGCCGAGGAGATGAAGGCCGCCGGCAAGCTCACCGACCGCCGCGCGTGGGCCAAATCGTGCATCGAGCGCAAGAAGACCATGCTGCGCAAGACCAACTTCGACGACGTGCCGATGAAGCCGCAGCGCGTGTACCAGTGCATGAACAACAACTTCAGCAACGACACCTGCTACGTGAGCACCATCGGGCTCTCGCAGATTGCGGCCGCCCAGTTTTTGCATGTGTACAACCCGCGCCACTGGATCAACTGCGGCCAGGCCGGCCCGCTGGGCTGGACCATTCCCGCCGCACTGGGCGTGCGCGCCGCCGACCCGTCGCGCAAGATCGTCGCGCTCTCGGGCGACTACGACTTCCAGTTCATGATCGAAGAGCTGGCCGTGGGTGCGCAGTTCAAGCTGCCGTACATCCACATCGTGGTCAACAACTCCTACCTCGGCCTCATCCGCCAGGCGCAGCGCGGCTTCGAGATGGACTACTGCGTGCAGCTCGCGTTCGACAACATCAACGCGGGGCCCGATGCGGGCATCGAAAGCAGCTACGGCGTGGACCACCTCAAGGTTGTCGAAGGCCTGGGCTGCAAGGCGATCCGCGTGAACAAGCAGGAAGAGATCGCACCGGCCATCCAGCGCGCCGAGGCTCTCATGGCCGAGTTCAGCGTGCCGGTCGTCATCGAGGTGATGCTCGAGCGCGTGACCAACATCGCGATGGGCACCGAGATCGACAACATCACCGAGTTCGAGCCCCTGGCCGAACACCCGGCCGATGCCCCCACCGCCGTTGCGGCCGAGATGCTGGACTGAGCACGGAGACACGCACCATGCCCAAGTTTGCAGCCAACCTCACGATGCTCTTCACCGAGCTGCCGTTCATGCAGCGCTTCGAGGCCGCCGCCAAGGCGGGCTTCGAGGCGGTGGAATACCTGTTCCCCTACCCCTTCGAAAAGAAGGAGCTCACTGCCGCGCTGCGCGCCAACGGTCTGCAGCAGGTTCTGCACAACCTGCCGGCCGGCGACTGGGACAAGGGCGAGCGCGGCATTGCCTGCCACCCGGACCGCACCGGCGAATTCCGCGAAGGCATTGCGATGGCCATCGACTACGCCACGGCCCTGGGTTGCCCGCAACTCAATTGCCTGGTCGGCAAGGTGCCGGCCGGCGTGAGCACCGAGGCCGCGCACAAGACCGTGGTCGAGAACCTACGCCTTGCCGCTAGCGAGCTCGAGGCGGCCGGCCTGCGGCTTTTGATCGAGCCCATCAATACCTTCGACATTCCGGGCTTCTTTCTCACTCGCACCGACCAGGCGCTGGCGCTGATCGACGAAGTGGGCTCTTCCAACCTGCGGGTGCAATACGACATCTATCACGCGCAGCGCATGGAAGGCGAGCTCGGCAGCACGCTGTCGAAGAACCTCGCGCGCATCGGCCACATCCAGCTGGCCGACAACCCGGGCCGCGGCGAACCGGGCACGGGCGAAATCAACTACCCGTGGCTTTTCAAGCACATCGATTCGATCGGCTACGACGGCTGGATCGGCTGCGAATACAAGCCGCGCAGCGACACCGTCGACGGTCTGGGCTGGCGGCAGGCCCTGACGCAGCAGAAGTGAACGAAGAAGACAACAGCATTCAAGGAAACAGAGACATGTCGCAATCGAAAAAAATCGGATTCATCGGCCTCGGCATCATGGGCGCGCCCATGGCGGGCCATCTGCTCGACGCGGGATACCAGCTGTTCGTGAACACCCAGGGCAACACGCCCGAGCCTTTCATCTCCAAGGCGACCATCTGCGCCTCGGCCGCGGACGTGGCGCGCCAGGCCGACGTGATCTTCATCATGGTGCCCGACACGCCCGACGTAGAGAAAGTGCTTTTCGGCGAGCCGGGCACGCTGGGCGTGGCCGAAGGCCTGAAGGACTCGCGCGGCAAGATCGTGGTCGATTGCAGCTCCATCGATCCGATTGCCACCAAGGGCTTTGCCAAGCGCATCCTCGCGCTCGGCTGCGGCTATATCGACGCGCCGGTTTCCGGCGGCGAAGTGGGCGCCAAAGCCGCGAGCCTCACCATCATGTGCGGCGGCGACGAAGGCACCTTCGGCCAGGTGCGGCCGCTGCTCGAGAAGATGGGCAAGAACGTCACGCTGGTCGGCAACGTGGGCGACGGACAGGTCTGCAAAGTGGCCAACCAGATCATCGTGGCACTGAACATCGCGGCGGTGGGCGAGGCCCTGCTGTTCGCATCCAAGGCAGGCGCCGATCCGGCCAAGGTGCGCCAGGCGCTGATGGGCGGCTTCGCGAGCTCGCGCATCCTTGAGGTGCATGGCGAACGCATGATCAAGCGCACCTTTGCGCCGGGTTTTCGCATCTCGCTGCACCAGAAGGATCTGAACCTGGCGCTGCAAAGCGCACGGGCCCTGGGCGTGGCGCTGCCGCAGACGGCGGGCGCGGCGCAGCTGATGAACGCGTGCGCCGCATTGGGCCATGGGCAACAAGACCACTCGGCACTGGTGCGCGCGCTCGAAGCGCTCGCCCAGCACACCGTTACGCCGGACTGAGCCTGCGGCTCAGGTCTTTGCAGCCTCTAGGGATTCCTTGAGGTTGCGCCGGCGCCAGGCCCAGGTCTTGATGGCCTGCGGCAGGATGCCGACGCACGACGCGTAGTACGTCACCTTGAAGCCCCAGAAGCGCGGGCCGATGGGCGTGTTGCGGAACAGGTCGCCCGCGAGGATGGACAGCAGCGCCTCCTGCATGCGCCAGATGTTGCGCGGCGCCATGAACAGCCGGCGAATCGCGGGCGAAGTGATGCGGTAGATGAACCACGAGAACATCTTCGGTCCGTGCTTCATCACCTTCTCGTAGTGGCGGAAGGCCTTTTCGGCTTCTTTCGCCTCGCCCTTGAGCCACAGGTCGGCCGCCTTGGCGGCCTCGAAACCGCTGTTCATCGCCAGGTACACGCCCGAAGAGAACATCGGGTCGACAAAAGCATAAGCGTCGCCCACCATCATGAAGCGATCGCCGCGGCAGAACTTGGAGTCGTAGGCGTAGTTGCCGGTGGTGGTGGCGCCTTCCATCAGCGTGGCGTTCTTCAGGCGTGCGGCCAGCTTGGGTGCGAGCGCGATGGTTTCCATCAGGAATTCTTCGAGCGACTTGCCTTGGCGGCGCTTGAAGTACGCGGGCGAGGCCACGGCGCCGACGCTCACGGTGCCGTCCTTCAGCGGGATGTACCAGAACCAGCCGTGGTCGAACCAGAAGAGCGAGATATTGCCCTCGAAGCGGCCCGGGCGGCGTTCCGCATTAGCAAAGTGTCCGTAGAGCGCCGCGCTCGCATGCTTGCGGTTGCGCTGCTTGGCGTCGAACTGGCTCGACAGCAGCGTGTCGCGGCCGCTGGCATCGATGACGAAGCGCGGGCGCCACTGGGTCTCGGTGCCGTCGTCGGCCTTGACCTTCACCAGCGCGCGGTTGTCGGCCGTGCCCTTGCCGGCGTCCATATCGACACCTGTCACGCGCTGGCCTTCGAAGGTGCGTGCACCAAGCTTGCCGGCATGGCGGAACAGCAGTTCGTCGAACTCGGAGCGGCGCACGTGCACGGCATACGGAAAGCTCTTGTCCATGGCCTCGCCGAAGTCGAAGTGGCTCGAGTGGTCGTGCCAAGGCGAGACAAACTCGGCGCCGTGCTTCTTGATGCCGATGGCTTCGACCTCGGTGCGCACGCCCAGCCGGTCGAAAAGCGGCATGTTCATGGGCAGCAGCGACTCGCCGATGTGAAAGCGCGGGTGCTGCGCCTTCTCGATCAGCACCACATCGTGCCCCTTGTCCGCAAGCAGCGCCGCCACGGTCGAGCCCGAAGGCCCGCCGCCGATGACCACGACGTCGGGGTCGGTGGTGGTGAAAGCTCCGGGTGTCATGCGCTGCCCTCTTCGTTGTCTTTGTGTGTCTTGATTGACGATGGCCGGCGGCCTTGGCTGCACGGCTCTGCATTGCCTTGTTTAACCTTGGTTGCCCTTGGCCAACACTTTCGGAGTTTAGCGAACCAGCGCTTCGGTTCCGCGCAGGCTATAGGGTCAGGCGTTTTCGGCATTTCCCCTTTGGGAACAAGCCATGCTTTTGCGGTAGCCTCATTGCCCGTCAGAAACAAGGAGACATTTCATGGCTGCACCCCTCTCCCCCGCAGAAGAAGCTCTTCGCGATGCAGCGCGCGAATACCACCGCTCGCCCGTCAAGGGCAAGATTTCGGTCACGCCGACCAAGCCGCTCCTGAACCAGCGCGACCTGTCCCTGGCCTATTCGCCCGGCGTGGCCTACCCCTGCCTCGACATCGCGGCCGACCCGTCGCTGGCGGCCGACTTCACCGCGCGCGGCAACCTGGTGGGCGTGGTCACCAACGGCACGGCGGTGCTGGGCCTGGGCAACATCGGCCCGCTGGCCGCCAAGCCGGTCATGGAGGGCAAGGGCTGCCTGTTCAAGAAATTCGCCGGCATCGACGTGTTCGACATCGAACTTGCCGAGACCGACCCCGACAAGCTGGTCGACATCATCGCGGCGCTGGAGCCCACGCTGGGCGGCATCAACCTCGAGGACATCAAGGCGCCCGAGTGCTTCTACATCGAGAAGAAGCTGCGCGAGCGCATGAACATTCCGGTGTTCCATGACGACCAGCACGGCACGGCCATCATCTCGGCCGCGGCGCTGATCAACGGGCTCGAACTGGTCGGCAAGAAGATCGAGGACGTGAAGATTGCCGTCTCGGGCGCCGGCGCGGCCGCCATTGCCTGCCTCGACGTGATGGTGGGCCTGGGCGCCAAGCCCGCCAACATCTACGCCTGCGACTCCAAGGGCCTGATCTACATGGGCCGCGCGGGCGGCTTCGACGACTCCAAGGCGCGCTACGCGCAGAAGGACACCGGCGCCCGCACCCTGGCCGACGTGGTGAAGGACGCCGATGTGTTCCTCGGCTGCTCGGCCCCGGGCGTGATGAGCGCCGACATGGTGAAGACCATGGGCACGCAGCCGATCATCCTGGCGCTGGCCAACCCCGAGCCCGAGATCCGGCCCGAACTTGCCAAGGCCGTGCGGCCCGACTGCATCATTGCCACCGGCCGTTCCGACTACCCGAACCAGGTGAACAACGTGCTGTGCTTCCCGTACATCTTCCGCGGCGCGCTCGACTGCGGCGCCAGCAAGATCACGGAAGAAATGAAGCTGGCCTGCGTGCGCGAGATCGCCGAGCTCACCAAGGCCGACATCAGCGAAGAGGTGGCCACCGCCTATGCGGGCCAGGAGCTGTCTTTCGGGCCCGACTACATCATTCCCAAGCCCTTCGATTCGCGGCTCATCCTGCGCATTGCGCCGGCCGTGGCCAAGGCGGCGCACGCATCCGGCGTGGCCGCGCGGCCCATCGAAGACATGGACGCCTACCGCCAGCACCTGACGCGCTTCGTCTACCAGACCGGCATGTTCATGCGCCCGGTGTTCAGCGCCGCCAAGATCGCGGCCGCCAAGCGCGTGGCCTATGCCGAAGGCGAAGACGAGCGCGTGCTGCGCGCGGCCCAGCTGGCCGTGGACGAAGGCCTGGCCCAACCCATCCTGATCGGCCGCCCCGCGGTGATCGAGGCGCGCATCAAGAAGGCCGGCCTGCACATCCGTGTGGGCACCGACGTGGAAATTGTCGACCCCGAAGACGACCCGCGCTTTCGCATCTACTGGGAGAGCTTTCACAAGCTCATGGGCCGCCGCGGCGTAACGCCCGAGGCCGCCAAGACCATGGTGCGCCGCTCCAACACCATCATTGCGGCGCTGATGCTGCACCTGGGCGATGCCGACGCCATGATCTGCGGGCTGGTGGGGCGCTTTGACGTGCACCTGGAGCACATCCGCAACCTCATTGGCCTGAAGCGCGGCGCACCGGGCTTTGCCACGCTGAACGCACTCACGCTCGAAAAGCGCACGGTGTTCATCACCGACACCAACGTGAACGAGGACCCGAGCGCCGAACTGCTTGCCAGCATCGCGATGATGGCGGCCGAAGAGGTGCGCCGCTTCGGGCTGCCGCCGAAGGTGGCCTTTCTTTCGCACTCGAACTACGGCACCTCGAGCCGCGGCTCGGCACGCAAGATGCGGTTGGCGCGCGACCTGTTCGCGCAGATGGCGCCCGACATCGAATGCGACGGCGAAATGCACGGCGACTCCGCACTGTCCGAAGAAGTGCGCCGCATCGCGCTGCCCGAGACCACGCTCACCGGCGAAGCCAACCTGCTGGTGTGCCCGAACCTGGACTCCGCCCACATCCTCTACAACGTGCTGAAGATGACGGGCGCCAATGGCATCACGGTCGGCCCCATCCTGCTGGGCGCCTCGGGCTCGGCGCATGTGCTCACACCTTCGTCGACGGTGCGGCGCGTGGTCAACATGACGGCACTGGCGGTGGCGAATGCGACGACCGCGCTGAAGTAACAGGCCCCGCCTTCACCAAACCGACGCCCCGCTGCAGCACGCAGCGGGGCGTTTTTCATTGCGGCGCGGTACGTCGCATGCACCGTTTCCGCCCGCTCATCATTTTTTCGGCTGGCATGCAATCTGCTAATACCCTGAGCAGATATTCCAAATATCTTATTAATATATTTAAAACCTCGGCTTCTGGCCCTTCTTCAACCTTCACCTCTTTTCCCTTCTCACATGGAAGAACACGCCTTGGAACGCGGGGGCTTTTCCCGCCGGGTGCTCGATGCGTCCGACTTCGTCCTGCGCTGGGAGCGCCGCCTGCTTTCCGGGCTGATGGGCCTGCTCATGGTGCTGGTGCTGCTGAACGTGGTCACGCGCTACAGCGGCGTGCCCCTTTATTGGGTGGACGAGGCCTCGGTGTACTGCGTGGTGTGGCTCACCTTCATCGGAGCCTCGGCAATGACGCGGCTGCGGCTGGACTTTGCAGTGACGCTGCTCACCGACAAGCTCGGCGAAAAAGCGGTGCGCATTGCCAAGGCCGCCGCTTCGGGCGGCGTGCTGCTGCTCGGCCTTGCGCTGCTGGCCATGTGCTGGCTCTACATGGACCCGGTGGGCATCGTGCGCCATGGCTTCGATGCCAAGGAATACGCGGCCGAGTCCTTCAACTTTCTTTATACCGAGCGCACGCAAACGCTCAACTGGTCGGCCTGGGCCGTCCAGCTGATCCTGCCGGTCTTCTCGGCCACGCTCAGCCTGCATGCGCTGTCCAACCTGCTCGAAGACCTTGGCCTGCAGCCCCGGCGCACGCACGCCGAGTTCCATGTGACCAACGCGGACGCGGTGAACTGACATGCTGACCTCCGCATTCTTCCTGTTGATCATGCTGGTCGGCGTGCCGATCGGCGCCTGCCTGTGCCTTGCGGGCATCGTCTACATCCTCAACTCGGGCGACACGGTGCTCTTCCAGTCGTTTCCGGTGCAGATGTTCGGCGGTGTCGACAGCTACAGCCTCATTGCAATTCCGCTGTTCATCCTGATCGGCGAGGTCATGAACGGCGGCGGCATCACCAAGCGGCTGGTCGACCTGGCGCTGGCCTTCATCGGCTCGGTGAAGGGCGGCCTCGCCTACGTGAACATCCTGGCCAACATGCTGGTGTCGTCGATCATCGGCTCGGCCACGGCGCAGGTGGCCATCATGAGCCAGATCATGGTGCCCGAGATGGAGAAGCAGGGCTACGACAAGACCTTTGCCGCCGGCATCACGGTGTACGGCGGCATGCTGGGGCCGATCATTCCGCCGTCGGTGATGTTCGTGGTGTACAGCGTGCTGGCGCAGGTGGCGGTGGGCGACATGCTCATTGCCGGCATCATTCCCGGGGTGATTCTCACGGTGCTGTTCTTCATCGTGATCGCATGCATGGGCGTGATCTACAACTACCCGCGCACCGCAAAGCGCACCATCAGGCAGCGGCTGCACACCATTCTCACGGCCTGCCCCACGCTGCTGATTCCCATCGTGATCGTCGGCTCCATCCTCGGCGGCGTGGCCAACCCGACCGAATCGGCGGCGGTGGGCGCGGTGGCCGCGGTGCTGATCGGCCGCTATGTCACCAAGGAATTCCGCTTCGCGATGATTCCGCAGATCCTGCTGAAGTCGGCAATCTACTCGGCGGTGGTGCTGTTTTTGGTGGCCGCGGCGGCGGTGTTCTCGTGGCTCCTGATCTACGGCAAGGTTCCGCAGGCCACGGCCGCATGGATCCAGACGGTGGCGAAGGACCCTATCGCCTTCTTGCTGCTGGTGAACCTGATCCTGCTGGTGATCGGCACGGTGATCGACGGCATTCCGGGGTTGATCATGACCGTGCCGATCCTGCTGCCCATTGCCACGGAGATCTACGGCATCGATCCGCGCCACTTCGGCGTGGTGGTGGTGATCAACCTGGTGCTCGGGCTGATGACGCCGCCCGTGGGGCTGAGCTTCTTCGTGGCTTCGGCCGTCACCGGCGCCAAGCCCGGAAAGATGTTCATCGTCACGCTGCCGTTCTTCCTCATCTGCTGCGCGGCGCTGGTGCTGCTGTCGCTCTTTCCGAGCCTGTCGCTGGCCTTGCTCAAGTAAGCCCGACAAGCGCCCCGTTTTTCCTTCACTCAACCGGAGCCTCGCATGTCCCTCTCCCGCCGCAAATTCGTCGTCCAGGCCGCCGCCGGTACCGCCGCCGCGTCGTCCGCTCTGTTCAGCACCGTGTCGCGCGCAGCAGCCGCCAAGGAGTTCCGCCTCGGCCTCATCACGCCCGCCGGCCACTCGTGGAACCGCGCCGCGGTGGGCTTCGGCGAAGCACTCAAGAAGGCCACCGACGGCCGCCTGAGCGCTACCGTGTTCCATTCGGGCCAATTGGGCAACGAGTCGGCCATGATGCAGCAGCTGCAGTCGGGCGCGCTGGACATGGGCTGGATCCAGGCCGCCGAGCTCGGCTCACGCGTCTCCAGCGTGGCGGCCATCAACGCGCCCTACCTCGTGCGCTCCACCACCAACGTGGCGTCGCTGGTGCGAACGCCGGCCGCGCTCAAGCTGCTCGAGGTGCTGCCACGCGAAACCGGCACCATCGGCCTGGGCTGGGGCATCACCGGCATGCGGGTGGTGTTTTCGACCAAGCCCATCGCCACGCCCACCGACCTCAAGGGCATGAAGCTGCGCATCAACCCGACGCCGGTGTACCGCGACTTCTATCAATTGCTCGGCGCCGCCCCCACGCCGATTCCCACGCCCGCCGTTTTCGACGCCATGTCGAACGGACAGGTCGACGGGCTGGAGGCGGACATCGAGTTTTCATGGAACCAGCGCTTCGACCGGGTCGCGAAGACCATGCTGCCGATGAACGCGCTGTTCATGCCCTTTGCACCGCTGGTCTCGGGCCGCATCTGGCAGACGCTCGACGCCAAGGACAAGTCGCTCATCACCGACCTGGTGAAGCAGTCGCTCGACGCGCAGATCAGGGACATCGTGACCACCGAACTCGGCCTGATCGACAAGTTCAAGACGAGCGGCATCACCATCAAGAGCGACGCCGGCTACAACCCCGCGCCGATCATTGCGGAGTTCGACAAGATCTGGCTGCCCAAGGCCCCGCAGATCGCCGAGCTGCGCAAGATCGGCGCCGCGCTCTGAACCTGCGCGCGAGGCCGGCACTTGGGGCGCCGGCCGGCAAGCCGGCGCCCCAAATTGGTTCAAGCTTCAAGCTTCTTTCGGCTGAAATCCGCGAGAACTCACAAAACGGGTGCGCATAGCCACGCCCGCGCCCCAACTTTGCACCGCGCCAGTTCATCGGGAGGGTTCGCACCAATCGCGTGCGGGCACCGTTTTTGCTTGAATGCAGAAGCATTCACCTCCAACGGATTTCGCATGAACAAGCGCCAACTGCTCCAGTCCTTCCTCGCCGCCTCGGCCCTCAGCTTCGGTCTTTCTTCGGCCCTTGCCCAGACCACGACGCCGATCAAGTTCCAGCTCGACTGGCGCTTCGAAGGGCCGGCCGCGCTGTTCCTGCACCCCGCCGCCAAGGGCTACTTCAAGGCCGCCGGCCTGGACGTGACCATCGACGCGGGCAACGGCTCGGGCGGCACCGTCACACGCGTGGCCTCCGGCGCCTACGAAATGGGCTTTGCCGACCTTGCCGCGCTGATGGAATTCCACGCCAACAACCCCGACAGCCCCAACAAGCCGGTCGCGGTGATGATGGTCTACAACAACACGCCAGCCTCGGTCATGACGCTGAAGAAGAGCGGCATCACCAAGCCGGCCGACCTGGCCGGCAAGAAGCTCGGCGCACCGGTGTTCGACGCGGGCCGCCGCGCATTCCCGATCTTTGCCAAGGCCAACAACATCGGCGCAGTCAACTGGACCGCCATGGACCCGACGCTGCGCGAAACCATGCTGATCCGCGGCGACATCGACGCGATCACGGGCTTCACGTTTACCTCGCTACTCAACCTAGAAGCACGCGGCGCCAAGGCCGCCGACATCGTCGTGCTGCCCTACCCCGACTACGGCGTGAAGCTGTACGGCAACGTGATCATCGCGTCGCCCAAGCTCATCAAGGAGAACCCCGAGGCAGTGAAGAAATTCCTCTCGGCGTTTGCCAAGGGCGCGAAGGAAGTCATCGCCAACCCGGCGGTGGCCATCGAATCGGTGAAGGCGCGCGACGGCATCATCGACAGCAAGCTCGAAACCCGCCGCCTGCAACTGGCCATCGACACCGTGATCAACAGCGCCGATGCGCGCAGCGACGGCTTCGGCGCCGTGAACGCCGGCCGCATGTCGCTGATGGCCTCGCAAGTGTCCGACGCATTCAACACCAAGACGCGCGTGAGCCCCGACGCGGTGTGGACCGCGGCGCTGCTGCCGCCCGCGGCCGAACTCAACGGCGTGCTGCGCAAGTGATGCCAGCGGACGCATCGAGCACGGACGCGGCTCCCTTCGTCGACTTTCAGGACGTCTGGCTCGCCTACAACGAAGAGCTGCTGCGCGCCAACCACTTCGCGGTCGAGGCCATCGACCTGAAGGTGAGGCGCGGGGAGTTCATCGCCATCGTCGGGCCTTCGGGCTGCGGCAAGTCGACGTTCATGAAGCTCACCACGGGGCTGAAGATGCCGTCGATGGGCAAGATCCGCATCGACGGCCAGCCCGTGACCGGGCCGCTCAAGATCTCGGGCATGGCGTTTCAGGCGCCTTCGCTGCTGCCGTGGCGCACCACGGTCGACAACGTGCTGCTGCCGCTCGAAATCGTCGAGCCCTACCGCTCCAGCTTCAAGGCCAAGCGCAAGGAATATGTCGAGCGCGCGCGCAAGCTGCTGCAGAAGGTGGGTCTTGCGGGCTATGAAGACAAGTTTCCCTGGCAGCTCTCGGGCGGCATGCAGCAGCGCGCAAGCATTTGCCGCGCGCTCATTCACGAGCCCAAGATGCTGCTGCTCGACGAGCCCTTCGGCGCGCTCGACGCCTTCACGCGCGAAGAGCTCTGGTGCATTCTTCGCGACCTCTGGACCGAGCAGCAGTTCAACGTCATCCTGGTGACGCACGACCTGCGCGAATCGGTGTTCCTGGCCGACACGGTTTATGTGATGAGCAAGAGCCCGGGCCGCTTCGTGGTGAAGCGCGAGATCGAGCTGCCGCGTCCGCGCGAACTGGAGCTCACGTACACCAAGGAGTTCACCGACATCGTGCTGGAACTGCGCGGACACATCGGCGCCATTCGAAACACGGGCATCAGCGCGGCGCAGACAGCGGCCGCGGTGTCTCACTGAAGGCGCGCCATGAAGAACACCAAGCAAATCGAACGCTGGTCGCCATGGCTGCTGCTCGTGGCAGTGATCCTGCTGTGGCAGGTGATCTGCGCGGGCTTCGGCGTTTCGGACTTCATCTTTCCGAGCCCGCTGCGCATCTGGAACCAGTTCTGGGAATTCAAGGAAATCATCGCGGGCCATGCATGGCGCACCTTCTGGGTGACGATGGCGGGCTTCGGCCTGGCCATTGTGGTGGGCGTACTGCTGGGCTTCGTGATCGGCAGTTCGCGCATCGCGTATGCGGCGATCTATCCGCTCATGACGGCCTTCAACGCGCTGCCCAAGGCGGCCTTCGTGCCCATCCTGGTGGTGTGGTTCGGCATCGGCGTCGGGCCGGCCATTCTCACGGCCTTCCTGATCAGCTTCTTCCCGATCATGGTGAACATTGCCACCGGCCTTGCCACGCTGGAGCCCGAGCTGGAAGACGTGCTGCGCGTGCTCGGCGCCAAGCGCTGGGATGTGCTTGTGAAGATCGGCCTGCCGCGCTCCATGCCCTACTTCTTCGGCTCGCTCAAGGTCGCGATCACGCTGGCTTTTGTCGGCACCACGGTGAGCGAGATGACGGCGGCCAACGAAGGCATCGGCTACCTGCTGATTTCCGCCGGCTCGGCCATGCAGATGGGCCTGGCTTTTGCAGGCCTGATGGTGGTGGGCGCGATGGCCATGCTGATGTATGAGCTCTTCAGCGTGATCGAGAAGCACACGACCGGGTGGGCGCACCGCGGTTCGCAAAACCAGTGATGCGGAGCGAATGACACGCGACCAGATCATCCGCGCGCTGCGGCGCGCCGACGAGGTGGCCCGCCGCGCCATGGCGATGGGCCGGCATCCCTTCGGTGCCGTGCTCGTTGCGCCCGACGGCGAAACCATCCTCGCCGAGCAGGGCAACATCGACACGGTGAACCACGCCGAAGCCACGCTGGCGCGCCATGCCGCGCAGAACTGGCCGGCGGAGTATCTGTGGCAATGCACGCTGGTCACGACCTTCGAGCCTTGCGCCATGTGCGCAGGCACCGGCTACTGGGCGAACATCGGCCGCATCGTCTACGGCGCGGAAGAAAGCGCCTTGCTCGCGCTCACGGGCGACCACCCCGAGAACCCCACGCTGAGCCTGCCCTGCCGCGAGGTCTTCGCGCGCGGGCAAAAGAAGATAGAGGTGATCGGGCCGGTGCCTGAGGTGGCGGACGAGATGATCGCCACGCACCGCGGCTTCTGGGAAGCGCGTTAGAGCGCTAGGCCAGCAGCAGCGACGCCTCGTCGCGCCAATACGCAATGGCTGCCAGCCAGCCTTCCCACACGCAGCCGTTGCAGCCGCGTCCGCAGCAGGTGGTGGGCTCGGGCGGTGGCACGCGCAGGGTGAGCCGCTGCGCAGCGGCCTCGGACTGAACGGCCTCGATCAGCGCCTGGGCGCTGGCAAGGTCGACCGGCACGGGCAGGTCTTTGTCTGCAAGGGACATGGGCAGGCAGCGGTGGCTGGGGAGCGCGCGGCAGGCTGGGGCCTTACCAGAAGATCCAGAGCGCAAGGCCGCCGAAGATCGACCACTTCACAAGGTAGTACGCGCGCTTGTCCCAGGCCTTGAGACGCTTGCCGATGACGCGGATCTGATAGATGTACTTGAACGCGCGGTTGATGCCGCCGGTCTTGTCGCCAACGTCGTTGGGCGAAGCGGCCGCGGCCAACAGGTTCTTTGCAAACCAGCGGTTCACGGCACTGGCCCAGCGGTACTTGAGCGGACGCTCGATGTCGCAGAACAGGATCACGCGGTCCTTGTCGGTCGTGTTCTCGGCGTAGTGGATGTAGGTTTCGTCGAACACCACGGCCTCGCCGTCGCGCCAGTGGTAGCGCTGGCCGTCCACGTCGATGTAGCAGCCCTCCACGCCCGGCGTCCACAGGCCCAGGTGGTAGCGCAGCGAGCCCGCAAACGGGTCGCGGTGGCGCACGAGGCGGCTGCCCGGCGGGAGCTCGGCAAACATGGCGGCCTTGATGGTGCCGATGCCTTTCAGCAGCTCGGTCGTGCGCGGGCACAGCACGGCGGCGGAGGGATGCGCATCGTCGTACCACTTGAGATAGAAGCGCTTCCAGCCGCTCTTGAAGAAGGAGTTGAAGCCCACGTCGTTGAACTGGCTCGAGGCCTTGATGCTGCCGCCATTGCGCATGGCCAGCGCCTCTTCGCGGATGACCTGCCAGTTCTCTTCGAGCACCCGCATCTCCGGAAACTGCGCGGGCGACAGGTACGGCGTGCTCGGCACCTTCGAGAAGATGTACATGAAGGCGTTCAACGGCGCCAGGAAGGTCGAATGATCAGAAAGCTGCCTGAAAAAACGATGCCGGACCTGGCCGCGGAAGTGAACGTAGAGTGCGCTGAGCGCGAAGATGGCGAGAATGACCCACTTCATTAAAGTGTCCTGTAAAGCGGGTCGTAGTGTAATTCTTCACACTTGTTCCGGCTGACTGCGGCCTTTCATGCCCTTTACAGGCCCCTTCAGCCGCGCAGCAGCTTGATCAGCGCCGCCAGCTCCTCCCCACCCAGCCCCGCTGCATCGGCCCGCTGGAACAACCCTGCCGCGAACGTCGGAAACTCGGTATTGATGCCGGCCTGCTGCGCGGTCTGCAGGATGCGCTGGGTCGCTTCCACCGAAATGCGCATCGGGCTTTGCGATATTGCGAAGTTGCCCGACTGGATAACACTGCCTTCGTGCTGCAGGAACCCGGCGAAGGTGGGCATGATGCCCGCCACGATGCGGCCGTATTCCGCCACGTCGAAACCCTCATGCTCGGCCACGCGCGCGCCGTGCAAGAAGCCGAGCATGGTGCCGTAGACGGTCGACAGCGTGGCCAGGTCCATGGCCGCGGCGGCGCTCGCCTTTTCGCCCAGGTACACGATGCCGCCGCCCAGAACGCCGAGCAACGGCTCGGCCGCGCGAAACACGTGCTGTGCGCCCGACATGAGAATGGGCGTATCGGGCTGCCCCATCTGGTCGGGCGCCGCCTGAATGGCGCCTTCGAGGTAGGTCGCGCCCTGGCGGTGCGCCCAGGCTTCGGCATCGCGCGCGTCCTGCGGACTGCCGGTGGTGAGCTGCACCAGCAGGCGACCGTCCATTGCCGCGGCCACGCCCTCGGCGCCAAGAATCGCGTCAACCGCGCGGTAGTCGTACACGCACATCAGGGCCACCGGGCTTGCGCGCAAGGCTTCGGCGGCACTGCGCGCGAGCACGGCGCCCCGGCTCACCAGCGCCGCGGCCTTGTCCGCCGTGCGGTTCCACACCCTGACCTTGTAGCCCTTGTCGAGGTAGAGCCGCGCGATGGTCACGCCCATCGATCCCAGGCCCAAGACGGTAATTTCCTTGTTGCTCATGCCAGTTGTCCGCAAGTTGTGAAGAGGCCTGCATCGTAGGAATTGCACTCCTCAATGGTCAAGTACCTACAATAAAGTGAGGTACTTACCAAAACGCATGTATTCAACCAGCAAGGGCAAGAACGGATGAAAGACAAAAAACCCTACAACTGCGGCATCGGCCCCGCGTTCGAGGTCATCGGCGGCAAGTGGAAAGCCGTGATCCTGTGGGAGCTTCATGCGCAGCCGCGCCGCTTCGGCGAGCTGAAGCGGCTCTTGCCGGACATCAGCGAGAAGATGCTGATCCAGCAGTTGCGCGAACTGGAGGCGGACGGCATCGTGCACCGCGAGGTGTTCCACGAAGTGCCGCCGCGGGTGGAGTATTCGGAGACGAAGCTCGGTGCATCGCTCAATGCGGCACTCGGGCCGCTGGCGGATTGGGGCGACCGCTATGCCAAGCGCGCGGGCGTGGCACGCTGAACTTTGCCGGTGCCCCGCGTGCCGGGGCCGATCAGGCCCAGCCGGTTTCGATTTCGGTCTTCACCTCGGTCATGAGCCGGTGCACCGGGCACTTGCCCGCCACGCGCAGCAACTCGTCGCGCTGCGCCTCGGTGAGTTCGCCGGTCACGCGCAAGCTCGACTTCAGCCGGTAGACGCCCTTGCGCTCCTCGCTGTCGTCCCGGTCGACGATCACCTCGATGTCTTCCACCGGCATGCCCTTGCGGCGCGCGTAGATCAGCACCGTGAGCGCCTTGCAGGCCGCCAGCGAGGCGTCGTACAGGTCGTGCGGCTCGGGCCCCGCATCGCTGCCGCCGCCGGCCGGCGAGGCATCGATGGGAATCTCGTGGCTGCGAATCTTGAGAATGTGACGCGTGCCCGTGATGCCGTCGCGCCGGACCGTGATGCTCATGCCGATGTCCTTGGTGGTGGATGTGGGTGTGGCTGTGAATGCCGGGCGCGATGGTAGCCCCTGGCCTTGCTCAACGGTCGACCGCAAGCATCAGCGTTTCCTTGATTTCTTCCATCACCACGTAGCTGTGCGATTCGGCAGCCACGGGCAGCTTCTTGAGAATGTCGCCCAAGAGGTGCCGGTACTCGCTCATGCCGCTCAGGCGCGCCTTCACCAGGTAGTCGAAGCTGCCCGAGACCAGGTGGCACTCGAGCACCTCGGGCATGTGGAGCAGCTCCTTGCGCACCTTGTCGAACACGTCGCCCGACTTGGCGGAGAGCTTGATTTCGACGAACACCAGCAGCGTCTTGCCGAGCGCCTCGGGCGACACATGCGCGTGGTAGCCGCTGATGACGCCTTCGCGTTCCATGCGCTTCACGCGCTCGGCGCAAGGCGATGCCGACAGGCCGATGCGCTCGGCCAATTCGGTCATGGAAATGCGGCCCTGGCGCTGCAGCAGGTCGAGGATCTTGCGGTCGATGCGGTCGAGTTCGGGCATTTCACTCCTCGCGGGGCATTGGGCAAAAGTTTTCAGTGACTTTCACTGAAAACCGCTTGAAAACGATGAAATCCACCGGATTGTGCGCCTTAGATTTCGTGTATTCACCTTCAATCTGGTAAATATCCATGAAAGTCATCGTTCTTGGCGGCGGCGTGATCGGCACCACGACGGCCTACTACCTCGCCCGCTCGGGTGCCGATGTGACGCTGCTCGACCGGCAGGCCGGCCCGGCCGAGGAAACCAGCTTCGGCAACGCCGGGCAGGTGTCGCCAGGCTATTCGACGCCATGGGCTGCACCGGGCATTCCGCTGAAGGCGATCAAGTGGATGTTCCAGAAGCACGCGCCGCTGTCGATCCGCCCGGACGGCACGCTGTTCCAGCTGCGCTGGATCGCGGCGATGCTGCGCAACTGCTCGCCCGAGCGCTACGCGGTGAACAAGGAACGCATGATGCGCGTGGCCGAATACAGCCGCGGCTGCCTGCAGCAACTGCGCGCCGAAACGGGCCTTCAATACGAACACCGCACCGGCGGCACGCTGCAGCTGTTCCGCACGCAGGCGCAGCTCGATGCAGTGCAGCGCGACATCGCGGTGCTCGAGGAATGCGGCGTGCCCTACGAACTGCTCGACCGCGATGCGCTCGCGCGTGTCGAGCCGGCGCTGGCCGGCGCGCGCGATCGGCTCACGGGCGGCCTGCGCCTGCCGAACGACGAAACCGGCGACTGCCACCTGTTCACCCGCGGCCTTGCCGACATTGCACGCGGCCTGGGCGTGGACTTCCGCTTCGGCCAGACCATCGACGGACTGGAGACCGACGGCGGCCGCATCACCGGTGTGCGCACCAAGGCCGGCAAGATTCTTACGGCCGACCGCTACGTGGTGGCCTTCGGCAGCTATTCGCGCGCGGCCATCGCATCGCTGGGGCTGGACATTCCGGTGTATCCCGTCAAGGGCTACTCGCTCACCGTGCCGCTTATCGACGAATCGCTGGCGCCGCAATCGACCGTGCTCGACGAGACCTACAAAGTGGCGGTCACGCGTTTCGACAACCGCATTCGCGTGGGCGGCATGGCCGAACTCGGCGGCTTCGACCTGCGGCTGAACCCGCACCGCCGTGCCACGCTCGAGAAGGTGGTGAGCGACCTGTTCCCCGGCGGCGATCTGCCGCGCGCCACCTTCTGGACTGGCCTGCGCCCCATGACGCCAGACAGCACACCCATCGTCGGCGCCACACGCTACCCGAACCTGTTTTTGAACACGGGCCACGGCACGCTGGGCTGGACGATGGCTTGCGGCTCGGGCAAGCTGATCTCCGACCTTGTGACGGGTCAGCGGCCGGAGATTCGCACGGACGGGCTGGCGATGGACCGCTATACGCAAGGGACCTCGCGTACTGCGCGCCCGAGTCCTGCGACTGCTGCGGCCTGAGGCCTGTGGTTTTGGGGCTGCTGTTCAGGGCGCGTGCAAAGGCCACCGGGTACTCCCCTCCGCGAATGTCCCCGGGGCTGCGCCCCTCCTCCTTTATTTCGCTGCGCGGAGCACCCGATGGCCTGTGCACATGGACGCGCTGCTGGTGCATCGCTGATCAACGACTGCTCTTTGCATCGCACCCGCTGGCGGGGTGCCGTGCGCAGCGAAATAAAGGAGGAGGCCGCAGGCCGGGGGACATTCGCGGAGTAAGGTACCCCGTCGGCGGGTGCGCCGCCCCGAACAACCACAGCGCCAAAAAACTCAGGCCGCCTTCGAAATCGGAATGGTCACAGCGTTCATCCCGCGATAAACCTCCGCCTCGCCATGCTTCGCAAGCAACTGCATCAGGTGCTTGCGAATCAGCATCCCAGGCCGATCGGACTCCATCGAATATTCGACACCCCGACGCCGCGTGTCGACCAGCGCATCAGGGTCCGTCGATTCGAGGATGTCCTTGTCCTCGCGCGTGATCTCCTCGTCGAAGTCGATCAACATCTGCGCCGCGCAATCGGCCTCGGTGTCGTTGCGGAACAGCCATTGGCACAGCTGCATGCGGCCATCGTCGATGGGTGTGAAGCAGTTGATGATGATGTGGCGCACGCCGCTCGGGTATTCGATGTCGAGCCGGCGCGAGAACGGCAGAAAGTAGGCGTTGCGCATGTGGCGCGTGGTGATCGGGTCCGTCACGCCGCTGATGGCGTGAAACTTGGCGGGGTTGACGGCCTCGATCACAGTTTCCGCATGGAAGCCGCTTTCGTTCTCCACCAGCTCGTATTTGCTCGGCTTCGGGCTTGCGGCCACGCCGAAGGTGGCGCGGTGCACAAAGCTGAAGTGCGAGTTGTCGAATGAATTTTCCAGCGCCCGCATCGGGCTGGTCTGCCACTCTTCATGGAACTGGAAGATGGTGCGGTAGCCCGGGTCGGTGAATTCGGGAATCGCTGGAATATCCGCAAGCGGTTCTTCCAGGGCCACCCATGCATAGCCATAGCGCGCAGTGCAGCGGTAGGCGGTCGTCTTGTACTCCGGCGAAATCTTGCGGTCGGGCTCGTACTGCGGAATGCGGATCACCTGCCCGCTGCGGTCGTAGGTCCAGCCGTGATAACCGCACTGGATGGCGCCCTGCCCGCAGGCCTTGCCTTCACCATCGACGCACCAGCCCTTCGAGAGCTTGGCCGTGCGATGGCAGCACCGGTCGCGCAGCGCAGCAGGCTGACCGTCGGCGTCGATGAAGAGAACGATGTCTTCGCCCAGCAGCGTGAAGGGCTTGGGGCCATGGGCCAGGTCGGCAAGCGGCATGACGGCATGCCAGAACTTGCGGAAGACGGGTTGTTGGGTGACGAGCATGCGTGGACTCCTTCTGTTGTTGCGCGTGGGTACGAACGAACCTGAAAGAGCAATTTCCTGCCGCGGGGCTGAACGCTTCTACTCTGCGCCACTTGTCATGCAAATTGCGCGCCCGCATTGTGGCCCGGGCCGGCGCAGCCTCCAAGCACCCGATGGCAATGCCCGAGCAAAAGACCGTGGCATGCGGCTTGGCATGGCTCGTGCATGAACTTGCGCAAGAGTAGAAGCGTTCAGCAGCGCACGCACCACCGTTGTGCGCCCGCCCGGAAATTGCTCTTGAAGTGCCTCCTGCCTTGGCGGGAGGGTTCAAGACCCGAGAATTCCGAGGCCCCACATGCAACGTCGATTCTTTCTTGCGGCCAGTGCCGCCACCCTTGCCGCCCCTGCCGTCTTTGCCCAAGGCGGCGGCAAGCTGATCCCGCTCAAGTTCACACTCGATTTCCGCATCAACGGCCAGACCGCGCCCTTCTTCCTCGCGCACAGCAAGGGCTACTACAGGGACGAAGGCCTGGACGTGACCATCGACACCGGCGCCGGCTCGGTCGCGTCGATCACGCGCATCGCAAGCGGTGTCTACCAGATGGGCCTGGGCGACATCAGTTCGCTGGTCGAATTCAATGCGCAGAACCCCGGCACCCCGATGGTGCAGGCCGTGTACCAGTACTACAACCGCGCACCCTTCGTGATCATCGGCCGCAAGGACCGCGGGGTGACCGGCGACTTCAAGAGCCTGGCGGGCAAGAAGGTGGCCGCGGCGGCCGTTGAATCGACCCGCCGCGCGTGGCCGATGGTGGCGCGCAAGCAAGGCATGCGCAGCGATGCGTTCCAATGGCAGACCACCGACTTCAGCGCGCGCGACAACGTGATGGTGCGCGGCGACGTCGATGCAGCCACTTACTTTCACGATTCCGCCATTTCGCTCTTCGCGCGCATGAAGGCCGAGGAACTGTCGGTGCTCAAGTATTCGGACGCAGGCGTCGACCTGTACGGCAACGCCATTCTTGCGAGCAGCAACCTCATTGCGCAGAACCCCAAGCTGGTTGCAGCCTTTCTGCGCGCCACCAACCGCGCCATCGTCGAGACCTTTGCCAACCCGGCGCCCAGCATTGCGGCCATGCGCCAGCGCGAACCCATCCTCGACGAAAAGATGGAGCTCGAGCGCTGGGGCGTCACGGCGCAATACGTGGGCGCCGCAGACACGCGGGGCCACGGCCTGGGCGACATCAGGAAGCTCACGCTCGAGCAGCAGGTCGACGAGGTCGTCGACGTATTCGGCCTCAAGGTCAAGCCCGCGTCCGACGCCATCTTCAACACTTCGATGCTGCCATCGCGGAGCGAACGTACCCTCTCCAAGACATGAGCCAAGACATGAGCCAAGACATGAGCCAAGACATGAGCCAAGATATTACCCAAGGCATGAACATCAGCAACAGCCACACCGTACCCCCTGAAGAAACCACGCTCGACGAGCGGGACGAGCGCTACCTGCGCAAGGCCATCGTCTGGTCGCATGCGGCGCGCCGGCGTGGCAACCGGCCCTTCGGATCGGTCATCGTCTCGGCCGCCGGCGAGGTGCTGGCCGAGGCCGGCAACAGCAACACCGAAACCGGCGACTGCACCGCCCATGCGGAGGTGAATGCGCTGCGCGCGCTGGCCGGGAAAGGCCTCACGCGCGAAGAGCTTGCGGGCGCCACCATCTATGCATCGGGCGAGCCCTGCGTGATGTGCGCGGGTGCCATCTTCTGGTCGAACATCGGCCGCGTGGTGTTCGGCATCGACGCCGAGCGGCTGCGCGTGTTCCGCGGCGAGCGGCAGGATCAGCGCGATGCGGAGCTGTCGTGCCGCGATGTGTTCCGCGCGTCGCCGCACCCAATCGAATGCATCGGCCCGGCGCTGCTCGACGAAGCGAGTGCCGCGCATGACGGAGCGTGGGGGGTCTAGGCTCGCCCCCAGTCTTCGCGCACTGCGTGTCGCTTCGCCAACCCCCTACCGGGGGCAACACCTGAGGCCCGGCGAAGCCGGTTCCTCGGTGTTCCGCGCGAAGAAGACCGTGCGGGCGAATAGACTCGTTGGATGTCCTGGCACGCCCATCTTCATCTCGACTACCGACAGGAAACCGCCCGCAGCGTCGCGCGCTTTCGCCATGACGGCCCGCTGCGCATCCTGCAGAGCCTTTACCCCGAGGGAGACGCGATCTGCCACAACGTGCTGGTTCATCCGCCGGGCGGGCTGGTGGGCGGCGACACGCTGGACATCGACATCGAGGCGGCGGACGGAAGCCACGGGCTGATCACCACGCCGGGTGCTTCGCGCTTCTATCGCTCCGAAGGCGAGCTGGCGCTGCAGCGCACGCGCATCCGGCTTGCCAAGGGCGCGCGGCTCGAGTGGCTGCCTCTGGAGGCCATCTGCTACAGCGGCTGCCGGGCCGAGAACCGGCTCACCATCGAGGCCGAACCCGGCGCCGAGATGATCGGCTGGGACGTGACCGCGCTCGGGTTGCCCAACGCCAATCAGCCCTTCGAGCGCGGCACCTATCTGCAGCACATCGAAGTGCCCGGCGTCTGGCTGGAGCGCGGGCGTATCGATGCGGCCGACCAGCGGCTGCTGCAAAGCCTGCTGGGCTTCGGCGGGCATCGCTGCATCGCGTCGCTGTTCTTCGTGTCGGGCACGCCGGCCGCGCGGGCGCGGCGCGAGACGCTGCTTGCGCTCGCGCGCGAGGCCATCGATGCGCACGGCCTGCAGGAGAGCGCTGGCGTGACGAGCCCGCATGCGGAGATCGTCGTGCTGCGCGTGCTGGCGCCGGTGGTCGAGCCCGCGATGCAGCTGCTGCGGCAGGTGTGGCAGGCCTGGCGCGCCGAGCTGTGGCAGCTGCCCGCGAGCTCGCCGCGCATCTGGGCCACCTAGCCCCACCAAGGGTTCAGGCCGGCATGTCGGTGCGCGGCAGCCGCAGGTGCTTCTTCAGCGTCTCGAACACCTGCCGCGTGACCGGGTTCACCACGTGGCTGCGCACGTACAGGTAGTAGGCCAGGTCGGGCAGGCGCGGCATGCCGTCGCCCGCGCCCAGCACGCGCAGGCCCGCGTCGAGCTGCTCCACGCCGCGCGCCGTCACGCCGAGGCCCGCGCGCAACGCGGCCTTGATGCCGATCAGGCTCGACGAGGTGTAGCGCGGTGTCCAGGCCACGCCCGCGGCATCGAGCGCCTCGTGGCCGATGCGGCGGAAGATGCTCGGGCCATCGGCCATGATCAGCGGCACCGGCTTGGCCGGATCGTGCACATAGCTCGCGGCGCAGAGCCACACGGTCGGTGAATTGCGCAGCACCACGCCATCGAACTGCGGATCGGCGCGGTTGGAGATGATCATGTCGACCTCGCCGCTCTTGAGCGAGGTCATGAGGTAGGGGCTGCGGCCGATGTGGATGTCGAGCTGCAGCAGCGGAGAAGTGCGCGCCACCTCGGACAGCAGCAGCGGCAGCATGGTCTCGGCCACGTCGTGCGGTGCGCCGATGCGCAGGTTGCCTTCGAGTTCGCCCTGCCGGAGGCTGCGCAGCGCCTCGTCGTTGAGCGCGAGCAGGTGGTGCGCATAGGTCAGGAGCCGTTCGCCATGTTCGGTGAGGCGCTTCTGCCGGCCCTGCTTGGCGAAGAGCGGGTGGCCCATCTGCTCTTCGAGCCGCTGCATCTGCTGCGTGATGGCCGACTGCGTGCGCCCCAGGTGCACGGCCGCCGCAGCAAAGCTGTGGTGGCTGACGACGGCCGCGAAGGAGCGCAGCAGTTCAAGATCGAGCGTGGGCATACATTAATTTTATTGATGTATTTCTTGCGCCGGCTGGATTGTCGGGTCACACCCCGGTCACTACAGTGAATGCACACCAAGACACGCATCCTCACTGGAGAACCCTGCATGAGCACCCTGTCCGACCAACGCCGCGAGGCGGTCGCCGCGTCCATTGCCCGGATGAAGAAAGCCATTGACGGCGCTGAACCGACCCGCGAAAAGCTCGATGCGGTGCTCGACGCGCTGCAAGGGCTGGCTGCGCGCACCGACTACTGGGGCGCCGCCGACTTTCCTGCGCCCGAGGCCGGCGAGCACCAGGCCCGCTACCTGATTGCCGAGGACCCGGACCAGAGCTACGCGCTCTACCTCAACGTGATGCGGCCGGGCAAGAAGATCGTGCCGCACAACCACACCACCTGGGCCTGCATTGCCGCGGTGGAAGGCACCGAGCACAACCGCGTGTACGAGCGGCGCGACGACGGCTCGGTGCCGGGTGTCGGCAAGCTCGAGGAAACCGCGCTGGTCGTGGTTGCGCCCGGCAAGGGCATCGCGCTGATGCCCGAAGACATTCACTCGGTCGAGATCCAGGGCGAGCAGGTCATTCGGCACCTGCACATGTACGGCCGCGCGCTCGAAACGCTGAACCAGCGCACCGCGTACGACTTGGCGGCCGGCACGTACCAGACGATGGGCATCGGCGTGCAGACGCGCCGCTAGACCCCTTTTTCAACTTCGTCTTCTTTCATGCGGGCCGTGCAGAACGCGGCCTCGCAGGACCGCGTTCGTCCCAACGGCTCGCTTCCCATGACCTCTTTCATCGATCCGAAGACCCTCAAATCCTGGCTGCACGACGGCGGCGAGATCGCGCTGCTCGACGTGCGCGAGCACGGCCAGTACGGCGAGGCGCATCTGTTCTACGGCATTCCCCTGCCCTTCAGCCGGCTCGAACTCGACGCACCGCGACTCGTGCCGCGCCGCAGCTTGCGCGCGGTCGTGTATGACGACGGCGACTGCGATGTGGCCGAGCGCGCCGCCCGCCGGCTTGCTGCGCTGGGCTACACCGGCGTGCATGTGCTGCAGGGCGGCACCCGCGCCTGGAAGATCGCGGGCCATGCGCTCTTCGCAGGCGTCAACCTGCCTTCGAAGACCTTCGGCGAGCTGGCCGAAGAGGCCTATCACACGCCCCGCGTGAGCGCCGACCAGTTGGCCGAGATGCTGGGGCGCAAGGAGAAGGTGGTGGTACTCGACGGCCGGCCGGTGAGCGAGTTCCACAAGATGAACATCCCCACGGCCACCTGCTGCCCCAACGGCGAGCTCGCCTACCGCGTGCGCCGGCTGGTGCCCGACACCACCACGCCCATCGTCATCAATTGCGCGGGCCGCACGCGCAGCATCATCGGCGCGCAGACGCTCATCAACCTGGGTCTTCCCAACCCCGTCTATGCGCTGGAGAACGGCACGCAGGGCTGGTACCTGAACGACCACGCGCTGGAGCACGGCGGCACGCGGCGCTATGCAGCGGACAGCGGCAACACAGATCTTCGGCCGGCCGCCAAGGCGCTGGCCGAACGCTTTGGCGTACCCACAGTGAGCGCGCAGACCGTGCGTCAATGGGCCGGCGATGCCAGCCGCACCCTGTTTCTCTGCGACGTGCGCACGCCCGAGGAATTCGCGGCCGGCACGCTGCCCGGCGCACAGCACACGCCCGGCGGGCAATTGATGCAGGCCGGCGACCAGTACGTCGGCGTGCGCGGCGCGCGGCTCGTGCTGTTCGACAACGACGGCGTGCGTGCGCCCACCATTGCGCATTGGCTGCGGCAGATGGGCCACGAGGCGAGCGTGCTCGAAGGCGGGCTAGCGAGTGGGCTGTCGCTCGCGCCCGCCGCTGCGCCGGCAGCACCTGCGCTGTCGACGATCGACGCACAGGCGCTGTCCGCCCGCCTCGCGCAGGGCGACGTGGCGCTGGTCGACCTGCGCCCGAGCATGCAGTTCCGTGCCGGCCACATCCCGCAGGCGCGCTGGTCGATACGCCCGCGCCTGGCCGACGACCTGAAGAACGAAACCCGCCAGCTCGTGCTGGTGGCCGACGACGATGCGCTCGCGGCCTGGGCCGCGGCGTCGGAGCTGGCCGGCCTCTCGCACGCGCCGCTGCTGCTTGCAGGCGGCATGGCCGCATGGCGCGGCGCCGGGCTTCCAGTGGAAGCCACGCCCGCCCTGCCCACCGATGCGGACTGCATCGACTACCTGTTCTTCGTGCACGACCGCCACGACGGCAACAAGGAAGCCGCGCGCTGCTACCTGGCCTGGGAGACCGGGCTGGTGGCGCAGCTCGATGCGCAGGAGCGCTCGGCTTTCAGGCTGCCTGTCGCTTCCGAGAGTCCGCACGCCTAGTCCCGCTTGCTCTTCCTCATCCGTGCGCCGTTGTCAGTTCCTTTCCAGGAGTCCCGTCATGTCGTCTGCCCATCGCATTCCGAGCCTTGCCCGCCTTTCCGTCGCTGCCGCATGGCTCGCGGCCATGGCCCTGCAGCCTGCCTCGGCCCAGCCGCTGCCGGCACGCGACGGCTTTCCGTCGCAAACGGTGAAGTTCGTCTCGCCCTTTCCCCCAGGCGGCGGCAACGACGCCACGGCCCGGCTGGTGACCACGCGGCTGCCGGAAATCATGGGCCAGGCCGCGGTGGTGGACAACCGCGGCGGCGCGGGCGGCAACATCGGCGCCAAGTCGGTGGCCGAGGCCAGGCCCGACGGCTACACGGTGCTGACCTCGCAGGTGTCGATCATGGCGGTGAACCCTTCGCTCTACTCGGCGCCCGGCTTCGATCCGCTGAAGAACTTCATGCCGATCACGCAGATCAACGCGGCGCCGCTCGCGCTGGTGGTGGAAGCCAATTCGCCCTACAAGACCTTTGCCGACCTCGTCACGCGCGCCAAGGCGAGCCCCGGCAAGGTCACCTATGCCACGCCGGGCAATGGCACGCTCTCGCACATGGTCGGCGTGGTGCTGCAAAAGAACAGCGGCGTGGACATGACCCACGTGCCCTACAAGGGCGCCGGCCCCGCGCTCACCGACCTGCTCGGCGGGCAGGTCGATGTGCTCGTGACCTCGACCTCCTCGGTCGCGGGCATGGTGCAGAACGGCAAGCTGCGCGTGCTTGCCGTCACCAGCCCACGCCGCATCGGCGTGTTCGCCAAGGTACCCACGCTCGAGGAACTGGGCTACGCCAATGCCCGCTTCGAAGACTGGTATGGCTTTTTCGCGCCAGCCGGCACGCCGCCCGAGCGCGTGGCCTACCTGAACGAGGCCATCGTGCGCACGCTGCGCCTGCCCGAAGTGACCAAGCTCGTGAACGACGGCGGCAGCGAGGTGGTGGCCAGCACGCCCGAAGCCTTTGCCGCGCAGCTGCGCCAGGACATCGACCGCTGGTCGGGTATCGTCAAGCTTTCCGGCGCGAAGGCGGATTGACGCCCCATAGGGGCCCGCGCTCGCTGAAACACACCATGTCCGATTCGCCCAAAGATCCCGCAGACCAGTCCCTCGACACCCGGCTCGTCCACACCGGCAAGGCCCCGGCCTACTTCGGCGGCTCGCCGGTCAACACGCCGCTGGTGCGCGCGAGCACCGTGCTGTTCGACAGCGTGGCCGCCATGCGCGACACGCGCGCGCGGCGCGATGGCGAGCGCGCCTTCAGCTACGGCGCACGCGGCACGCCCACCACCTTCGCGCTCGAAGACGCGGTGAGCGAACTCGAAGGCGCCCACCGCACGCGCCTTTTCCCCACCGGCCTTGCCGCCATCGGCATGGTGCTGCTGTCGTACCTGAAGCCCGGCGACCATGTGCTGATGTCGGACAGCGTGTACGAACCGGCGCGCAACCTCGTGCATTCGTTCCTCGATCCCTATGGCATCCGCTGCACCTTCTTTGCCGCGGACGGCAGCGGCATCGAAGAGCTGTTCGAGCCGAACACCAGGCTCGTGTATGCCGAGTGCCCAGGTTCGCTGGTCTACGAGATGTGCGACCTGCCCAGGCTGGCCGCACTGGCCCACGCGCGCGGCGCGCTCCTGGCGGCGGACAACACCTGGGGCTCGGGCGTTCAATACCGGCCACTCGCGCTGGGCGCCGACATCTCGCTGATGGCCGCCACCAAATACCTCTCGGGCCATTCGGACGTGATGATGGGCACCGTCGCCACCACGCGCGAGGCCTGGCAGCCGCTCAATGAGCGCTGCGACGCCTTCGGCATGACCGTGAGCCCCGACGATGCCTGGCTGGTGCTGCGCGGCATGCGCACGCTGTCCGCCCGGCTGCAAATGCACGAGCGGCATGCGATGGAAGTGGCGCACTGGCTGGAGGCACGGCCCGAAGTGGCAGCGGTGTTCTGCCCCGCGCTGCCGCAGCATCCGGGCCACGGCCTCTGGAAGCGCGATTGCCGTGGCACCAACGGGCTCGTCTCGTTCGAGCTGCAGCCGGGCATCGAGGACGCTTCGGTCGATCGCCTCGTCGATGCGCTGTCGCTGTTCGGCCGGGGCTCGTCGTGGGGCGGCTACGAGAGCCTGGTGGCCTGGGCCAACATGCGCGCAGCGCGCAGCGTGACCGACTGGAGCCGGCGTGGTGCTGTCATTCGACTGCACGTGGGGCTCGAAGCGCCCTCGGATCTGCTGCGCGATCTTGAATGTGGCTTTGCGGCCCTGGGTGCCGGCTGAAGGCGCCTCCAGCGGCTCAGGCTGCGACCGGCTCGGGAAGGATGGCCGTCAGCGCGAAGTCGACAAGGTGGAGCCAGGTTGCTTCGAGGCCCATGATGCTGTGATGGTCGGAGCCGGGAACGGTCTGCACCGAGATGGGCGTCGGCCATGCGGCGATGAGCTTCTGCGAGCGCTCGGGCAGCACCACGTCGTCATGCTCGGCCAGCAGCACCTGGGTCTTGGCGGCCACTTCCTTGCAGTGCGTCAGTGAATCGAAGCGATGCCGCAGCAGCAGCGCAAGCGGCACGAGCGGAAAGCGCCTCTTGGCCACTTCCAGCATCGAGTCGTAGGGCGTGACCAGTTGCAGGCTGGAGAACTCCTGCTGCGCCACCAGCTGGATGGCCACGCCCGTGCCCAGGCTTCGGCCGACCACGTGCAGGCGCGCCTGCGGAAAGGCCTTGCGCAAGTGGCGGGCGAACTGGATGGCGTCCGCAACCGACGCGATCTCGGAGGGATGGCCCTGCGAATCGGCCACACCCCGGTAGTTGACCGCGGCAAAGCCGAAACCTTCCGGTAGCCAGTGCAATGCCTGCGCGGTGGCGCGCACGTCCTCGCCCCGCCCGGCAAAGTAGATGAAGAGGTCTTGCAGTGCCTCTTCGCCATGCGGGTGATAGACATACCCGCGCACCATGCCGCCCGGCACCGTGTGCGAGTAGGTGGAAAAGTCGTCGGACAGATGAACGACGGGCAGCTTTCGGGCGTTGAACAGAATGTGCCCCTGGCGTGTTGCCAGGAGCGTCCAGTACGCGGCGATGCCGCCAATGGCAGCGGCCGACGCCGAGAGTGCAATGCGGAAGGCTTTGGATGACAAGGTTTTCTCCGGAAGAGGCTTTACGCCGGGCGGCTACTTCTTGCAGTCGCCACCGACGGAAACCGTGCCGTCCTTGCATTCGGTCAGGATGCGTTCGTCGGCCGCGCGCGGGGGCGCGCCGTTCGAGGCGGCTTCCTGCGCGGGTGATGTGGGCGATGCACCTTCGCGCTGGTAAACGATTTTCTTGCTGCCGAGCTCGCAGCTGCCCACCACCTGGCCGCTCGCCTCTGCATTCGCATCGACGGTGGCTACGGTAAACCGCGTGACGCCGGCCGCGGCAATCTTCGCTTCGATCTGGGTACGCAGTGCTTCGCAGTTTTCAGCAGCAGCGTTGGCGGTGCCTGCCGAAGCAAGCGCGATGTAAATCAACCAGGGTTTCATGATGAGTCTGTCTCGTACCGTGGGTACCGAGGGGTTTGCGAGCCAAGAGTCTAGCCCCGCATTTCCGGAAGAAGCATCCTCGCACACGCTCTGGTAACCGCAGGTCACGGCCGCCAGGATGCAGACTCATCCGTCAACAACTTGTTCGAAGCCTATTCGCAAGCGCTTCTGCCCGCCGGAGACTGGCGCAGCCTGTTCAGAAAGATGAGCTGGCTCTTCGCCGTATCGCTGCCCTGCGACGCCGCCTTCATCATCCAGCCGCGGGCCTCGCAGCGGTCTGCCTTGACGGCCGATCCGTAGAGCGTGGGCCCTGCCAGCAGCACCATGCCCAGCATCTCCTGCGCCTCGGCACTGCCCTCTCCAGCAGCCTGCCGGAGCTCATCGAGCATGGTGCGGTAGTCGCGGGCCGTCTGTGCTTCGAGTGCCAGCTGAAACCGCTGCTCGGCATGCAAGACGATCTTCGGTTCCGCCGGCTGCGCCGCGGAGAGCGCCGCCGTCAGGCAAAGGCCGCCGGCCAGCACGATGCGCCAGCGCAGCGACCAGCTTGCGATTTGATTCAATTCGGATGCCATATCGATGTTCTCCACCGGTTGTTCGGGTGAAGGGCATCGTGGCAGCAAGCGCTTGCAAAAAGAAACTGGAATTCACACAGGCAGGCTCAGGCAGTGCCTGAGTCCGTGCCTTGGTCAGCAATCTATGACGCTTCAGTTGGCGCTCAGGTCCATCAGCATGCGCGACAGCAGATAGAGCCGTGGCACCACGCTTTCGACCTCTGCGTACTCGTCCGGCGTGTGGATGCCGCCGCCCACAATGCCGAAGCCGTCGAGCACCGGTACGCCCACTCCGGCCACCAGGCTTGCATCGGCCGCGCCGCCGCTGCTTTCAATGGTGAGCTTCTTGCCGATCTCGGCGTAGATGCCCTCGGCCATGGCCACGAGCTTGTCCGACGCAGGCGAACGCGGCATCGGCGGCAGGCCGCGGATGAGCCGAACGCGCACTTCGGTGTCGGGAATCAGCTTGTTCTGCGAGATGCGGACCAGGTCCTTCTCGACCCGGTCGAGCTCTTCGGGCGTGGCGGCGCGCACATCGCCCCTGGCGCTTGCGGTGGCGGGAATCACGTTGGTCGGCCCGTTGGCATTGAGCACCGTGAAGTTGACCGTGGTCTTCTTCGCCGCATCGCCCGTCTTCGCCAGCTGCAGCACCTGGTGCGCCACTTCCATCGCCGCATTGCGGCCCGCTTCGGGCGCAACGCCCGCGTGCGAGGCGAGCCCCTTCACTTCGATGAGCGCCGTGGCCGAGCCCTTGCGCTCCACCACGAGTCCGTCGGCCGGGCGGCCCGGCTCGAGGTTCAGCGCCACGTCATGCTGCTTGGCAATGCGCTCGATGAGCGCGCTGGTGCCCACCGATCCCACCTCTTCGTTCGTGTCGATGAGGAAGGTGATCTGCCCATAGTCCTTGAAGCCGATCTTCTGCAGGATCTTCAACGCCTGGAGCCCGGCGACCACGCCGCCCTTGTTGTCCATGACGCCGGGGCCGTAGGCGCGCCCGTCCTTGATGTAGAACGGCTTGGCCGCGGCCGTGCCTTCCTTGAACACCGTATCGATGTGGGCGAGGATCAGGATCTTCTTCTTGCCCTGCCCGGTGATCGTGGCGACCACGTTGGTGCCGGGATGCGGCTCCGCCGGAAAAGTCTCGATGCGCGCGTCGAGCTTGCGCAGTTCGGCAACGACGATTTCGCGCACCTTGTCGAGCCCCTCGGTGTTGGCCGAGCCGGAGTCGATGTTGACCATTTGCTCCAGCAGCTTCAGCGCTTCTTCCTTCTGCTGCGTGGCCGCATCCAGCGCACCCTGGTGCGGCTTCTGCGCCATGGCGGCGCCAGCGAACAGCGCGCAAGCCAGTACTGCGCCCTGGCAGGCAGTGCGCAATGGCGCGGGTTTGGTGAAGTGATTGCGCTTGTGAAGACGAGTCATGGAATCCGTTCTGTTGTTCGTTCGAAGTTGGACGAAGGAAAGCCCGCTGGCGCGGGCTCCCTCAGGCTATCACCCGCTTTCCGCGCGGGTCAAGCGAACAAAACACGGACGGACCGGATTTCGCGGCCTAGCAGCAGCGGCCCTTGCCTCCGCCGTAGCGCGCTTCGAGACGCTCGCGGAAGAAGGCCTCGTAGCTCATCGGCGGCTGGTCCGGATGCGTGGCCGACATGTGGGTCAGGTAGGCGTCGTAGTCCGGCAGCCCGACCATGAGCCGCAGCGACTGCTTGAGCGAGCGGGCAAAGTAGCGCCCGGCTTCCGGCAATGCAAGGGCCATGGCTGTGCTCAGCGCGCGGCCGATGCGGCCATCGGTTCGAAAGGCGTTTCTTGCGCGGTCGGCCGGCTGGCCGCGCGCGCGGCAAGGCAAGCCTTGATGCTGTACACCAGCACGCTCAGCACCACGAACATGAACAGCGCGCACAGCGCGGCGTCGAGCCGGTCGTTGAAGACGATGCGCGACATGGCCTCAGGCGTCTTCGCGGGCGCCACCAGCACGCCGTTGGCCAGGCCTTCGGTGTACTTGGCCGCGTGCGAGAGAAAGCCGATCTTCGGGTCGGGCGAGAAGATCTTCTGCCAGCCGGCCGTGAGCGTGCAGGCCAGCAGCCATGCGGCCGGCGCAATGGCCACCCACGCATAGCGCTCGCGCTTCATGCGGAACAGCACCACCACGCCGAGCAGCAGCGCCACCGCGGCCAGCATCTGGTTGGAGATGCCGAAGAGCGGCCACAGCGTGTTGATGCCGCCCAGCGGATCGACCACACCCTGGTAGAGAAAGTAGCCCCAGGCCGCCACGCACAGCGCCGTGGCAAACAGGTTGGCCGGCAGCGAATCGGTGCGCTTGAGCGCGGGCACGAAGCTGCCCAGCAGGTCTTGCAGCATGAAGCGGCCCGCGCGGGTGCCGGCGTCCACGGCCGTGAGGATGAACAGCGCCTCGAACAGAATTGCGAAGTGGTACCAGAAGGCCATCATGGCCTGCCCGCCGATCACCTGGTGAAGGATGTGGGCCATGCCCACGGCCAGCGTCGGCGCACCGCCCGCACGGCCGAGGATGGTGGTTTCGCCCACGTCCTTGGCGGTTTGCAACAGCATCTCGGGTGTGACCACGAAGCCCCAGCTCGAAATGGTTTGCGCCGCCTGCTGCGCAGTGCTGCCCACCAGCGCGGCCGGGCTGTTCATTGCGAAGTAGATGCCCGGCTCGATGCACGAAGCCGCCACCAGCGCCATCACCGCCACGAACGATTCGGCCAGCATGCCGCCGTAGCCGATGAAGCGCGCATGGCGCTCGTTGTCGAGCATCTTGGGCGTGGTGCCCGAAGAGATCAGCGCGTGGAAGCCAGACACCGCGCCGCACGCGATGGTGATGAACAAAAACGGGAACAGGCTGCCCGACCACACCGGACCGTTGCCCTGCGCAAACTGCGTGACGGCCGGCATCTGCAGCGTGGGCATGACAAACACGATGCCGATGGCCAGCGCGATGATGGTGCCGATCTTCAAGAAGGTCGACAGGTAATCGCGCGGCGCCAGCAGCAACCACACCGGCAGGCTGGCGGCCACGAAGCCGTAGCCCACGAGCATCCACGTGAGCGCCTTGCCGTCGAAGGTGAAGAGCGGTGCCCATTCAGGGTTCTGGCTTACGGCCTGCCCGCCGAAGATGGCAAGCATCAGCAGCACGAAGCCGATCAGCGACACCTCGCCGATGCGCCCCGGGCGAATGAAGCGCAGGTACACGCCCATGAACAGCGCCACCGGAATGGTGGCCGCCACCGTGAAGGTGCCCCACGGCGATTCGGCCAGTGCCTTCACCACGATCAGCGCCAGCACCGCGAGGATGATGATCATGATCATGAAGGTGCCGAAGAGCGCGATCATCCCGGGCACCACGCCCATCTCCTGCTTGACCAGGTCGCCGAGCGAGCGGCCGTCGCGCCGCGTGGAGATGAACAGGATGATGAAGTCTTGCACCGCGCCCGCGAACACCACGCCCGCCAGCACCCACAAGAGGCCCGGCAGGTAGCCCATCTGCGCCGCGAGCACCGGGCCCACCAGCGGCCCCGCACCGGCAATGGCCGCAAAGTGGTGGCCGAACAGCACGTTCTTGTCGGTGGGCACGTAGTCGAGCCCGTCGTTGTGGCGGTGCGCCGGCGTCTTGCGGTTGCCGTCAAGCACCAGCACCTTCTCGGCGATGAACAGGCTGTAATAGCGGTAGGCGATCAGGTAGGTGCAGATCGCGGCGGTCACCACCCAGAGGGCGTTGACGCTTTCGCCGCGCGTCAGGGCGACGGTGCCCAGCGCAAAAGCGCCGAGCACGGCCACGGCTAGCCACACCAGGTGGCGGCGGATGCTGTGCATGGGAATGTCTCCTGGAATTGAACCCGGGAGTGTTCCGCGTCGGCCCCGAGCCCGCATCCGTCGCACCGCGCGGGCTAGGTGCGTGGCTTTGCGTAATGGAAAACCCGGAGCCGAGCCCGAAGGCCGGCCCGAATTCAGAGCCGACGAACCTGCACCGGCTGGCGCGACCAGTACACGCCGTCGAGCCGGTCGAGCCGCACTTCGCCGCCGGTGGACGGCGCATGCACGAACTGCCCTGCGCCCACGTAAATGCCCGCATGCGAGGGCGTGGATGCACCGAAGAGCACCAGGTCGCCCGATCGGATGTCGGACGCCGCCACCGGCCGGCCGAACCCGGCCAAACGGGCCACCGTGCGCGGCATGGCCTGGCCGGCGCTGTTCTTGTACACGTAGCCGATGAGGCCGCTGCAATCGAACCCACCCTCGGGCGTGTTGCCGCCATAGCGGTACGGCGTGCCGACCAGGCCGAGCGCATGGATCGCGACGCCGTTCGATTGCTCGGCCGTCAGGGGCGTGGTGCTGTAGGTGCCTGTCGAAGGGGGCATGCGCGGGCTTGCACAGCCCAGCGCCAGGAGGCAGGCGCCAATGGGAAGCAGACGAAGCAGCCGTAGGAGCAGCGGCATGCGGGAAGGTGGCCTGGGTGCGAGTGCGTCTTGCAAGTCTTGCATGTGGAATGGCGGGTCTTGTGGACGTGGCCAGACTCTAACGCGCCCAGCCCGCGGACCGCCGACCCCACCCGCCTACCGCGGCGCCGCTTTGCCTAGAAGCTCAACGTCGCCGCGCCCCGCTTGATCAGCTCGTGCATCACGCTGGAGCCGGCGATGACCACGCCTTCGAGCAGGCTCTCCTGCGTGTAGCCGCGGCTCTTCACGCAGGGCGTGCAGGCCCAGAGCGTGCCGCCTCGCGAAAGAAAGTCGCGCAGCATGTCGGCCAGCGGTTCCAATGGCTTGACGTGCGTCATGTCGGATGCGCCGCGCCGCACGAGATCGACACCCGCGCTGGTGAGAAAAATGGAGACCTTCAGCCCCGAGGTCATGCCGCCCAGGGCAATGACCAGTCCGACGGAGGACAATTCATGGTCGATGCCATGCGTGATTACAACGACCAGATCGCGTGTCTCGGTGTTCATAGTGGTCTCCATTGAATGAGTGGAGCCAGCGTACGCTTCATGCCGGAGGCAGGCCATGACCAAAATGCCGGAAGTCTTGACCCAAACATCGCCGGGTCGTTCGGGGGACATGCTGTCGGATTTGCTCGAAAGCATGCACGTCACAGGCATGGTGCTGTTCCGTGCCGAGTTCCGCGAGCCCTGGTGCGTGACGAGCGTCGATTCGGGCCAGATGGCCGCGATGCTCGCGCTCGGCTCGAGCCGCGTGATTCCCTTTCACATCATCGGCTCCGGCGGCTGCCGGATCGAGCTGCCCGAGCGCGAACCCATGCGGCTGAACAGCGGCGATGCCGTGCTGCTGCCGTATGGCGGCGTTCACCGCCTGAGCGGCGGCGACGCCACGGCGCCGGTACACATCGGCCAGTTGCTGCCGCAGCCTCCGTGGGCCGGCATGCCGCTGGTGGAGCATGGCGGAGCCGGCGGCGCCACCAGCGTCATCTGCGGATTCATACGCTGCGACGAGCTGCTGTTTCACCCCGTGCTGCGGCACCTGCCCGACGTGCTGCACATCACGCCGGACACCACGCCGGCCGACCACTGGCTGGCCACCACCATCCGCCATACCGTGACCGAGGCCAGCAAGCCGCAGCCCGGATGGCGCAGCATGCTGCCGCGACTCACCGAGTTGATGTTCGTGGAAATCCTGCGCAAGCACATGCAGGGCCTCTCGGCCGACGAGGTGGGCTGGTTCGCGGCGTACAACGATGCCGTGGTCGGCTCGGCCCTGAAGCTGCTGCACGCAGCGCCGCTGGAAGACTGGAACCTGGAGAGCCTGGCCCGCGGCGTAGGCGTGTCGCGCACCGTGCTGAGCGAACGGTTCAATCACTTTCTCGACCAGCCGCCGATGCAATACCTGGCGCACTGGCGCCTGCAGCTGGCCGCCAAGCACTTGAAGAGCAGCGAGCTGCCGATCAAGATCATTGCCGACCACGCAAGGTACGAGTCGGAGGCGGCTTTCAGCCGGGCGTTCAAGCGGCGCTTCGGCGTGCCGCCTGGGGACTGGCGGCGAAGGCAGGCGCAGGGGCTGGGTTGATCGAGCGATGAACGGCGCCATGGCATCTATTTGCAAAGAGTCTGCATGAAATCAGCAGGGTTGAAGGGCACTGTCTCCATCGAGCTCGTGCACGAGGCACTGCACGCCGCGGCGCTCAGGAACATGGACATAACCAGCGTGCTCGAAAGCGCAAAGCTGGATCGCGATCTGCTGAATGCACCCCGTGCGCGCATCTCCGCTGCCGCCTACTCGCGCATGTGGGTGGCGCTCGCCGACCTGATGGACGACGAGTTCTTCGGCCTCGACAGCCACGGGCTTCGCCGCGGAAGCTATGCGCTCATGACGCGCGCAGCGGTCAGCTCCAACAACCTGGAGCACGCGCTGCGCCGCATCCTCCGATTTCTTCACGCCACATTGGACGACTTTCACGGCGAGCTGGTCCGCTCGGCGGACGAGGCCCGCGTCGTCTTGCATGACGGCGGCGTGCTACGCCGGCTGTTCGGCTACGGCACCTGGTTCATCCTCGTTCACGGCCTGGCATGCTGGCTCGTTCACAGGCGCATTCCCTTGCGCGAGATGCAGTTCCGGTGCCCGCCTCCCGGCGACGACAGCCACTACCGCACGCGGTTCTGCGAGAACGTGAAGTTCAACGGCGAGACCACGCACATCACGTTCGCAAGCGATCTGCTGGATTTGAAGATCGCGGAATCTCCAGACACGGTCGACAATTTCTTGCGCGCGGCGCCGGCCAACCTGCTGGTCAAGTACCGCAATGACGCGAGCACCAGCGCGCAGGTTCGCAACAGGTTGCGCAGCCAGTTGCCCGATGCCTGGCCGGAGCTGGAGAAGCTGGCGCAGGAACTCTGCGTTTCCGGCACCACCCTCCAGCGCCGCCTGCAGCAAGAGGGCGTGAACTACCAGCGTGTGAAGGACGACCTTCGGCGGGACATTGCCATCGATCTGCTGTCGAGCGCGACCTTGACGGTGGCTGAAGTCGCAGCCCGGACGGGGTTCCAGGAGACAAGCGCTTTTCATCGCGCGTTCAAGAAATGGACGGGTGTCAGCCCCGGCGCGTATCGCTCCTCCCGCCCCGGGCGGGAATAGGCGCTCCCCAGGAAGAGCTTCGCATGCCCAAAGGCCCCGATCCAATCGAGGCGTTCGGGCATGGGCTTCGGTTGCTTGCAGAACTAACCTCCGCTCGCACCCGCAGCTTGCGTGTGCCAAGCGCTTGTTGAAAGCAAGGAACCCTGGAATGAACCGAATGATGGCACCGCCGCTCGGCGCAGAAACGCTGCGAGCGGCAGTCGATTGGGCAATTGCCACCCGGCGCAGCGTGAGAGCGTATTTGCCGAGGCCTGTGCCACGGGAAGAAATCGAAGCGATCCTCTCGACCGCGCGCTACAGCGCTTCGGGCATGAACATGCAACCCTGGCATGTGCATGTGCTGACCGGGCCTGCGAAGACAAGCCTGTGCGCAGCCATTGCGGCGCTCGACGACGATCCCCGGCTATCGGGCGAGCTGCTGGAGCCTTACGACTACTACCCGCGGGAATGGTTCTCCCCCTATCTCGAGCGGCGCCGCAAGGTCGGATGGGATCTGTACGGCCTGCTTGGCATTGCCAAGGGCGACAAGCAGCGCATGCACCTGCAGCACGGGCGCAACTATCGGTTCTTCGATGCGCCCGTGGGCCTGTTCTTCACCGTCGACCGCTCGCTCCAGGAAGGAAGCCTGCTGGACTACGGCATGTTCCTGCAGAGCGTGATGGTGGCCGCGCGAAGCCGGGGCCTTCACACCTGCCCCCAGGCGGCCTTCCTGAAGTTTCACCGCCAGATCGGCGAGTTGTTGGAAATACCCACGGGCCAGATGCTCGTTTGCGGTATGAGCCTGGGCTACGCGGACGAGTCGTCGATAGAGAACTCGCTCGTTACCGAGCGGGAGCCGGTTTCCTCATTCACGACGTTCCACAACAATGCAAAGGAGACAAGAGCATGAGCGCGGAATCCTATGGCAAGGGCCTCGACCGCTGCGAGGCCAATCATGTGCCGCTGACGCCACTCGGCTTTCTCGATCGCGCCGCGCTGGCGCATCCGGACCGCCCGGCCGTGGTGCACGGCGATCTGTCGCGAAGCTGGGCGCAGACGCGCGAGCGCTGCCATCGCCTTGCGTCGGCGCTGGTGATCCGCGGCGTTCAGCCGGGGGACACCGTTTCAGTGCTGGCGCCCAATACACCCGCCATGCTGGAGGCGCATTTCGGCGTGCCGCTGGCAGGCGCCGTTCTCAATGCGATCAACCACCGACTGGATGCCGAAGCGATTGCATTCATCCTGCGCCATGGCGAATGCAAGCTGCTGATGGTCGACCGCGAGTTCTCTGCAACGGTTGCCGCTGCCTTGAAGCTGCTCGACGAGCCTCCAGCGGTCATCGACATCAACGACCACCTCGCGCCGGCCGGTGAACGCATCGGCGAGACCGACTACGAATCTTTGCTGGCGAGCGGAGACCCACACTTCGCCGGCCGCTGGCCGAGCGATGAATGGCAGCCCATAGCCCTGAACTACACCTCCGGCACCACGGGGACCCGAAGGGCGTGGTCGCGAGCCACCGCGGCACCTACCTCATGAGCCTGCTGCAGATCACGAACTGGGCCATGCCGCGGGCGCCGAGATATCTGTGGACGCTGCCCATGTTCCATGCCAACGGATGGTGCTTCACCTGGGCCGTCACTGCGGCGGCGGGCACCCATGTCTGCCTGCGCAGAGTGTCGGCCGAGGCGGTGCTACAGGCTATCGACAGGCACGAGATAGATCATCTCTGCGCGGCGCCGGTCGTCATGGCCATGCTCGCGGACTCGGCGCAAGACATCAGACTGTCCCGCCCCGTGCGCGTGCTCACCGCGGGGTCCCCTCCTCCGCTTGCCGTGCTCAACAGTGTTTTGGCCATGGGTTTCGATGTGGAGCACGTCTTCGGCATCACGGAGGTTTGCGGCACGCCGGTGAGTTGCGCATGGCAAGACGGCTGGGACGATCTTCCCAAGGCCGAGCAAGGCAAGCTGCGGGTGCGCCAGGGCGTGCGCGCCGCCATGTTCGAAGGCCTCATGGTCGGCGATGCGGACACCCTGGCGCCCGTTTCGCAGGACGGAAAAACTGCGGGAGAGCTCATGCTGCGCGGCAACACGGTAATGATGGGCTACTTCAAGAACGAGGCCGCAACGCGCAAGGCGCTCGCCAACGGATGGTTCCGTACCGGGGACGTCGCGGTACTCCATGGCAACGGCTATGCGCAGATCACGGATCGTTCGAAAGACGTGATCATTTCGGGCGGAGAGAACATCTCTTCCGTCGAAGTCGAGGACGTGGTTCACGGTCACCCAGCCGTCTTGCATGCCGCCGTGGTCGCCCAGCCAGACGGGAAATGGGGCGAAGTGCCCTGCGTGTTCATCGAACTCCGGGCAGGTGCCGCGGCACCGTCGGAGCAAGAAATCATTGCCTTCTGCCGTGAGCGGCTGGCGCACTTCAAGTGTCCGCGCCGCGTGATCTTCAGCAGCTTGCCGAAAACGGCCACGGGCAAGATCCAGAAATTCCGCCTGCGCCAGCAAGCCGGAAGCCAGGAAGCCATCACCGGGCTCGCGAGGCCGCATGACTGAGTTCGAACCCGCTGCCGGGGCGCCCATAGAGCCCGGCTACCGCTTCTCGCGGACCCACGCCTTCGACGAAGAGCAAGTCAGAAGGTTTGCCCTGGCCGCGGGAGACGACAACCCACTGCACCACGACGCGGAATTTGCAAGAGGCACGCGCTTCGGCGGCTTGATAGCAAGCGGCACGCACACCACCTCGCTCTTGATGGGGCTTACCGCCAGTCACTTTGCCAAGAAAGGAAACGTGCTCGGAATCAACTTCTCGGTCGACCTGCTGCGCCCCGTGCGGGCGAGCGAGACGGTACTCATCGAATGGAATGTACTGTCGATCGCGGCCCGCCCGAGAGGCGGCAGCATCATCGAGATGCAGGGCTGGGTGAAAGACGCGGATGACCGGACCAGCGTTCTTGCGCATGGCACGGTGCTGCTCGCGCCTAGCTCGTCATCACAGTTGCCCCGCACCGGTAGTCAGGCTGGCTGAAATTTGCACGAGTGCGTGCCGTGCGTAAGGCTTGTCACGGCTGCGAGTACAGTTCTTTTTGCGCTATCAACAAGGGTACGGACGCACAGTCCGCGCCGAATCGGGGAGTTCAATGGGCATCGAATATCGGCACTTTCTTGTCGTGGACGACGCGCGATGGAAGCCGCAGGCAGACACAGTGTCAAGGGTCGAACAGGTGCTTCGCGCTTGGTCGTTGGGTGATCGCCCGGATAAGGTCATTGACTTGGTTCGAGGAGAACAGCTCTCCACTGAGACTTCCACAACCTCAGCACCGGGTAGAGGAATCGCAGTGATCTATGGCGGAGTCGATGGTGCCGCTGTCGAAAAGCTGGCTGGCCCGTCCTACTATCCGGATCTGAATGCCGCTGACCGCTACATCATGAGCACGACACTGATCGTTGGGGATGACTACCGGTTGCACACAACCGCAGACAGCAGTATCTACTTCGAGGTGGTAGAACCGCCACTCGACTCAAAAGGGCGTCAGCTTGACCCGATCGACGGCGAGTATTCGTCGGCTCTCTACGCGGACACGTTCGCGGGGACGGACGTTTCATCGCCCCCGGTGGTAGTGGCGCATGTCGCCGAATTTGCACAGAAGAACATTGGCTGGGCTAAGTGCAACGGATTCTGGCGGGTGGCACTGGTAATCGATTTCGGAAAGGACATTCCCGGCTTCGCTAGAGGTATTCATTGTCTGCCCGCCATCCAGTTTGTGCATGACCTCAGCGAAGCCTTTAGAGGCCCTGTTCTCCAGATTGGCGAGTTCGACTAATCACGGAGCGCCCGCAAAATCGCGGCCAGCTAAGTTGAGCCTCGGTGACGCCGCTAAGGCCGTTGGCAGAAAACGAGGCTTTGTTGTCATTGCTGCGGTAACGCGCAGCTCCTAGACTCGCCGCTCCAATGCCTGGAGCAAGGGGCTAATGCCATGTCAAAGCTTCGATTCAGGATCTCGATTTCGCTGGACGGGTTTGTCGCCGGTCCGCACCAAAGCTTGCAGGAACCGCTCGGGGCTGGCGGCGAGCAATTGCATGAATGGGTGGTCCCGCTGGAGGCCTGGCGCCGGCCACACGGCCTGGATGGCGGCGTGGTGAACGAGAGCACGGCGGTGATGGAAGACGAACTCGTCAACATCGGCGCGACCATCATGGGACGCAACATGTTCGGCGGCGGCCCAGGGCCGTGGGACAACACGAATCCCTGGAACGGCTGGTGGGGCCGCAATCCGCCGTTTCGTCACCCGGTATTCGTGCTGACCCACCACGCGCGCGAACCCTTGATGATGGAAGGCGGCACGAGCTTCACGTTCGTGACCGACGGCATCGAGAGTGCACTGGACCAAGCCCGGCGCGCGGCAGGCGGAAAGGACGTGGCACTGGCGGGTGGGGCCAACGCCGCGCAGCAGTACCTGAAAGCCGGCCTCATCGATGAAATGCAGCTGCACCTCGCGCCGATCTTGCTCGGCGGTGGGGAACGCCTGTTCGACGGCGTCGACACCCTGCATTCCCTTGCCCTGGTGAAGACGATCGCGGCGCCGGACGTGACCCACCTGAAATTCGCGAGAAAGTAAAAGCGCACTTGGCGGCAGACGTTGGCTTAGCGCTCTAGTGGTAGATGCCGTAGAGATACTGTTCCAGTCCGCTGTGGGTCGGCAATCTGATCGGTGCTACTAAGTGCCCCGCGCACGAACATGGTGAATAACTATCGTCTCGGCTGCGATCTCCTCGACCCATTCTTCAGGTGTCATGTAAGGCCGTTCGCCTTGATGCTCCTGATGGAAACGCACGATGGGGTTGTCGTATTCTGTGTAGTAGACGAAGAAGCCGCGGGTGGGAAAGTCGTGCGCAAGTTTCGCCGCAACGGCTTCCGCCCACCGTTTGCCGAAGACGCAGGCAGCTCGAAAGTCCGGATGCTCATCCTCCCACCATGGCTCATCCGGAAGATGCGCGCTGTGGGAGAAACAGTCGAGGACGTGCGTGTGATTGGCGTTGTGCTCGACATACGTGCGATCGGGTGACTGCGTGAGGCACGATGGCGGTGCGCACCATGAAAAGAAAATGAGTCCGTCGACCATCTTGAAGACAGGCCACAGATAGTCAGCGCTTGCCAAGCCTGCCCGCATTGGTACTTTTTTGATTTTCATATCCAGAGTCTGGCACGTCACGGTATTCCCACGACTTCATCGTCGCAGGCGCTCCCGTTCGAGATTCCATCGGTAAGCACTCGGGCGAAACCGGTGATCTCGCCGCTTGCGGCCAGCGCAAACAACCTGCGTATCCGATCCTTGCGATCGAGCCGTCATCGCGAAGCGCCAGTTATGGCGTGTCTTCGCTACCTCAGTGGCTGCTGCACAAGCTGAAGCTCGTTGCCGGAAGGGTCGCGCAGCGTTGCAAGAATGCCGCCCCATGCCTGTTGCTCCGGAAGCCCGGTGAACGCAACGCCAAGCGAGACCAGCTCGCTGTACTTCGACTGAACGTCCGCCACGTCGAAAGACAGCCCCGTGAAACGCCCGATAAGCGCCTGGTCTTCCGCGGGGGCATCCGCGTCGACATGCTCGACGACCAGGCTCATCGGTCCTGCGTCGAACACGCGAAAGCCCTCTTCGCTTCGCGGCGATGTGAGCGGCAAGCCAAGCAGCTCTTCGTAGAAACGGGACGCGCCCGGCAGGTCTCGAACAAAAATGCGTGCGGTGCGAAGCTGCATGGTCTCTCCTGGCGAGCGTTGGTGGATGGCTAGGGCATACGAGAAACGAAGGGCGAATCCCTGTTCGCAGTCAGTGCAGCGTCACGACGATGGGGGCACCCTTGGTGATGATCATCGTGTGTTCATACTGCGCGGACAAGTTTCCGCTTGCGCCTGCGAGCGTCCACCCGTCGGCAGCTTCCGTCACGATGCGGCTCTTGGTCGAAAGAAACGGTTCGATGGTGATGACCATTCCTTCTTGCAGGATGCGTTTGTCCGAGGGATCGAAATAGCCGGCGATGTGCTCCGGCTCTTCGTGCAGCGCACGGCCGACGCCGTGGCTCCCGAGGTTTTCGATGACCTTGAAACCATAGGCCTTTGCAGTGCGCTCGATGGCGGCGCCGATGGCGTTGATCGGTTGCCCTGCCCTGGCGCTCTTCATTGCTTCGGCAAGGGCCGTACGCGTGGCGTGGCAGAGCCGGGTCTTCTGCGGGTTGGTCGGGGGCACCACGATGGTCCCGCCGGTATCGGCAAAGTAGCCGTTGAGCTCGGCCGACACATCGATGTTCAGGACATCCCCTGCCTTGATGATCCGGTCCCCGGGGATTCCGTGCGCCGCCTCTTCATTGATGCTGATGCACGTCGCTCCAGGAAATTTGTATGTCAGCCTTGGTGCGGACCGCGCGCCCTGTTCTTCCAGCAGCTGCTCGCCGAGCGCGTCGAGCTCGCGCGTGGTCATGCCAGGTTCTGCGGCATCGAGCATCTGGCGCAGCACGAACGAGACGATTCTGCCGATCCGTTTCAATGCTGCGACGTCGTCCTGGGTTTCGATGGTCATCTGAGGTATTTGTGGAAGATTCGGTTGAAAGATCTTTTTTGGGTGGCGCACGGGCCTTGGAGGGCATTATCCGGTACCTATGGCGCTGGTACGCGCCAAACACACGAGGGAGAGCGTTGAACGTGAATCTGCATCTTCAGGGGGCTGCGTGAGCGAAGCCCCTGCCCTTCAAGACCCCGATCTGCTGCGCCGGCTGCTGCGCGCAAAAGACCGGATGGACGCCGCATCGCACGAAGAGTGGCCCGTGGGCCGTCTCGCGGAGGTAAGCGGCGTGTCCGAAGCCCACTTCGCGCGATCGTTCAAGCAGGCCTTCGGCATTCCGCCGCACCGCTATCTGCTCACCCGGCGCATCGAGCGCGCGATGGCCTTGCTGCGCGAAACCGACCGGCCCATCACCGACATTGCCTTCGATACGGGCTGGGCAAGCCTGGGCACCTTCGGGCGCACCTTTCGCGACATTACCGGCCACAGCCCGAGCGCGGTGCGCTCGCAAGGCAAGCAGGCGGTGCGCGAGCTCGGCCCGGTGCCCGAGTGCATCGTGAGCGCCGCGCGCCGGCCCGGGCTCACGACCGCAGTTTCGGAGAAGCGGCGCCAGGCGGCAAACGGTACAAACAAGCCCGAACAAACACAGGAGAGTTCATGAAGCAGGGCATTGATGTAGCCGGTTTGTATGTGCGCGACCAGGACGAGGCGCTTTCGTTCTATGTAGACAAACTCGGGTTTCGCGTTCACACCGATGTGGGCAACGGCGGCTATCGCTGGCTCACGGTGCAGCACCCGGAGCAGCCGTCGTTCCAGCTTGGGCTTTTTCTGCCCGGCCCGCCGGTGCACGATGAGGCAACGGCCCAGGCGCTGCGCGCCATCGTGGCCAAGGGTGCGATGCCTCCGCTCGTTCTCACGGTAAGCGACTGCCGCGCGGCCTACGACCGGATGCTCGCCCTGGGGGTGGAGTTCACGCAGGAGCCCGTGGAGCGCTACGGCACCGTGGACGCGGGCTTTCGCGATCCTTCCGGCAACGGGTGGAAGATGATCCAAGGCCGCGGCTGAGGCCTGCGGCACGCCATCGCACGGCCTCGCGGGCTTGCTAAAGTCCGCGCATGTTCAGATCAAGGCTTTCGCTGGCGTTCGCCGCACTGGTTACGCTGGTTTGCATCCAGGCGGCCTTCGTCTACTGGGGCTCGGCGCGCGTCAATGTCTATACGCAACACAGCCGCCTGGCGAGCGATATCCTCTCGGAGCTGCTGGAACTGTCGGCCAACAAGCAGCGGCTTCGGGTGTGGGCATCGCAGCAACTGATGAATGCAGGTGCCTCCAGCGAAACGCGCGACCGCTGGTTGGCAGGCATGCAGGCCAGTGCGGCCCGACTCAACGAGCTGGCGCACCGCGACCTGGCCGTGTGGACCGAGATCGCGGCCAGCGATGGCTCCGCGGTACCCGCGGAGGTCACGCAGCTGGTCGATGCGGTTGAACTGCTGGACGCCAACATTGCCGACGTGCACGAGCGGCTGCTGCGCCTGACGCCGCTGGAGCGAGGCGCCGAGTTCTCCGCCGTATGGCAGGAGCTCAACCAGGTGTTCGACGTGACGCGCGGGCGCGACCTGCGCGAACTGGTGAACGGCGCCATCGAGCGCCAGCGCCGCACAGTGCCGGTGGCCCGTGCCGCCACCGAGCGCGGCCTCGAGGCGCTGCGCCTGAAGGCCATCGCGCTGGCCGCGCTCACGCTGGCCGCTGCCGTGCTGATGGCCGTGCACCTGAACCGACGGCTGCAGCGGCCGCTCGACCGCTTGCTGGCCGGCACGCAGGCCCTGCAGGCCGGCAATCTCGACCACCGCCTGGCCCTGGGTTCGCACGACGAGTTCGACCGGGTCGCCGAGCATTTCAACGCCATGGCGGTCGAACTGCAGCAGCACCGCAATGCCGCCGAAGCTGCCCGGCGCCGGCTGGAAGACGCAGTCGAAGCGCGCACCGCGGAGTTGCGCAGCGCGCACGACACCTTGCAGCAGATCGACCAGCGACGCCGGCAGCTCTTTGCCGACCTCAGCCATGAGCTGCGCACCCCGGCCACGGCCATTCGCGGCGAGGCCGAGATTGCGCTGCGCGGAAGCGACAAGCCGCTCGCCGAATACAAGCAGACGCTGGGGCGCATCGTCGGCGGCGTGAAGCAGCTGGCCGGCGTGATCGACGACCTGATGCTGATCGCCCGCGCGGAAGCCGACCAGCTCGTGATGCGGCCCGGCGAGGTCGAATTGCAGCAACTCGTCGCCGACGCCGCCGAGCAGGCCGAAGCGCTCGGTGCGCTGCACGGCGTGCGGGTGCAGCTCGAAGCGCAAGACGGCACCGCGGCGCAGCCGGTGCACGTGCATGTGGATGCCGACCGCCTTCGCCAGGCGCTGATGATCGTGCTGGACAACGCGGTGCGCTATTCACACGCAGGCTGTACGGTGCGCCTTGGCTGGCGCGAGCGCGGCGAGCAGGTCGACATCGTCGTGCAGGACGAGGGCATCGGCATCGATCCGCACGAGATGCCCACCGTGTTCCAGCGCTTTCACCGCGGCCGGCGCGCGCGCGATCACCGGGTGGAAGGCACCGGCATCGGGCTGTCGATTGCGCAGGCCATCGTGGGCGCGCACCATGGCCATATCGGCATCGACAGCGTTCCCTTTGCCGGCACCACTGTCAGCATCAGCCTGCCGAAATCGCACGGCGACCAGGCCGCTTCGCTGGAGGCGGCATGAACATTCTCATCGTGGAAGACGATCCGCGCGTTGCCGATTTTCTGCTGCGCGGTTTGCGCGCCGAGGGCTATGGCGTGCAGCTCGCGCGCACCGGCACCGAGGGCTTGGAGCGCGCGCGCGGCGGTGATCTCTCGCTGCTGGTTCTCGACCTGATGCTGCCCGGCCTGAGCGGCCTTGAGCTGTGCCAGACGCTGCGCGCCGAAGGCCACCATGTACCGGTGCTGATGCTCACCGCCATGAGCACGCTCGAAGACAAGGTAAAGGGCCTGCGGCTGGGTGCCGACGACTACCTTACCAAGCCGTTTGCGTTCGAGGAACTGCTCGCACGCATCGAAGCGCTGATGCGCCGCGGCCGCGAACAGCGCCCGCAGGCCAGCACGCTGCAGCTGGCCGACCTGGTACTCGACCGCGAGCGCATGCAGGTCACGCGAGCCGGCCGGCCGGTTTCTCTCACGGCGCGCGAACTGGCCTTTCTGGAGCTGTTGATGAGCGCCCCGGGCCGCGTGTACAGCCGCGAACGCATCCTGTCGAACGTGTGGGGCACCAACGAGGACCCGCTGACCAACGTGGTCGATGTGTATGTGCGCCGCCTTCGCAGCAAGATCGACGACGGCCATGCGCTTGCGCTGCTGAAGACGGTGCGCGGCTTCGGCTACCGGCTCGACGCGCAGGAAAGCTGAAAAGAAGCTCGCCCGCGTTCATGCGCTGTTCATCTGCGCGTTAACCGTTCGTCATTCCGCGCAGAGGCTCGCGTTCATGCACGCGGCCAACACTTGATTCCTGCGCCGCGATGCGGTGCAGCGCCGGCACAACACGGCGTCGCTTTCATCTCACTGCACAGGAATCAAAAAAATGAAGATGCGACTTCTCGCCACCACCGCCGCCACCAGCCTGCTGGCCCTTAGCTTCGCCACCGGCGCCAACGCCGCGCCCGGCGCGGCGGCTTGCGCCCCTGTGACCCAAGCGCAGGTCAGCGCGCTGTTCGACCGCTGGAACGATTCGCTGCGCACACTCGACCCGGACAAGGTCACCGCCAACTACGCACCCGACGGCGTGCTGCTGCCCACCGTGTCGAACAACCCGCGCAGCACGCCTGCGGAAATTCGCGACTACTTCGTCAAGTTTCTGAAGGGCGAGCCGCGGGGCACGATCGACAAGCGCATCATCCGCATCGGTTGCAACGTGGCGCAAGACGTGGGCACCTATACCTTCAAGTTCAAGGACGGCACATCGGTGCACGCGCGCTACACCTACGTGTATGAACTGGTGAACGGCCAATGGCTCATCGCCCATCACCACTCGTCGGCAATGCCCGAGTCCGTTGCGGGCAAGTAAACGGCCGCACGCGCTGCCGCTGGAGATGCGCGCGGGTTCCTCCTCACCGCCATTTCCAGCGGCGGCGGATGATCGTCGTCCGCCGGGGGCGATGCAAGAGCAGCCCGCCGTGTGGCACGATAAAAGCATGCTCGAGCCCTCACGCCGCATTCCATACCGCACCTGGCCAGGCGCGCTTGCCGTTCTGCTTGCCATTGCCGGGTATGTCGGCGGCCTGAAATTGTGGGACAGCCGCACCCCCGGGAGCCGGCCGCTGCCCGCGGGCGAAACGGTGGCGGTCGGGCACGCGCGGTTCGTTCCCGCCGAAGGATGGGAAATGGACGTGTCCCGCTCCAGGACGGGCAGGTCCCTGATGCTGTTCAAGGGCGGCCACAAGTTCTTGGTGACTACCGGGTCATGGGCAGGCGGGCCCGACGGGCCGATGACGCGGCAGCAAAGGTTGATGGAACGCGGCCAGGGCTTGCAGATCGACGGCGACGTGTCCGGCTTTGTCACGCCGTGGGGCCTGCAGGGCAAGACCTTTGCCTACTACGGGTCGAAGCTGGCGGGGCGGTTCTGGCAGGTGGTCGACCTGCAGCGCCGCTCGCTGGTGCAGATCGACGTCTACGGCGCGAGCGATGGCTTGAACGAGGCCATGGCCGACGCGCGCAGCATGCTCGAATCGATGGACCTGGAGGCTCCGCAATGAACCTCGAACTTCCCGAGCAACAGGATCGCGCCGAATGGCCGGTGGGCACCGACTCGTTCTTCCAGCCGCGCCGCGCGGCCTTCTGGCTGCTGTCCGCGCTGATCGTCAATGGGCTGTTCTACACCTTCAACATGTTCTCGGTGGGGTTCCGGGTCGTCCCCATCACTGCGTTGCTGGGACTGCTGGTGTGGGGCATCTACACGCTGGTTTTTCTGCTGGTGTTTCGCACGCTCGATTTGCTCGAGCAGCATCCGCCGGAAGCTTTTTTCCTGGCATTCGCGTGGGGCGGCCTGGGCGCGGTCTACTTTGCCGCGCCGGCGAACATTGCCATTCAGAGCCTGTGCGCCAAGCTGGTGTCGCCCGATTTCGTGGCGATCTGGGGACCGGCCATTGCGGGCCCGATCACCGAGGAGTTCTTGAAACTAGCGGGCGTGGTGCTGCTCATTCTTGTGGCGCGCAACCAGTTCCAGACCTACCTCTCGGTGCTCATCGTCGGGGCCATGACGGGGCTTGGCTTCCAGGTGGTCGAAAACCTCACCTACACCGTCAACGCTTCCATGCACTTTCCGCTCGAGAACCAGGTGTACCCCGTGCTGCTGAACCTGCTGACGCGCGGTCTGCTGAGCGGGCTGTGGAGCCACGCGGCCTACACCACGATCGCGTCTTTCGGCCTCGCCTGGTTCCTGCTGCACCCTGAACGCCCCATGGCGGCAAGAATCGGCTGCGCCCTTCTGTGCTTTGCGCTGGCCTGGGCCATGCATTTCATCTGGAACTCGCCTTGGCTCGAAGATCTTTTCGACGGCGGCTACGGCGAGATGGCGGTGCTGCTTGTCGTCAAGGGCATTCCCGCGATGATTGCCGCCGGGCTCTTCTGGCGCGTGGCCGCCCGTGAGAACGGCGCCTACCTGCACGCCCTTGCGGCCTACTTCGTACCCGAGCGCGATCTGATCCGCGACGACGAGTGGGTTCGGCTGGGCGCGCCTCTGTCGCGCTACAGGGTTCGCATTGAAATGGGCTGGACCTTCGGCCTGCGCGCGAGGCGCCTGAAAACGCAGCTGCAGCGCGAGCAGTTGCGGCTTATCCGCAAGGCAATGACCTACGGGCGCGGGGCGCAGACGCTGCGGCACGAGGTGGCGATAAGGCGGCTGCGCGCCATGCTGGATCCGCTCATCACCACCCAACCCTGAAGCCCCCGCTAGCCCTGGCGTGCAAAGCGACCCGGCGGCCGGCCCACATGGCGGCTGAACGCGGTGCTGAATGTGCTGGCGGAGCCGTAGCCCACGCGCTCGGCAACTTCCGCAATGCCGACGTCGCTGCGGGCCAGCAGGTCTTTGGCGAGCGCCATGCGCCAGGCGAGCAGGTACTCCATGGGCGGCAGGCCCACGGCGCGAGAGAAGCGTTCAAAAAAGCCGACCGCGACAGTGCCGCCTTTCTTGCAAGATCGGCCACCGTCCACGACTGCGCGGGATCGCCATGCAGGTGCCGCAGCGCGGTGGACAACCGCGGATCGGCCAACCCGCGAAGCAGCCCCGGCGGCGCGCGCTCCCCCGGGGGTGGAGCGGAGGGCTTCGATCAGCAGCAATTCAACGAGGCGTTCAAGGACGAGATCGCGCCCCGGTTTCTGCTGGAGCGATTCCTCCCTTACGAGCTGCACCAGCACTGAAAGGCGCCCGATGTCGCGCACGTGCAGCAGCGCTGGAAGCAGCGAAGCCAGCAACGACGCGTCCGGCGATTCGAAGGCAAAGTAGCCGCCGAGCATTCGCATGTCCGGGGGCCTTCGCGCCTGCCGTGGCGAATTTCTTCCGTTGGCGCGGGCACCTTCCTGGCGTCCACAAACACCGGCTCCGCAGGTTCGAGGCCCGACATGGTGAACCCCGGCGTGGCGGGCATGAGCACGAAGTCGCCCGCGGCAAGGGCAAGAGGCTCTTGCCCGTCTACCGCAAGAACGCATTCGCCTTCGAGCATGGTGCAGAAGCTGGGCTCGCCGAACGCCGAATAGCGAACCGCCCATGAGCCCGCGCCGCTGATGACCTTCGAGTACACCGCGCGCGGGCGCAGCAGCTTGACGACATCGGAGAGTGGATCGGACATGCCGGACTCCTGCAAACAAAACATGGACTATAGGTTATTCAAAGTCCTTCCCTGCGCCGATATCGTGACGCACCTTCACCCAAACTCAAAGGAACCCAATGAAGACCGTCCTGATCACCGGCTGCTCGTCTGGCTACGGCCTGGAAACCGCGCGCCACTTTCACGCGCAAGGCTGGCACGTCGTTGCGACCATGCGCACGCCGCGCGCCGAACTCCTGCCTGTGTCGGAACGCCTTCGCGTGCTGCCGCTTGACGTGACAAGGCCCGAGAGCATTGCCGCGGCGCTCGAAGCCGCCGGACCTATCGACGTGCTGGTCAACAACGCGGGGCTGGGGCTCTTCGGCGCGTTCGAGGCAACGCCGATGGCCACCGTGCGCGAGATATTCGAAACCAATACCTTCGGCATGATGGCGATGACCCAGGCCGTGCTGCCGCAGTTCCGGCTCAGGAAGTCCGGCGTGGTCATCAACGTCACATCCACGGTCACCCTCGCACCCATGCCGCTGGTGGCGGCCTACACCGCGAGCAAGACCGCCATCGAAGGCTTCACCGAGTCCCTGGTGTTCGAGCTCGCGCCTTTCAACATTCGCGCAAAGCTCGTCGAGCCCGGGTATGGCCCGGGCACGCAATTCACCGCCAACGGAGCTGAACGCATGCAGGGCTTGATTCCCGAGGCCTATGCCCCGCTGGCGCACCGCGTGTTCGCGGAACTGGGCAACCCGGCGGCAATGACTACCGCGGCCGACGTGGCCGAGGCGGTGTGGCACGCCGCGAACGACCCCGCGCCGACGTTGCGGTATCCCGCCGGTGCGGACGCGATTGCACTCGCCGGCAGCAAATAGGAAAGCCCGAGGCCCGCCGGCACCTGACCGCACAGCAGAAAGCCACGTCAGACTACAGCCGAGTAACGCCAGGCCTTCTAGCGTTCTGCTTTTTGCAGAGCTTCAGCATGGCTGATCCAATCCTGCCTGGCGCTGCATCGGAGCGCTTGCCTTGAACCTTTCTGATGATCCGGCAAAGCCCACGCCCTCGAGGCGCAAGCGCTGGCTCGGCACGGCGTTTTTGTGCGCCGTGCTCGCTGCACTTTTGCTGGGCGCGTGGGCGGTCGCTACCGGCAGGCTGCAGATTCCGGAGCGCTTCAATCCGTGGGCGCCGCTCGACGTTAGTGCGCCGCCCGACTGGCTGACCGGCTACAAGCTTTCGCGCGCCCGCAGCGAGCCTGCGCGCTGCCTGGCCGCGCTGGCGCAAACCGGCATGCAGTACGACCTGCTGCCCGACCGAACCACCGCCCCCGGCTGCGGCTTCAAGAACGCGGTGAGACTGCGCTCCGCCGGCGTGCGGCTCGGCACGGCGCCTTCGCTGAGTTGCCCCATGGCGCTGTCCTTCTTCATGTGGGAGAGGCACGCACTGCAACCCGCCGCCCTGCAGCACTTCGGCCAACCGGTGGCGGCCATCGACCACCTGGGCAGCTACGCCTGCCGCAACGTGAACCGCGGCGAAGGCGCCGTGCCGGGTGCTTCGCGCAGCCGGCATGCGACAGCCGATGCGCTCGACGTTGCCGGCCTGACGCTTGCCAACGGCCGCCGCATCACGGTGCTGCAGGCATGGCCTCGCGGCGGCTCCGCCGACGCGGCAAGCACCAGCGATCCGGCCGCGCTGCTGGTGCGCGATGCGCACCGCGGCGCCTGCCGGTTCTTCAACGGCGTACTCGGCCCCGACTACAACGCGGCGCACCGGGACCATCTTCATCTGGAAACCGGCGGGTATGAGGTGTGCCGCTGACAGCGGCTTCTCTCCCAACCCGCGTCATCGCAAAGACGTGTTTGATGCGCCTTGCTGAACAGGTGAGAACCTTGGAGCTACATCGCTCGCGCTTCCCCGAAAAGAGCTAGGCGGCCGCATGGGATTCACACACAATCCCGCCGGTGTCGGAGTTTGCGCACGGCAAACACCCACCGCTCCCATCGCAAAGCTACCCAAGGACCGCCAATGCATTGCCCGATCCGCCGTTCCCTTGCCACAACCGCTGCGGCCCTGAGCCTGGCAACCCTGCTGGCCTCGTGCGGTGGTGGTGGTGGCGGCGGGGGTGGAGGCGGCGGAGTGGTCGGTGTTCCGGTGACACCGCCGCCCACCACGGCCCAGCTGCCCGAACGCGACGCGCTCATTGCCCGGGCCCGGGCGCTCGAACTGAACACACCTTATGTGCCACCGCCCGGCAACGTGCTCGAGCACCACACCTCCGGCTATGCCAAGACGATGTGTTCCGCCGTGTTCATTACGGGCATCGACCCCGACGTTGCCGCCGAGAGCCTCGGCTACTTCGTGGGCCCCTATGAGCAGCGCAAGAACGTGGGCAAGCCCGTGGTCGATCGCGTGAAGAAAGAGGTCCGCATCTCGATTCCCAACGGCCCGACGTTGGTCGCGCGCCACTTTGGCTCGCAGGGCTGCGTCACGCTGCCGGCGGGCAGCGACGGCGTTTTCTTCACGCCCGTCGAGGTGAAGAGCACCCTGCCCGACCCCGCGACCCAGCCCTGGCCGATGGGCGACGTGCTGCCTGGCGACCCGCCGCCCGCGGAAGTCAACATGGCGAAGGTGAACGAGGCGGTCGAGGCGGCGTTCGGAGTGCCGGAGGCCTACACGGCGGCTTTCGTGGTCACGCACAAGGGGCGCATCGTTGCGGAGCGCTACATGAACGGCATCGGCCCGACGACGCCGCTCGAATCATGGTCGATGGGCAAGAGCGTCGTTGCCACCATGATGGGCGTGCTCATCAAGCAGGGTGTGTACAAGCTCGACCAGCAGGCACCGATCCCCGAGTGGCAAGGGGCCGGCGACGGCCGCCAGCAGATCAAGATCTCGGACATCCTGCAGATGTCGAGCGGGCTGCGCATCAAGGCGCCCGACGACCCGGACTTTGACCCCAACGGCACCTACCCCGATCACACCTACTACTACACCGGCCGCATCAACGCCTTCAACTATGCCGCCACCCGCCCGCAGCAATGGCCGCCCGGCGCGGTGGGCCGCTACCGCAACACCGACCCCGTGCTTGCCAACTACCTGGTGCGCCTTGCGGTGGAGAAGCGCGGCGAGGAGTACCTCTCGTTTCCGCAACGCGCGCTGTTCGACAAGATCGGCATCCGCTCGATGGTCATCGAGACCGACCCCTACGGCAACTTTCTCACGCAAGGCTACGACTTCATGTCGGGACGCGACTGGGCCCGCCTGGGCAACCTCTACCTGCAGGACGGCGTGTGGAACGGCGAGCGCATTCTTCCCGAAGGCTTCGTCAATTTCGTGAGCAGCGTTGCGCCGGCGTGGGCCGCGGACAAGCGCCCCATCTACGGCGGCTTCTTCTGGATCAACGGCATGAGTTCATTGGCCGCGCCGACGTCGGCCTACTACATGCTTGGCGCGGGAGGCCAGTTCGTGCTGGTGATTCCTTCGCACGATCTCGTCGTGGTGCGCATCGGGCATTCCAAGGGCCAGTGGTTCGCAACCTCGACGCTGAACAAGGCGCTTGCGCTGCTGACCGCCGCGGTGCCGCGCGTGCGCTGACGCGGGCAAGCAATCAGGACGTGGGCGCGCCCTTGCGCAAGGTGGGCAAGCCCACGCCGGCGGCATCGAAGCCGCCGTCCACCGCGAGCACCTGGCCGTTGATGAAGCTGGCCTCGTCGCTGCACAGAAAGCCCACCGTGTTGGCCATCTCTTCCGTCGTGCCGTAGCGGCCCAGCGGGATGGTGTCGTAGTAGTCGGAGCGGATTGCCACGGTGTGCACGAGCTTGGCCATTTCGGTTTCGACGGGCCCCGGCGCGATCACGTTCACGCGCACGCCGGCGTTGCCGAGTTCGACCGCATGCTGCTTGGTCAGGTGGATGAGCGCCGCCTTGCTGGTGCCATACGCCACGCGCAGCGGTGCTCGCGCGCAGGCCCGAAATGGAAGCGACATTGACCACCGCGCCACGCCCGCGCGCCACCATCAGCGCACCGAAAGCCTGCGTGCACAGAAAAGCGCCGTCGAGGTTGGTGCCGAGCACTGTGCGCCACTCTTCGAACGAAGTCTGGAGCACCGGCTTGAACACCGCCACGCCTGCGTTGTTGACCAGCGCATCGACATGGCCGAAGCGCTCGACGACGGCCTTGGCGGCGCTGGCGACCTGCAGCGGTTTCGAGACGTCGCAGTGCAAGCCGAGCACCCTCTCGGGTTGAGCCAGATCGGCCACCGCCTGATCGAGCGTGGAGGCATCGATGTCGAGCAGCGCGACGTTGTAGCCATGTGCCAGAAACCAGCGGCCGATGGCCAGGCCGATGCCGCGTGCACCTCCGGTGACGACAGCGACGCGAGACGAAGCGGGGAGATCAGTCATGGAAGTTTCTACGGTGAGCGGAGTGGTGCAGGCGGAATTGTGCGCCCCGCGGGCTAGTCAGCGACCGAACACCAACAGCAGGTTGTTCGCGGGCATCGCCTGGCGTTCACGCAATGAGAGGCCCGCTGCGCGCGCTTCTGCCGCCACATCTTTCAGGCGGCGAATGCCCCAGCCGGAATTGCGTGAACGCAGGTCTTCATCGAAGGCGAGGTTGCTTGGTGCGGGCACGGCGTCTTCTTCGAAGTAAGGCCCGTAAGTGATCAACACCCCGCCGGGAAGCAGGTGCCGCGAGGCCCCGTGCATCAGCGCGACGCATGCGGCCCACGGTGCGATGTGCAGCATGTTGGCGCAGTAGATCGCGTCGAACTTCGTTTCTTCTTCGCCTTGGCCGAACGCAGCGCCTTGCGAGGGCCATTGCGGCGCCGTTACGTCGAGCAGGAGCGGCGGCCTGAGATTGGGCAGTGCGGCTTCTTCGACGCGCGCCTCAAGAGCGGGGAGCATGCGGGCGTCTGCGTCGGTAGGCTGCCATGTCCATCGGGGCATTGCCGCTGCAAACCAGGCGGCATGCTGGCCTGTGCCGGATGCGATTTCCAGCGCGGCGCCACGCTCGCCGAGGATGCGTGTCAATGCCTCGAGGATGGGCTGCTTGTTGCGGTCGGCAGCTGGGCTGTGGGGTAAATCAGGCATTCTGGAATCGGCGCGGATGGAATGAACTGGAGGGTATCAGGACGAGGCCCGCTCGACGATGTGAGCGGATCGGCACTGAATTTGAGCGACTTTGAGCTATGAGCGCCCTCAATGCGTGCCTAAACTCGCTTCCTTGTCAAATTGTCCAAAAAGCAGAAAAGGAGATACCAATGTTCAATCACATCATGATCGGCAGCAACGACATCGAGCGCTCTGAACGCTTCTACGATGCGGTTCTTCGCGTGATCGGCGCAGAGAACGGGCCTGTCCGCAACGTTGCGGCGACGGGTCATGTTCGCCTGTTCTACCGGCACGACGGAAGTACGCTGGGGATCAGCGAGCCCATCGACAACCAGCCTGCCACGTGTGCGAACGGAGGCACCATCGCGTTCAAATGCGCGAGCCCCGAGCTGGTGAAAGAGTTTCACGACACGGCGGTGGCGCATGGCGGCGTATCGATCGAAGATCCGCCGGGTTTGCGTGACGAGGCGTTGGGCCGCTATTACCTCGCCTACGTGCGCGACCCCGATGGCAACAAGCTGTGTGCCATTCACCGGGTGCGTTCCTAGCCTTCATCACCGCTGGTCGTGACGAAGCACGTCTCGGTAAGGTCCCTGGTCTCGCGCCCGGAGATCGGCACGACGGCCAATGTCGTTCAGCACAGCACGCTCCGAATCAGCCAGCTGGCGCTCGACAGCCCTGCCCTCATACTGCTGCGGCACGGCAAGAAGACGCTCCAGTCCGGCCAGCGCCGCTGGAGCCTGCAAGGCGGCGAAGCCATTGTGCTGGCCGGCGGCCAGACCTTCGACGTGTTCAACCAGCTGTCGGCACAAGGTCTTTTCGAAGCACGCTGGCTCCTTTGGGACAAGGCGATCATCGAAGGTTTCGAGCAGGGTTGCCATGAAGCGCGGCCCCTGCGCCAGGCGGCCGTGCTCCGGGGCGCCGGGCGAGAGTTCCACGATTCCGTCGACCGCGCCATCGAAGCGGTGTCCTCCAACGCTTCCCAGGTTCCCGCCGAGATTGCAAGGCACCGGATGGCGGAGGTGTTGGTGTGGCTGTCCTTGTTCGACATCGCGCTCGCGGCCCCGCAAGGCGCAACAACGATGGTGGCAAGGCTGCGCAGCTTGTTCGCCGGCTCGCTTTCAGAGCCGTGGACGATGGCCTCGGTGGCCGCTCGGCTTGCCATGAGCGAAGCAACGCTCAGGCGAAGACTGAGTGCGGAGGGAGCGACCTTCGCGTCGGTATTGACCGATGCACGCATGTCGTTCGCCATGACGTTGCTCCAATCGACCGACCATGCGGTCACCCGAATCGCATCGAGCGTCGGCTACGATTCGGCGTCGCGATTTTCGGTAAGGTTCCGCGCACGGTTTGGATTTGCCCCGACGGCGGTTCGCGGCCATCGCAGGACCTGAACGCGAACAACAAGCACGCGGTCAAACCCCGGCTTTGCCTGCCCCGCGCTCCGGCAGCATGAGCGCGAACAGCTCGCTGCGAAAGTGGATTCCGAGCCTGTTGAAAGCCCGGTTGCGATAGGTCTTGACCGTTGGCAGCGCCAGGCCCATATCTGATGCGATGCCCTCCTGGGTCATGCCGCGCAGCAGCCGAAGGCACACGTTCAACTCCTGCGTCGTGAGGGCCGGACAACGGGCCAGCAGCCGCGCCCTGAGTTCGTCGGCCACGTCGACGCGTGTCAGGGCGATGTGCTTTCGGGCCAGGGCCATGAGCAGGCGCCCGGCAATGCCGAAGTCGGCCAGCTGCGCATCGCTGAGCGGACGCTGATGGGTATGCCGATAGAAGTTGACTGCAAACAGCGCATCGTCGCACGCCGCAGGCTCCTCCTCGACCACGGACACGCGTTCCACCACGCCATGGGCTTCATACACCTTGGCACGATGTTCGGCGGGCACTTCCGGCGCGGTGATATGGCACACGCGCAGTTGCGGCGCACTCGTTTCGCGCAAGGTGCGGTCGCTTCGGATGGGGCCCGAGAGGTAGGCGCGCCAACAGTCCCGCGTGGTGTCGGGCATGCCCCGGCTGCCGCTCAGAAAGATCGCCGGCCGCGAGCCGGTGCGGTAGACCGAGAACGAGCCCACCGGCAATGCCGAGGCCATGGCCTCCAGAAGGCAGGCCCCGAACCCCGGTTCGCCCACCGCGGGCACCACCATCGGCAGGCGCTGCAGCAGCGGCGCTCCGACAGGTTCGGCGGACAAATCAGGAATCCAGGTGCGCATGGGGCAATACGGGGAATCCCGTCATCTTCCAGGATGACAGCGCTGCCCGGCCACCGGACTTACGCTAGGGCATGGCTCCCATCCCTCAGCAAGACGATCCGCTTGCCGCGCCGCGGCTCACCTGGTTTGCCGACATATCCGTCGACGTCGGCGAGCCGATGGTGCTCAGCGAGGGCGCCCAGGGGCTGCGCCGCGTGGTGCCCATTCTGGGTGGCCATGCCAAGGGTGAGGGCTGGACCGGACGCGTGCTGCCAGGCGGCGCCGATTTTCAGCGCATCGCGAGCGACACGGTCTCGGAACTGGACGCGCGCTACGGCCTGGAGACGGATGCGGGCGACCGCATCTACGTGCGCAACCGCGCGATGCGCACGGCACCGGCCGAGGTGATGGCGCAACTGCTGCGTGGCGACCCTGTCGACCCGGCGCAGGTCTATTTCCGTTGTGCGCCCTCGTTCGAAACGCGCAGCGAGTCGCTGCGCTGGATCACCGAGCGGATGTTCGTCGGGGTCGGCGTGCGCCACCCGGCCCAGGTCGTCATGCGCTTTTTCGTGCTGCAGTAATCCCACGCGCCGACCCGCCTCCCTATTTCAACACCGACAGGAGACCTGAATGACCACCGCCCTTTCCACGGGCGCGCGCCGCCGCGCGCTCATCGCCGCCACCACGCTGATCGGGCTCGCAGGCATGTCGTGGGCGTCGCAGGCGCTCGCCCAGACAGCCGCTTATCCCCAGCGGCCGGTGCGCCTTGTCGTCGGCTTTCCGGCCGGCAGCGGTCCGGACATCGTGGCGCGGCTGCTGGCCCAGAAGCTGTCCGAGGGATGGGGAAATCTCGGCGTCATCGTCGACAACAAGCCGGGCGCCGGCGGGCTGATCGCCGCTTCTGAGGTGGCGCGTGCGCAGCCCGACGGCTACACGCTCATGCTCGGAGAAACCGGCCAGCTGGCCATTGCGCCCAGCAGCTACAGCAAGCTCTCCTACGACCCGAAGAAAGACTTCGTGCCCGTGAGCCAGGTGGTCACCTCCAACTTCATGCTGGTGGTCAACCCTGCCAAGGTGCCGGCGCGTGACGTGAAGCAGTTCGTGGAATGGAGCCGCGGGCAGAAGGGACTGTTCATGGGCACATTCGGCGCAGGCACGCCGGGCCACTTCGGCGCGTTTCTCTTCGGCGACGCCATCGGCATCAAGCCGGAGCCGGTGCACTACAAGACCACGGGCGATGCGCTGGGCGGCCTGTTCAGCGGCGATGTGTCGGGTGCCTTCGCGAGCGTGGGCCTGTCGGCAGCCAACGTGAAGGCCGGCAAGCTGATCGCGCTGGCCTCCAGCGGCGATACACGCAGCGCCAGCCTGCCCGACGTTCCGACCTTCCGCGAGCAAGGTTTTCCGCAGCTGGCTTTCAACTCGTGGTTCGGCGTCGTCGCGCCGGCCAGGACGCCGCCAGAGATCGTCGCCCGGCTGGAGACGGACATCCGCAAAGCCGTGCAGTCGGCCGAAGGCAAGGCGAAACTGGAGGATGCGGGCTTCAGCGTCACGGGCACCACGTCGCAGGAGTTCGCCCGCGTGATCGCGGCGGACACGGCAAGCTGGGGCAAGGTGGTCGCCGCGACAGGCTTCAAGGCGGATTGAGCCCGGAGGAGGCTCGCATCACGTTTGCTTTTCGGCCAGAAAATCGATCAGCGCACGCGACGCGGACGAGAGCCGGCGGTGCGGTGCATAGATCACCGAGAACGGCCGTGTGCGCCCGCGTGACTGCGCCAGCACCTCGACCGCACGGCCCTGAGCCACGAACTCGCGTGCGATGAAGTCATAGGTCTGGCAGATGCCCAGGCCGTTCAGGGCCAGCGAAACCACACCCATCACATCGTCCGACACCTGCAGGCTGCCGTGCGGCAGCCAGTCGAGGTCGCGTCCATCCTCACGCAGCAGCCAGGGCGACACACGGCCGGTGCTCGGCATCACGAAAGGCAGGCAGCTGTGGTGCGCAAGTTCGGCCACGCTGCCCGGCGCGCCCGCGCGCTCGATGTAGCCCGGCGCCGCGAGCAGGCACATTGGCGCGTCTTCGAGCTTGCGGGCGACCATGCCGCTGTCGGGCAACTGGCCCAGCCGGATCGCGAGGTCGTAGCCCTCGGCCACCAGGTCTACGTTGCGATTGGTGATGTTCAGTTCGACGCGCACTTGCGGATGCCGCGCGGAAAAACTCAGCAGCAGCGCCGGCAGCCGATGATGGCCGTAGGTGGTCGGCACGCTCAGGCGCACGCTGCCCGCCAGCGCATCGCCCGGGACCTGCATCGCCCGCTCGGCATCGTCGATCAGCGCGAAAGCCGCGCGCGACTGCTCGAGGTAGGTACGCCCTTCTTCAGTCAGGCCCAAGCGCCGTGTCGTGCGGCGCAGCAGCTGCACACCAAGCCGCGTTTCGAGCCGGGTAATGGCGCGGCTGAGCACCGACGGCGTGGTGGCTAGCGCCACAGCAGCGGCCGTCATGGAGCCCTTCTCGACCACTGTGACGAAGGTTTCCACATCTCCCAGGTGATCGAATCGCCGCGCCATCTTGACTCCTGAAGAACAAATATTTTCCTTTGAGGCCAGTTTATCGCCTGCTCAGCCATCAATACAGTCGAACCATGACTTGGGCCACGGCCCGAGCCCCTGAAACAAGCCATCAAGGAACACCTGCATCATGGATCTGCAACTCAGCGGCAAGACCGCCATCGTCACCGGCGCAACGGCCGGCATCGGCCTGGCCATTGCGACCACGCTTGCGCGCGAAGGCGTGTCGGTCACCATTACCGGGCGCGGCGGCGACAAGCTGGACGCCGCAGTGCAGCGGATTGCAGCCGCGGCGCCGGGCAGCCGGGTAACCGCCGTGGTCGCCGACCAGAGCAGCGCAGAGGGCGCGGCCCGGCTGATCGAAGCGCAGCCGGACGCGGACATCCTGGTGAACAACCTCGGCTACTACGAAGCCAAGCCCTTCGCCGAAATTACCGACGAAGACTGGCTGCGCATGATCGAGGTCAATGTGATGTCGGGTGTGCGCCTGTCGCGCCATTACTTCCCGCGCATGCTGCAGAAGAACTGGGGCCGGGTGATCTTCATGTCGAGCGAGGTCGGCGCATTCACCCCGCCGGACATGGTGCACTACGGCGTCAGCAAGTCGGCGCAGCTTGCGGTGTCGCGCGGCTTGGCCGAGTTGACCAAGGGCACCGGCGTCACCGTCAACAGCGTGCTGCCTGCGGCCACCCGCTCCGAAGGCATCGTGGAGTACCTGCGGCAGACGGCGCCGCGCGCCGGCATGACCGACGCGCAGATCGAAGCGCACTTCTTCCAGACCTACCGGCCCAGCTCGCTCATCGCCCGGATGATCGAGGCCGACGAAATAGCGGCCATGGTGGCGCTGCTGGCCAGCCCGTTGGGCGCAGCGTCCAACGGCGCCGCGGTGCGCGTCGAGGGCGGCTCCTTCCGCTCGATTCTCTGATCCGGAGATTGCACCATGTCGTCTCCGCTCATCGTGCTGGCTGCCGCCTTCGCACTTTCCACCGCGGCCTCTTCCGCCGACACCGCGCCCCTCGAGCGCTGGCGCAGCTACGCCGGCGTGAGCTGGGAGGCGCCGAAGGACGGCGCCGATCCGGCGCCGTTCGAATCGTCGGTCAATGCACCCATTGCGGGCTTGCACTTCGACGCACAAGGCGCCGCCTACGTCAGCACGCCGCGGCTGGTGTCTGCCGACGCACCGGCAACCCTCAGCAAGCTGGACACCCGCGTGCAAACCGGGCCAGCGCGACTGACGGCATTTCCGTCGAAAGAGGGCAACGCCGTGAAAGGCGCGCCGGACCAGAGCTTGCGCAATGTGCTGGGCTTTCACGTCGACCGCAAGAACGGATGGCTGTGGGCGCTCGACCTGGGCTTTGTGGCCGGCGAATCCGAAGCACCGCCGGGCGCCCAGAAGGTGCTTGTGCTCGACCTGAAGTCAGGCCGCACGGTAAAGCGCATCGGGCTGGACGGCGCGGCCGACCGCAAGGGCAGCTTTCTCAACGACATTGCAGTCGACGAACAGCGCCGCGTGGCCTATATCTCCGACAGCGGCATGCGCAGCGCACCGAACAACATGGTGGGCTTGATCGTGGTGGACTTCGCCTCAGGCAAGGCGCGGCGCGTGCTGGACAGGAACCCGAACCTGCAGGTCGAGCCCGGCGTGAAGGTGGTTGCTCATGGTGCGGAGGTTTGGCCGGGCAACCCGCTGCTGCTCGGCATCAACGGCATTGCGCTGTCGCCCGATGCCCGCACGCTCTACTGGACAGTGACGACAGGGACGCGCGCCCGCGCACTTCCGACGGCGATTCTGCGCAAGGCCGGTGCGAGCGACGACCAGATTGCCGCGGCGATCCGCGATCTAGGCAGCGTAGGCGGCAACACCGACGGGATCGCGACGGATTCGGCGGGCGGGCTCTACATCACGGACGTTACGCGCAACGGCATCGTGAAGTACGACCCTCGCACAAAGTCGATGTCGCTGATCGCGTCCGATGAAGGCGTGCGCTGGCCCGACACCGCCGCAATCCATCCGGATGGCGACCTGGTCTTCACCTCGAGTGCCTTGAACGATCATTTTGCGGGAGCGGTCAAAAGCGGAGAGGAGCGATATGAGCTGTGGCGCTTGCGGATCGACGGGAAGATGGCACGGCCGCGCTGATCTATGCGGTAGCACTCCGGTTTCGCGCCACGATTTGCGCGTGCGTCAGTGCGCCGCCTGCCGATGCAAACTCCTTCATCAAGGCATCCCGATTGCTGGGCGCGCGCTCCCTTTTCGCTGCTTCGACCGCCAGCTTCAAATCACCGATCGTCAACTCGGTGCAGTATGCGGGCGTTCCCGGCTGCTGGCGCCAGGAGTCCTGGAGGCCCCCGGCGTCCAGCGCGTCAAACCCTGTTTGATCGACCAGCTGCCGGGCTGTCGCCGTTGCCGTCGCATCGTCTCCAGCCACGGGAATCGCGAGACGACCGGGCGTACCTGCAGGCCGTCCCCCTGCTTCCAAGGTCGCGGCCAGAACGGCGTTCCATGCCTTCACCACGGGACGTCCGATCTGTTCCTGGCTCCATATGCTTTCAGGCTTTCCGCCGTCCACCTCGGCAATTGCGCCATCGCGGCTTGGATAGTAGTTGGAGGTATCGATGACCACAACCTCCTGCGCCACGCTCTCGAACAGGTTCGCGAGGTCCCGATGACTTGCAAACGGAATCGCAAGGATGACGACCTCGGCATCGGCCACCGCCTTTTCCTTGGTCACCGGCGTGGCACCCACTTCGTCGGCGAGGTCCCGAATGGTTTGCGGCCCCTTCGAGTTGGCAAGCCTGACGTCATGGCCGCTGGCTGCGAGCTTGCGGGCGAGGCACGCGCCGATATTGCCGGCGCCGATGATTCCGATCTTCACGCTCTTTCTCTCCTCGCGCTCAGTCGGCGTATTCGCCGGCGTCCTTGATCACTTTCGCCCAGCGGGCCTTCTCAGCTTCCACGAACTTCCTGTGGCCGGCCGGGGCCAGGCGCTCGTCATTCACCACGGTAAGGCCCAGCGCCTCTTCGCGCTTGATGAGTTCCGCGTCCTTCAAGGCGACGCGAAGCGCCGCGTTCAGCTTCTCCAGCACCGCGGGCGGCGTTCCCTTGGGCGCATACAAGCCGTGCCAGACCTGCACGTCGAAGTCCTTGAGTCCGGACTCCGACAGCGTGGCGGTGTCCTTGAGCGATGGCAGCGGCAGGCGCTTGAGGCTTGTCACGCCGTAGACCTTGACCTTCTTGCCTTCGATCTGCGGAACGGCGTTGGTGGCCTGCTCGCACATGAGATCGACCTGCCCGCCAATAAGGTCCGTCATGGCTGGCGCGGTTCCCTTGTAGGGCACGGCCGTCATGGTGGTCTTCAAGGCGCTTTGGAACATCAAGCCGCAGAGGTGCGATGCAGAGCCCAAGCCTGCATGGGCGAGGTTGACCTTTCCGCCGTTCGCGGCAATCCACTTGCGCAGGTCCGCGAAGCTGTTGGCTTCCAGGGTCGGCTTGCCGATCACCACCGAAGGAGCTTCGTTGATCACACCCAGCATCTCGAAATCATCGGGCACCTTGTAAGAGAGCTTGCGATACAGCGCGGGCGCGGTTGCCATGCCGATGTGATGCACCAGCAGCGTGTAGCCGTCCGGGGTGGCGCGCGCCACCTTGGCCGAGCCGATGGTGCCGCCCGCACCGGCAGCGTTTTCGACGACCACGGTCTGGCCGAGCGGCTTGCGCAGTGCCTCGGCCAGATCGCGGGCGATCTTGTCGCTCGGGCCGCCGGCTGCGAACGGGACCACCAGCGTGACGGGTTTGTCCGGAAACTCTGCAGAGGCCAACGCAGCCGAAGCGAACAGGCCGAGGCCGGCGGCGTAGCGCCAAATGCTTTTCATGGTGTTGTCTCCTTGGGTGGGTTATTTGCTTCAGGCCGAAAGCGCTTGCATCTCCCGGTACAGATCGGCCTTGCCTTCGAAGCCGATTCCCGGCAAGTCAGGCAGGGTCACAAAGCTGTTCTCGACCTTCACACCGTCCGGGAACCCGCCGAACGGCTGAAAAAGGTCAGGATACGACTCGTTGCCGCCAAGGCCAAGGCCGGCCGCAATGTTCAGCGACATCTGGTGACCGCCGTGCGGGATGCAGCGGCTTGCCGACCAGCCATGTTCCTTCAACATCTCCAGCGTGCGCAGGTACTCGACCAGGCCGTAACTAAGCGCGCAGTCGAACTGCAGCCAATCGCGGTCCGGGCGCATGCCGCCGTAGCGGATCAGGTTGCGCGCATCCTGCATCGAGAAAAGGTCTTCCCCCGTGGCCATCGGGTTCTTGTAGAAATTGCGGAGGGCCGCTTGCAGTTCGAAGTCCAACGGGTCGCCCGGCTCCTCGTACCAGAACAGGTCGTATTGCGACAGGGCCTTGGCATAGGCAATCGCGGTTTCCAGGTCGAAGCGGCCGTTGGCGTCGACGCAGAGCTTCTGGCCGTCCTGCAGCACTTCCATGATCGAGTCGATGCGGCGCAGGTCTTCGTCGAGTGAGGCTCCGCCGATCTTCTTCTTCACGACCGTGTAGCCACGGTCGATGTAGCTGCGCATCTCGTCCTTCAGCTTTCCGTGGTCTTGCCCCGGGTAGTAGTAGCCTCCCGCTGCGTAGACGAAGATTTTGCGGTTGGGCTTGCCGTCGCCGTAGCGGTCGGCCAGCAACTGGAACAGCGGCTTTCCTTCGATCTTGGCCACCGCGTCCCACACCGCCATGTCGATGGTGCCGATGGCCACCGAGCGCTCGCCATGGCCGCCCGGCTTCTCATTGGTGAACATGGTGTTCCAGATCTTGTGCGGATCGAGGTTGTTGCCTCTGTCGTCGACGAGGGACGACGGGTTCGCTTCCATGATGCGCGGGATGAACCGCTCGCGCATCAGCTTGCCCTGGCCGTAGCGGCCGTTGGAGTTGAAGCCGTAGCCGACGACCGGCTTGCCATCGCGGATCACGTCGGTGATCACCGCGACAAGGCTCAGCGTCATCTTGCTAAAGTCGATGTAGGCGTTGCGAATGGGCGAGCTGATGGGGATGGTCTTCTCGCGGATTTCGACGATCTTCACGGTTGTCTCCAGAACGGGTGAGTGGGAGACTGAATGGTCGGCCGCGCCGCCTTTTTCGGCCAATGTTCAATTTCTCAACTTCTATGCGCTGGACGAACCGGACATGAACCTGATCTGGCTTGACGACTTCCTGGCGTTGGCGGCAACAGGCAACTTCTCGCGCGCAGCCGATGAACGCCATAGCTCCCAGCCCGCATTCAGCCGCCGCATTCGCGCGCTGGAAGAGTGGATCGGCGCCGACCTGTTCGACCGCAGCACGCAGCCCGCCACGCTCACCGAAGTGGGTGAGTGGTTTGCCGCGGTGGCGCAGGAACTGATCGCGAGGGTGGCCCGCGTACCAGGTGACGCGAGGAAGATTGCGGAGGCCAGTTCGGTGACCCTGCGCATCGCGTGCACGCATGCGCTTTCCATGACTTTTTTGCCGCGATGGATTCGAAGCCTCGAGTCCAGCATCACGCTCGGGCCGGTGCAGCTCATGTCCGACGTGCTTCAGCGCTGCGAATCGCTGATGCTGCAAAGCAAGGTTCAGTTCGTTCTGAGCCACGCACATCCCGATGCGCATGGCGCGCTCGATGCAGACACATACGAATCAGCCCGGATCGGTGGGGACATGCTGATTGCAGTGTCCGCACCCGATGGCTCCGGCAAGCCGCTGCATCAGCTTTCACGCAAAGGCGCATCGGCCGTGCCGGTGCTCTTGTACAGCGAGGAATCGGGGCTGGGGCGCATCATGCGCGCCTTGGTGAGCCCGCGGCTGGAGTCGCTCGATGTCCAAGTCGTTTTCACGGCTCATCTCGCCTCGGTGCTCCGGACGATGGCGCTGGACGGCAGGGGCATCGCATGGCTGCCGCAGACCCTTGTGGAAGAAGACATCGGCCAAGGGCGCCTTGTCGCCGCAGCGAGCAGCGAGTGGGCCGTTCCGCTGGAGATCAGGCTCTATCGGGACAGCAAGCTCCTGGGGAAGGCGGCGAATGAATTCTGGAGTGCTGCGATCAGGTGAGCAGCCAGTCGCAGTCGCAGTCGTTGACCGATTGTTGAGAATGGATGCTCTATGCGATACCGCTTCAACGTTTTCGGGCGAATCATTGCCATCGAGCGAGTCGGCGACGCATGGGCCGCTCACCTTGCAGGAGACGACGGCAAGCGTCGGCCAGCAGGACTCGCGATTCCGTCCGATGTGCCTCACGCCGAGCTGGCGCAGTATCTCTACGACATCTACCATGAGTCTGCGACGCCCACGAACGGCGATGTCTTCGAGATCGAGCCCCGAGGTCAAGAACCCATAGAGACTCGTCGCCGACAATAGGTAAACGGCAAGATTCCGAAGGCCGCAACCGCCTATGCAGAAGGGCCGCCGAGCGATGCGCGAACGCGATCTGCAAACGACAATGGCGCGTGTTGAACGTGCTGCGGTCCGATGGCTCAACGCTGGCTCCGCCGCCTCATTCGAGAGGACAAAATCAGATGGCAAGATTCGTTTTGGTGCCGGGAGGTTGGCACGGGGCATGGGCCTTCGACGATGTGAGCAAGGTGCTCTCGAGCGAAGGCCACGAAGTGCAGGCGCTCACGCTCTCCGGCCTTGGCGATGAGCCTGCGAACGGGGTCAATCTCGAACGTCATATCGACGAGGTGGTTCAGGCGATTCGGGGGCACGATACGCAGGCCATTCTTGTCGGTCATTCATATGGAGGAATGGTCATCACGGGTGCGGCCGACAAGGAGCCGTCGCGCGTGGAAGCGATCGTTTACGCCGATGCCTATGTGCCGGACAACGGCGCGTCGGTTTGGTCGCTCACCACCCAGAATTATCGGGAGCGTTTCATTGCGGGCGTGGCGGCGGATGGCTTGAGCTGTGCGCCTTCGGTTCATCTGGACAGGCGATGCCGCCCGCACCCCATCGCGACCTTTCTGCAGGCGATCAAGTTGACGGGCGCGTGGCGCAATGTCCGAAGCAAAGCCTTCGTTGCCGCGTTCGGCTGGGAAGGGAGTCCGTTCATCGAGCTGTACGAACGTCTGCGGCTGGACGCCGAATGGGCTACGCATCGTCTGGACTGCGCACACGATATTCCGCGGCTTGCCCCAGAGCCTTTCGCGAGAATCCTCCTGGAGTACGTATAGGAAGCCGAGCTCTCGTGACATCAACCGAACTCCAGGGCTTCATCCTTACCCGCCACTGGCGTGACGCGCCCGCCGGTACAGAGATCGAGTACTGGCTGGCAACCGATGCGGGGCCGAGGAAAGTGTTGCTGACCTCGCGCCGCAGCGTCGCGTTCGTCGCCAATCGGCATCGGGGGGCGGTGGAAGCCCACCTCACGGCCATGCCGGACGTGCAGTTGCGTGAGCTTGAACTGAAGACGTTCCATCAGGAACCTGTCCTCGGTGTGTATGCGAAGCACTTCCGCCAGCTTGGCCGGTTGGCGCGCGCCCTGCAGGCCCAGGGCATTTCCTTGCTCGAGGCCGACGTGCGCCCGCACGACCGCTACCTGATGGAACGCTTCATCACCGCCGGCGTGCGGGTGGAAGGCGGGCGGGTAGAGCGCGCCACCATCGTCGACTGCAAGCTCAAGCCCGCGCCCGAGTACCGTCCCGTGCTGAAGGTCGTGTCGCTGGACATTGAGACGAGCCAAGACGAAGCGCTCTATTCCATCGCGCTGGACGGCACGCCGGAGCGCGTCGTCTTCATGTTGGGCGAGCCGCCGCCAGAGCCGCCAGCCGGGTCTGACGAACCCATGGCCTTTTTGCTGATCTATTGCGCGTCCCGCAAGGCCATGATCGAAAAGCTCAACGACTGGTTCGAGCGGAATGACCCTGACGTCATCATCGGCTGGAACGTCATCCAGTTCGACCTGCGCGTGCTGCAGAAGACGGCCAACGACTGCGGCGTGCAGTTCCTGCTGGGGCGGGAGGGCCGCCCGATCGAATGGCGGACCCATCCGGGCAAGCAGGGCTACCTGTTCGCGCCTACATCGGGCCGGGTCATCATCGACGGCATCGACGCGCTCAAGGCCGCGGTGTGGAGCTTTCCGTCCTTCAGCCTGGAGACCGTCTCGCAAGCGCTGCTCGGTGAAGGCAAGGCCATCGGCGATGAGTACGACAAGATGGCGGAGATCGAGCGACGCTACCAGGAAGACAAGCCCGCGCTCGCGCTCTACAACATCCGGGACTGCGAGCTGGTGCTGCGGATCTTCGACAAGGCCAAGCTGCTGCAGTTCGTGATGGAGCGGGCCCAGACCACCGGCCTGCAGGCCGACCACTTCGGCGGCTCCATCGCTGCGTTCAGCCACCACTACATGCCGCGGATGCACCGCCTGGGTTACGTGGCGCCGAATGTGGGCGAAATTGCGAGCAAGGCCTATCCGGGCGGGTACGTGATGGACTCCAAACCGGGCTTCTACGACTCCGTCGTGGTGCTGGACTACAAGAGCCTCTACCCTTCCATCATCCGGACCTTCCTGGTCGATCCGGTGGGCCTTGTCGAGGGAACGAATGCCAGCGACCCGGCCGTATGCATCAGGGGACCGAAGGGGACAGTCTTTTCGCGGGACAGGCACTGCCTGCCCGAGATCGTGACCACGCTCTGGCGCGCCCGGGACGAGGCCAAGCGGACGAAGAACGAGCCGCTGTCGCAAGCGCTGAAGCTGCTCATGAACTCCTTTGCCGGCGTGCTGGGCGCGGCCGAGTGCCGGTTCTTCAACCCCGATCTGGTGTCCGCCGTCACCCTGCGCGGACACGAGATGATGAAGCTCACGCGCGAGTTCGTGGAGAGGCGGGGCTACGAGGCCATCTATGGCGATACCGACTCCATCTTCATCTGGCTCAAGCGCACCCACACCAACGAGGAGGCGCACGCCGTCGCGGCAAGCCTGGCGGCCGACATCAACGACTGGTGGACGCGCACCCTTCGCGACGAGCAGGGCCTGGAGAGTTTTCTGGAGATCGAGGTGGACACTCACTACAAGAAGTTCTTCATGCCCACCATTCGCGGCTCGGAGGTCGGCAGCAAGAAGCGCTACGCGGGCCTGAGTGTCGATGCCGCCGGCAAGGAGGAGATGGTGTACCGCGGCCTGGAGATGGCACGCAGCGACTGGACCCCGCTGGCGCGGCAGTTCCAGGAGGGCCTGCTTTCACGCATTTTTCAGGGCGCGCCCTACAAGGAATTCGTGACCGACTATGCGAGGTCGACACTGGCCGGCGCCAAGGACGACCTGCTCATCTACCGCAAGCGCCTGCGCCATCGGCTCGACGCCTATCTGGTCAACGTGCCGCCGCAGGTGCGAGCCGCTCGCATTGCCGACGAACACAACGGCCGCATCGGCCGGCCCAAGCAGTATCAGAAAGGCGGCTGGATCCAATACGTGATGACCAGGAACGGGCCGGAGCCGCTGGAAACCCGCCATTCGCACATCGACTACGAGCATTACCTGACCAGGCAGCTCCAGCCGATTGCCGACGCCATTCTCCAGCCCATCGGAGAGAGCTTCATGGCCTTGACGACTTCGCAGCGCGGGCTTTTCTAGCCGAGATCGACGCGGCGAATGCAGGCAGAATGCGGCACGGTCTCCTCGCTTTCGGTCATCTACCTTGTCACTGCTCTCGAAGGCACCTATGCGTCTGGCTGAATTCATCAACATCCATAGCGAGACGATCGTCGCCGAGGCGGCACGGTACGCGCGTACGCTGGCGCCCCTTGCACATGAATCGGAGCTGACCCTCAGGGATCACATCCCGAAGATCCTCGAGGCGATCGTGCTCGACCTGGAGAACAGCCAGTCGTCCAACGAAGCGCATGCCAAGTCCCTGGGCCAAGGGGCGGCCCTTTCGGGTACCGAAGATTCCGCTGCTCAAACGCATGGGCGCCAAAGAGCGAGAAGCGGCCTTCAAATGACCCAGCTCGTCGCCGAGTACCGCGCCCTCAGAGCGGGTGTGCTCAGGCTGTGGGCAGAAAAGGAGCCTGTTGCGGTTTCTGTGGTCGACGTCATCCGGTTCAACGAAGCCATCGACCAGGCCGTGGCGGAGTCCGTCGAGTTCTTTTCCGAGGAAACCGATCAGCTCAGGAACGTATTCCTGGGGGTACTGGGGCATGACTTGCGTGGGCCCCTGAATGCGATTCTTCTCACCGCAGAACTCATTTCGAGAAAGACAAAAGAATCGCCGATGTCCGAAGTGGGTGTGCTGATACGCAGCGGGCGGCGAATGGCGTCGCTCCTGGACACTTTGCTGCAGTACAACAGGTCGGCCCTGGGTGGAGGCATGAAGATTCACCGGGAGCACACCAACCTGGGCGAACAATGTGCCGCAGAAGTCGAACTGTTGCGCGCCGCACTTCCGGACGCGCACATCGATTTTTCGGCAGGAGCGGATACAGAGGGCTTGTTCGACGCCTCAGCCGTGCGCGAAGCATTGGGGAACCTGGTCAACAACGCGGCGACCTACGGCGACGCCGGGCCCATTTCGGTGACTTTGACCGGCGGCGTGGGTGCCGTCTTGCTGAAGGTGGCGAATACGGGTCAGGAGATTCCTTCCGCCGAAATTCCCAAGTTGTTCAAGGCCCTTGAGCGAGGTTCCGCAGCCGGCGCCTCCGGCAATCGGACAAGTCTCGGGCTCGGGCTCTTCATCGTGCAGCAGATTGTTGCCGCACATGGCGGACAGGTGCGATGCGTGAGTTCCCCGGCGGGCACGAGCTTCGAGCTCGAACTTCCCCGAATCGCGGCGAGCGCATCACCGACCGCGTAAGAGGCCCGGCGGTTCACCCGCCCCCAAATTCCCGCGCGTGCTCCACCGCGTACTTGATCAGCTCGGCCTGCCCCTCGATCCCCAGCCGCCGTTTGATGCTCTGCCGGTGCGCTTCCACCGTGCGAACGCTGAGCCCGAGGTCGCGCGCAATCTGCTTGCTGGATTCACCCCTGCCCAGCGCCGTGAGTATTTCGCTCTCGCGCGGCGTGAGCAGCGGCTTGGGCGCCTGGTTGCGGAACAGCTTCTTTGAAACGGCCGGGCTCAGGAAGGTGCCGCCGGCCGATACGGCCTCTATGGCGGCAACGATCTCGGCGGCCGGCGCGTCCTTCAGCACGTAGCCGCGCGCGCCTACCTGCAAGGCCTTCTGCACGTACTCGGGGTTGTCGTACATGCTGAGCATCACCACGTGCGGCGCGGGCTGGCGTTGCAGCACGAGCGCGGCCAGGTCGATGCCGTTCATGTCCTTCATGCCAACATCCATCAGCAGCAGGTCGGGGCGCAGTTCTTCGACGAGCGCAAGCGCCTCGGCTGCGCTGCCCGCCTCGCCGACGATCTCGAGGTTGGGCATGGAGCCGAGCCGCGCGCGCAGGCCGTCGCGCACCAACGGGTGGTCGTCGACCAGAAAGAGGCGGATGGATCGGGCGGCGTCTTTCATCGCGGGGTCCGGCTATTCAGGCTTGGCGCTCTGGGTCGGCACTTCGGCCACGATGGTTGTTCCGCCTTCGCCAGACCGCACGCTGAGCCGCCCGCCGATCGACTCCATGCGCTCGCGCATGTTGCGCAGGCCGATGCCGCGGCGCGGGTCGAGCTGCATGGCGTCTACGTCGAAACCTTCGCCGTCGTCGCCAATCTCCAGCCGCACACCGTCTTCGTCCGAGAAGCCGAGGGCAATGTGCACGCGGTTCGCCTTTGCGTGCTTGCGCACATTGGTCAGCGCCTCTTGCGTGACGCGGAAGAGCGCGGTCTTGGCTTCTTGCGAGAGCTCGAAGGCCTCGCCTTCGATCATGATCGACGCATCGATGGCGCCCTCTTCCGCAAACTCGTCGCCCAGGCGTTGCAATGCGGCGGGCAGGCCAAGGGTGTCGAGCAGCGCCGGGCGCAGCCGATGCGAAATGCGCCGCACTTCGAGCAGCGAATCATTGAGCCTTTGCAGTGCCTTGGTCAGTGCGGGCGGTGACGCCTGGCTTTCGCGGTCGAGTGCATCCACGGCGGATTCGATGAGCAGCTTGGCGGACACCAGCGTTTGGCTGGTACCGTCGTGCAGCTCGCGCGCGAGGTGGCCGCGCTCTTCTTCTTGCGACTGAACCACGCGCCGCGCGAGCAGCCGCAGCTTGGCCTCGGCCACGCGGTGTTCGCTCAGGTTGAGCAGCAGGCCGGTGGCGCTCACCACGCCCAGGCACAGCGCGGCAATGCCGGCAATCCAGAGCAGCGTGGTGGTGACATTGGCGCTCATCTGCCGGTCGAGCGCCTGCATGGTGGTTTCGATGTCGTCGAGGTACAGGCCGGTGCCGACCATCCAGTTCCAGCGCGGCAACGCGGTGACGTAGCCCAGCTTGGGCGCCATCTGCTCGCTGGAGGGCTTGCGCCATTCGTACTCGACATAGCCGCCGCCCACGCGCGCGCCGGCAATCAGGTCTTGTATGGTGAAGCGGCCGCGGGAGTCGCGCAGGTCCCAGAGGTTCTTGCCCACGAGGTCGGGCTGGCGCGAATGCATGAGGGAGCGGCCCTGCATGTCGTAGACGAAGAAGTAGCCGTCATCGCCGTAGTCGAGCGCGGCCAGGCGGCGCAGGGCTTCGTTGCGGGTTTCTTCGTCGTCCAGGCCCGCGTCGTACAGCGGCCGCACGATGCTCACGGCCAGGTCGACATAGCTGCGCAGTTCGCTGCGCCGCTGGTCCATGTAGCTTTTCTCGATGAGCGCACGCTCGCGCCGCGCCAGGTCATGCTCCTGGTGGCGCACCGCCAGGGCAACCAGCACCAGCGCGATGAGCAGCGGTGCAACGGCCAGCGCGACGATCTTGGTGCGGAGGTTCATCGGAGGGCAAGACTACCACCGGGGCGGGTCCTGTCCTGCCCGATGACGCGGTTGGACCGATCAGTGCAGACTGGTGGGCCGACCCGAGGCTACCCATGCGTCGAGCCCGCCTGTGAGCGGCAGTGCGCGGCGTGCGCCGCGGGCCAGCAGCACGCGCGCAGCCTGGGCGGCCGACACCTCGTTGGGGCAATTGCAGTAAAGCACCACGTCGCGCCCGCCCACCAGCGGCAGCTCTCCATGCCGCTGCTGCAGCGCCTTGAGCGTGTATGAAAGCGCACCCGGAATGCGGCGCGGGTCGACCTGCAGGCCGGCCTCTCCACGCACATCGATGACCAGCGGCGGCACCTCGCCGGCCAGCAGATCGTGCAGCTCGTCCACGGTGATGCGCGGCATGCCGGTCAGCCGCATGAATGCGCGGCGGCGCCAGTAGCGCACAACCAGCATCACGGCCAGCACAACCACAAGCGCAAGCGTCGCAATGCCGCCAGCCTGCGCGAGCATGGCCAGCACCTCCTGGATCTGGTCGCGAAAAGCCCAGCCGAGCCCGAGGAAAACGCCGGTCCAGATGAGTGCGGCGCCAATATCGAACCCGATGAAGCGCCACACCGACATGCCCAGCGCACCGGCCATCGGCGGCGCCACCACCGAGACGCCGGGCACGAACTTGGCGGCCACCAGCGAGAGGCCGCCCCACCGGCCTATGAGCGATTCGCCGCGCCGCACGCATGAGTCGGGCGACAGCGAGATGCGGCACAGAAGGCGCATGAAGCGGTAGCCGAAACGCCGCCCGGCATAGAACCAGGCGCCGTCGCCCAGCAGGTTGGCAAGCACCGCAGCCACCACCACGCCCACCACCGAGACATTGCCAGCCGCCAGCAACGCGCCCGAAACCACCAGCACGGCTGCGGCAGGCACGGGCAAGCCGAGGCGCGCGGCAAAGCTCGCCGCGAAGACGATCGCGATCGCGTTCTGCACCAGCAGCGACATCAGCTGTGCCATGGCAGCAGCGCGAGGTGGGGGTTCACTCGTTCAGGGCCTAGCGGGGCGCGTCGCCCTTGCGGTATTCGGCCGTGAGCTCGTCGAGCTTCTGCTTCAGTGCCGGGTCGAGCTTGTATTCCGCGGCTGCCAGCGTAGCGTCGAGCTGTTCGGGCCGGCTGGCGCCCAGCAGCGGCGCGGTAATGAGCGGGTTGGCCATGACCCACGCGACCGCCAGCGTGGCCAGCGGCACACCGGCTTCGTCGGCCAGCTTGTGCAGCTGCGTCACCGTGTTGAAGCTGCGCTCGTTCCAGTAGCGGTCCTGGTACATGCCGCCCGCGGTGCCGAGCGTGAAGCGCGTGTTTTCCTCAGGCTTGGCACCGGGCTTGTACTTGCCGGTGAGCAGGCCGCCGGCCAGTGGGTTGTAGGGAATTACGCCCAGGCCTTCTTCGGCCGCCAGCGGCAGCAGCTCGCGTTCGATTTCGCGGAACAGCAGGCTGTAGCGCGGCTGCACCGACACATAGCGCGTGAGCTTGTGCAGCTCGGCCTTGCCGAGCGCGCGGGCCAGCCGGTAGGCCAGGAAGTTGGACACGCCGATGTAGCGCGCGCGGCCGGATCTGACGATGACGTCCAGCGCCTCCAGGCTCTCTTCGAGCGGTGTCTCGCGGTCGTCGCTGTGCAGCTGGTACAGGTCGACATGGTCGGTCTGCAGCCGCTTGAGCGAGGCGTCGATGGCGTCGAGCAGGTGCTTGCGCGATGCGCCCTGGTCCCAGCTGTTGGGGCCGACCTTGCCGACAGCCTTGGTGGCCACCACGAAGCGGCGGCGGCCGGTGGGGCCTTGCTTCTGCAGCCAGCGGCCGATGATTTCTTCGGTGCGGCCGGTGGTCTCGACGGTGCCGCCCAGCGGGTACACGTCGGCCGTATCCAGAAAGTTGATGCCGCCTTCCGCGGCCTTGTCGAGAATGCTGTGCGACACGGCCTCGTCGGTCTGCAGGCCGAAGGTCATGGTGCCGAGCGCAAGGCGCGACACGGTCAGGCCCGTGCGGCCGAGCCGGGTGGTGGGAATGCTCATGGTGGTCTCGATCCGAAGCGATGAGAGAGGTGTGGAAGGGCGGCGGTCATCATAGACACGGCCGCACAATCCTGCATGCGCCGGTTTTTCTCAGGTGGCTTCGAGCCGGCCGCCCTGCCGTGCGCCGGTGCGTGCGCTCATTACCGCCCAAGCGAAGATGCCGATGCCCGCGAGCGCCAGCAGCGCCCCGACCCACCCGGTCGAGGTCCAGCCCAGGCCCGCCGCAATGGCCACGCCGCCGAGCCACGCGCCGAGCGCGTTGGCCATGTTGAAGGCCGAGTGGTTGAGCGCGGCGGCAAGCGTCTGCGCGTCGCCGGCCACGTCCATCAGGCGAATCTGCAGCGCCGGGCCGATGGCGACGGTGGTGCCGATGAGAAACACATTGAACGCAGCGGTAAAGACGTTGTGCGCCGCGAACGTGAACATGGCGAGCACCAGCGCCGCATACACCAGCAGGCCGCCGATGGTGCGCATGAGCGACTTGTCGGCCAGCCGCGAGCCGACGAGGTTGCCCGTGACCATGCCCAGGCCGAACAGCGCAAGCACGAAGGGCACGCCGCCCAAAGGCAAGCCAGCCACCTCGATGAGCGTGGGCTTGATGTAGCTGAACACCGAGAACATGCCGCCGAAGCCGATGGCGCCGATGCCTAGCGTGAACCACACCTGCTTGCGCTTGAGCGCGCCAAGCTCGCGCCAGGGGCTGGCGCCTGCGGGCGCCGCAAGATCGGGAATGTCGCGGCGCAGCAGCGCCACGGCAATCAGCGCGATGACGCCGACGAACACGAAGGCCGCGCGCCAGCCGAACAACTGCCCGAGCCAGGCGGCAATCGGCACGCCGACGAGCGTGGCGCCGGTGAGCCCCAGCATGACAAGGCCCACGGCCCGCGCGCGGCGGCCGGGTGGCGCCAGCGTGGCCGCCACCAGCGCGGCAACGCCAAAGTAAGTGCCGTGCGGCAGGCCGGTCGCAAAGCGCAGCAGGTTGAGCGACATGTAGCCCGGGGCCATGGCGCTGGCGAAATTGCCGGCGGCAAAAATGGCCATGAGCGCAATCAGCAGTGCGCGGCGCCGCCAACCCGCGGCAAGCACCGCGAGCACGGGCGCGCCGATGACCACGCCGAGCGCGTAGGCGCTGATGACGTGGCCCGCCTGCGGAATGGTGACGTCGATGTCGCGCGCAACCTCGGGCAGCAGGCCCATGATCACGAATTCACCCGTGCCGATGGCGAAGCCGCCCACGCCGAGTGCGAGCACGGCCCGCAGGAAGTTGACGGGGCGCGGCGATGCGGAAGAAGAAACAGCGGTGTCCGCGCTGCTGTCGGGCGCGGGTGGGGAGGCGTTCAAGGCCAGGCTCCTGGGAGGTGCCCGGCGGCGCGGGCAGAAGCCAAATTTTAGGGTAAACCCTGAATTTCTGCCGATACGGCGATGCCGCGAGACCAATACCGCCAACCGCCAACCGCCATGCCGGCGGGTGGCCGGCCGTCTGTCAGATCGCCACGAGCTGGCGCACGCCCTGCGCTTCCATGTCCTTGCCGAGGCCGCGCGCAATCACCTCGCCGCGCTCCATCACAAGGTAGTCGTCGGCCAGTTCCTGGGCAAAGTCGTAGTACTGCTCGCACAGCACGATGGCCATGTCGCCGCGATCGGCCAGCATGCGGATGACGCGGCCGATGTCCTTGATGATGCTGGGCTGGATGCCTTCGGTCGGCTCGTCGAGGATCAGCAGCTTGGGCTTGGGCGCCAGGGCACGCGCAATGGCAAGCTGCTGCTGCTGCCCGCCGGAGAGGTCGCCTCCCCGCCGGTTGATCATTTGCTTGAGCACGGGGAACAGCTCGAACAGTTCCGACGGAATGGGCGTGCTGCCACTCTTGTAGGCGAGGCCCATGCGCAGGTTTTCCTCCACCGTGAGTCTTGAGAAGATCTCCCGGCCTTGGGGAACAAAGCCGATGCCGGCTCTTGCTCTTTCGTAGGGCGTGGTCTTTTGGATCGGCTTGCCTTCGAGTTCGATACTGCCGCTCTTGATGGGGACCAGGCCCATCAACGACTTCAGAAGCGTTGTCTTGCCCACGCCGTTGCGGCCCAGCAGCACGGTGACCTTGCCGAGCGTTGCTTGGAAGCTCACGTCCCGCAGGATGTGGGAGCCGCCGTAGTACTGGTGGATGTTCTTGACTGTCAGCATGAAATCGATTCCTCAGCGGCCAAGATAAACCTCGATCACGCGCTCATCGGACTGCACTTCGTCCAACGTGCCTTGAGCGAGCACCGATCCATCGCACAGCACGGTCACGATCTCGGAAATGGTGCGGATGAAGCTCATGTCGTGCTCCACCACCATCAGCGAGTGCTTGCCCTTGAGGGTGAGAAACAGCTCGGCGGTGCGCGCGGTTTCTTCGTCGGTCATGCCGGCGACGGGCTCGTCGAGCAGCAGCAGCTTCGGGTCTTGCATCAGCAGCATGCCGATTTCGAGCCATTGCTTCTGGCCGTGGCTCAGGTTGCCGGCCAGGCGCGACACGCTGTCAGCCAGGTGAATGGTGTGCAGCACTTCGGCCAGCCGGTCGCTCTGCGCCGAGTCGAGCCTGAACAGCATCGACGCGCGAACGCCCTTGTTGGTCTTGAGCGCGAGCTCGAGGTTCTCGAACACGGTGAGATGCTCGAACACCGTCGGCTTCTGGAACTTGCGGCCGATGCCCAGTTGGGCAATGTCGGCCTCGCGGTGGCGCAGCAGGTCGATGGTGCTGCCGAAGAACACCGTGCCCGAGTCGGGCCGCGTCTTGCCGGTGATGATGTCCATCATCGTCGTCTTGCCCGCGCCGTTGGGGCCGATGATGCAGCGCAGCTCGCCCGGCGCAATATCGAGCGACAGCTTGTTGATCGCCTTGAAGCCGTCGAAGCTCACGCTCACGTCCTCAAGGTACAGGATGCGGCCGTGCGTGATGTCGACCTCGCCCGGCGTGGCAATGCGGCCGAAGCCGGCGGAACGACCGCCCGACTCGGTGCTGCCGCTCACGTAGTGCATGCCGTGGGCCCTTGCCGCGCGCTCGGCCCCGGCTTCCATCAGGTCGGGCGTCATGCGCGCGCTCCCTTCACTTCAGGCGCGAGCGGTGCATGCAGCGCCTCGGGCTCCATGCCCTGCGCGGCGGCCATGGCGCGCTGCGCTTCCTCGCGGCCGGCACTCGGTGCAGCGGGTGCCGCCTTCTCACGCGACAGCCATTTCTTCACCAGGCCCACGATGCCGTTCGGCAGGAACAGCGTGACGGCAATGAACAACGCGCCAAGGAAGTACAGCCAGTACTCCGGGTACGCCACAGTGAGCCAGCTCTTCGCACCGTTGACGATGAAAGCGCCGATGATCGGCCCGATGAGCGTTGCGCGACCCCCCACGGCCGCCCAGATCGCGATCTCGATGGAGTTGGCCGCGCTCATCTCGCCCGGGTTGATGATGCCGACCTGCGGCACGTACAACGCACCGGCCACGCCGCACATGATGGCCGAGATGACCCAGATGGTGAGCTTGTAAGGCAGCGGGTTGTAGCCCGAGAACATCACGCGCGTTTCGGCATCGCGAATGGCTTGGAGCACGCGACCGAACTTGCTGCCGATGAGCCATTTGGCAAACAGGAAGAAGCCGAGCAGCGTGATGCCTGTGAGCGCGAAGAGCGTCATGCGCATTTCTTGCGTGGCAATCGGAATACCGAGGATGCGCTTGAAGTCGGTAAAGCCGTTGTTGCCGCCAAAGCCCGTCTCGTTGCGGAAGAACAGCAGCATCGCCGCAAAGGTCATCGCCTGCGTGATGATCGAGAAGTACACGCCCTTGATGCGCGAGCGGAAGGCGAAGAAGCCGAACACGAAGGCGATGAGGCCCGGCACCGCGACGATGAGGATCAGCGTGGCGATGAAGCTGTCGCTGAAGGTCCAGTGCCAAGGCAGCGTCTTCCAGTCGAGAAACACCATGAAGTCCGGCAGGTCGCTCTTGTAGTTGCCGTCGCGGCCGATCTGGCGCATGAGGTACATGCCCATCATGTAACCGCCCAGCGCAAAGAAGAGGCCATGGCCCAGCGAGAGGATGCCGGTGTAGCCCCAGATCAGGTCCATGGCCAGCGCGCAGATGGCGTAGCACATGATCTTGCCGACCAGCGCCACGGCGTAGTCGCTCATGTGCAGCGGGCTGCCGGCCGGCACCACCATGTTGAGCACCGGTGCCACGGCGCACACCACGATCAGCGTGACGAAGAAGGCTGTCCAGCCCTTGCCGCTCAACAGCGGCCCTTTGGTGGGAAGTACGACCTCGCTGCTCATGCCTCTGCGCTCCGGCCCTTCACGGCGAAGATGCCCTGAGGTCTCTTTTGAATGAAGATGATGATGAAGACAAGCACCGCAATCTTCGCGAGCACCGCGCCCGCCCAGCCTTCGATGAACTTGTTGAGAATGCCGAGCCCCATGGCCGCATACACCGTGCCCGCGAGCTGGCCTACGCCGCCCATCACGACCACCATGAAGCTGTCGACGATGTAGCTCTGTCCGAGGTCAGGACCCACGTTGCCGATCTGACTCAGCGCACAGCCTGCGAGGCCGGCAATGCCGGAGCCGAGCGCGAAGGCATAGGTGTCGATGCGTGCCGTGTTCACGCCCATGCACGAGGCGATCGGGCGGTTCTGCGTGACGCCGCGCACGAACAGGCCGAGGCGCGTGCGGCCGATGAGCCAGCCCATCGCAAGCAGCACCAGCACTGCGAAGATGATGATGCAGATGCGGTTCCACGGCAGCGTGACGTTGCTCAGCATGGTGAAGCCGCCGCTCATCCAGCCGGGGTTTTCCACGCCGACGTTCTGCGCGCCGAAGAGCGTGCGCACGAGCTGCTGCAGCATCAGGCTGATGCCCCAGGTGGCGAGCAGCGTTTCGAGCGGGCGGCCGTAAAGAAAGCGGATCACCCCGCGTTCGAGCACCGCACCGACGAGCGCCGACGCAAGGAACGCCACCGGAACGGCCGCCACCAGGTACCAGCCGAAGGCCGCCTCGGGCATGTAGCGCTGGAAGATGCCCTGCATCACGTAGGTGGCATAGGCGCCGATCATCATCAGCTCGCCGTGCGCCATGTTGATGACGCCCATCAGGCCGTAGGTAATGGCCAGGCCCAGCGCGGCGAGCAGCAGCACCGAGCCCAGGCTGATGCCGCTGAACACCGCGTTGATGCGGTCGCCCCACACCAGCGAGCCGTCGATGCTGGCAATGGAAGCGACGATGGCGGCCTTGACGTCCGCTTCGGTCTCGTCGGCGAGCCGCTGGTTGAGCAGCAGCTTGGTGTCGGGGCTGCTGTTGGCGCCCAACTCCTTGGCCGCGGCGAGGCGCTTGGCCTTGTCGGCGCTGGTGAGCATGCTGGCGGCGCGCACCAGCTGGAGCTGCGCCTTGATGCCGGGGTTGGTCTCGGCGGCCAGCGCCTTCTCGACCATGGGCACGCGGGATTCGTCGGGCTCCTTGAAGAGCGCCTGCGCGGCTTCGGCGCGCACCGCGTCGTCCTTGCTGGTGAGCTTGAGCGCAGCCTGCGCGGCATCGAGCGCGCCGCGCATCAGGTTGTTGTTCACCACGTCCTCGGCGGTGTCGGGCACTTTCAGTTCGGCGCCGGTCACCGGGTCGTAGCCCTTGTCATCCTTCATCACGAAGACCTTGTCTTCGGTGTACTTGACCGCGTCTTCCGACATGGCCTGGATGAAAGCGGCGGTTTTTTCGTCGGCCGTGAGCACGGCCTTGTTGAGCGCGGTGATGCGCGATTCGGAATCGCCGGAGGCGATGGCCCTGGCTTCGTCGGCGGTCAACGCGTGAGCGGCCGTTGCCATGAGCAGCATGGCGGCGAGTGCGCAGTGAAGGGATCGTCGAAGCATTGTGAAAGTGGGAGTTGGGATTGGCTCCCTCCCTTCCGGGGAGGGTTGGGGTGGGGCACACGGCGCTCATTCAGGCGCAGTGACCAGATCGACCGCCGCTTGCCCCCACCCCTGCCCTCCCCCAGCGGGGAGGGAGAAAACACGCTTACAGCGACTTGCCGGCCGGCTGATCCGGCTTCTTGTCGTTGCCTTCGATATACGGGCTCCACGGCTTGGCCTTGACCGGGCCCGGCGTCTTCCACACCACGCTGAACTGGCCGTCGGCCTTGATCTCGCCGATGAACACGCTCTTGTGCAGGTGATGGTTCTTCTCGTCCATCTTCGAGACGATGCCCGAAGGAGCAGTGAAAGTCTGGCCGGCCATGGCGGCAATCACCTTGTCGGTGTCCGTGCTCTTGGCCTTCTCGACGGCCTGCTTCCACATGTGGATGCCGATCCAGGTGGCTTCCATCGGGTCGTTGGTGAGCGGCTTGTCCTTGTGGCCGGCGATGTTCTTGGCCTTGGCGTAGTCGCCCCACTGCTTGATGAACGCCGTGTTGGTCGGGTTCTTGATCGACATGAAGTAGTTCCATGCGGCCAAGTGGCCGACCAGCGGCTTGGTGTCCACGCCGCGCAGTTCTTCTTCGCCTACCGAGAAGGCCACCACTGGCACGTCCTTGGCCTTCAGGCCGGCGTTGCCGAGTTCCTTGTAGAAGGGCACGTTGGAGTCGCCGTTGATGGTCGACACCACGGCCGTCTTGCCGCCGGCCGAGAACTTCTTGATGTCGGCGACGATGGTCTGGTAGTCGCTGTGGCCGAAGGGGGTGTACTTCTCGTCGATGTCGGTGTCCTTCACGCCCTTGCTCTTCAGGTAGGCGCGCAGGATCTTGTTGGTGGTGCGGGGGTACACGTAGTCGGTGCCCAGCAGCACCCAGCGCTTGGCGCCGCCGCCTTCCTTGCTCATCAGGTAGTCGACGGCCGGAATGGCTTGCTGGTTGGGCGCGGCGCCGGTGTAGAACACGTTCTTGGAGAGCTCTTCGCCTTCGTATTGCACGGGGTAGAACAGCAGGCCGTTCATTTCCTCGACCACCGGCAGCACCGACTTGCGCGACACCGAGGTCCAGCAGCCGAAGATCACCGAAACCTTGTCCTGGCCGAGCAGTTGCTTGGTCTTTTCGGCGAACAGGGGCCAGTTGGAAGCGGGGTCGACCACCACGGGCTCGAGCTGCTTGCCCAGCACGCCGCCCTTCTTGTTGATGTCTTCAATGGCCATCAGCACCGTGTCTTTCAACACGGTTTCAGAAATGGCCATCGTGCCCGACAGCGAGTGCAGCACGCCGACCTTGATGGTGTCGGCAGCGAATGCCGGCGCAGCGGAGATGCTGGCCAGGGCGACGGCGGCGGTGAGCGCCTTGAGGGTGAAACGACGTTGCATGTGGAACTCCTGCTCCGGGGTGGTTGAAACCTTGTCGCCGGGCTCGCCGGACGATGGAGGGGAGTCTGCGGATTCGACCGCGCGCGAGAAATACGCCGGGTGGCGTACACGGAGGTATTCAGGGCAGCAGCCCCGGCCCGCCTTAACGTCCCGGTGTCAGGTCAAGCTCCGGCGCCTCGCGCTTGAATTGCGCCGCCGCAAAGGCCCAGACCATCCGCGTGGCATCCGGCCCGGCCGGGTCGCTGAAAAGCAGGCTGGCCTTGCCGCCGCTCCACGCGTGGCCCAAACCCGCAATCTCGCACAGCGTGACCAGCGTGCGGCCCTTGCGGCGGAACTGGGTCACCCGCATGGGGTGCCGCTTGCCGCGCTGGAGCGTGCGCGCGAGCCCCGGCTTTGCGCCCACCGCCGTGGCCCACACGGCCGCACTGTTGACGGCGTTGCTCGGCGCCACCACGGCATCGGCATCGCCGTGCAGCACCAGCATCGGCGGCAATGTCGCGAAGACTGCGGCGGCGCCCATCGCCTTGCCGACCGCGGTGGAGGGCATGGGCGGCGTGTGCTGGCCGCGCATCGCGCCCAGCGCGGTGGCCGAAGATTTCGCGGCGCCCGGCGCCACGCCCGAATGCATGACCACAGCGCGGAATCGCAGCGGGTAGCGGGTTGCCAGCAATGCCGCCATGCTGGCCCCGGCCGAGAGGCCAGCCAGCGCGATGCGCTCGCGGTCTACCGGATACAGCACGCAGGCCTGGTCGATGGCCGCCATCAGCGTGGCCGCTTCGGCGTCGGCCTTGCCCGAGCGCCGCTCGTACCAGTTCCAGCAGCCTTGCGGATGGGCCAGCCTGTCTTGTTCCAGGTAGAGCACCAGGAAGCGTTGCCGCACCGCGAGCGCGTTCATGCGCGTGCTGGCCGCAAAGTCGCGGCCGGTCTGGCCGCAGCCGTGCAGCATGACCATGAGCGGCAGCCTTTCGCCGGGCTTCAGCTTCAGGTCGGCCGGGCGAAACAGGTGATAGCCCCGTGCGCCGCCCGGGCCCAGCGCCATGCCGCTGAGCCAGTCGCCCCGGCCCGGCGGCGGCTTGAGGCGCTTGGCGGTGGCGCGCTGCACCTGCCCCGTCACGCGCTTGCTGTTGCTCAGCGTGAGCTTGGTCAGGGCCTTCAGGTTGCGCTCGTAGGCGCGGGCGAAGAGAGAAGCAGTGGTGGAGCGGCGAACCATGGGCGCAGTGTGAAGGCAAAGCGCCGGGCGTCCAAACGGCCGATCAAGACCTGGTGCCCCGCTCCCCGCTTCAGTAGATCTCCGGCACCATCATGCTCGCCGGCACCGGCTGGCGCAGGTAGTCGGCGTGGCGCTCCCGTGCGGGCAGTTGGACCGGCGGATGCGCCACCTCCTGGTAGGGCAACTGGCCCAACAGGTGGCTGATGCAGTTGAGCCGCGCCTTCTTCTTGTCGACCGCCTGCACCACCCACCAGGGCGCCTCGGGAATGTGCGTGCGCTCCAGCATGATTTCCTTGGCCTTGGTGTATTCCTCCCAACGGCGGCGGCTTTCGAGGTCCATGGGGCTCAGCTTCCATTGCTTGAGCGGATCGTGAATGCGCCCGAGAAAGCGCATGTGCTGCTCGTCGTCGGTAATGGAGAACCAGTACTTGATGAGCTTGATGCCCGAGCGCACCAGCATCTTTTCGAACTCCGGCACGGTGCGGAAGAACTCTTCGTACTCGTCGTCGGTGCAAAAGCCCATCACGCGCTCGACGCCGGCGCGGTTGTACCAGCTGCGGTCGAACAGCACCATTTCGCCGGCCGCCGGCAGGTGCGCGGCATAGCGCTGAAAGTACCACTGGGTGCGTTCGCGGTCGTTGGGCGCCGGCAGCGCGGCCACGCGCGCCACGCGCGGGTTCAGCCGCTGGGTAATGCGCTTGATCACGCCGCCCTTGCCGGCCGCGTCGCGGCCTTCGAAAAGAATGACCACCTTCTGCTTGCTGTGCTGCACCCAGTCCTGCAGCTTCACCAGTTCGCCCTGCAGGCGGAACAGCTCCTTGAAGTAGGCCTGCCGCGCGGCCTTGTCGGTGGCGCGGGCGGCGGGGTCGAGGTCGCCGATGTCGCGGTCTTCGATCTCCAGCTCGAGCTCCTCGTCATAGCTGTCGATCAAATCGCGGGCGATGCGTTGCATCAGGTCTTCGTGGTCTGGAAGTGCGCTCGTCAGCATCATGGCTAGGAAAGAGAGAGGTGTGAGGTGGATCAAGGCATGCTGCACGCAGCGTATGACCGTTGCGTGACGAATTGGCGTCGGCGGACACGAGGTTGTCATATAGGTCGAACACCATCTGGCAAACCCCTTTGGCTTTCCTGATCCACACGCACCTTGCCGGCACTCCATGACCTGGCCGCCAATTCGTACGGCGGCGACGAAGCCGGGCTGATCTGCGGCTATTTGTTCGACGCCGCCGCGCCGGAGCCCGTGCGGGCGATCGACTCGGCGCAGGCCGCGGCCTGGCTGGACACCGGCGCGCCGCCCTCGTCAGACTCCGCATTCTTGTGGTTGCACTTCAACCTGAGCCATGCCCAGGCCGAGCGCTGGCTGCTGCGTCATGCGCAGCTCTCCGACACTTTTTATGAAGCGCTGCACGAGGGCCTGCCCTCCACGCGCATCGAACGCGCCGACGATTCGCTGATTGCCGTCATCAACGACGTGCACTTCGAGTTCAGCTTCGAGCCCTCGGACATCTCCACGCTCTGGATCAGCGTGGGGCCGCGCCTGGTGGTGACGGCGCGCGCCAAGCCGCTGCGCTCGGTCGACGCGCTGCGAACGGCGGTCAAGGCCGGAGACGCGCCGCGCTCGAGCACCGAACTGCTCGAGCACCTGCTGCGCGCCCAAGCCGACGTGCTGGTGAAGATCGTGCGCGGCGTTACTTCGCGCATCGACCGCATCGAGGATGAGCTGCTGGCCGGCCGGCTCGACCACAAGCGTGCGCGGCTCGGGGTGCTGCGCCGGCTGCTGGTGCGGCTGCAGCGGCTGCTGGCGCCGGAACCCGCCGCCCTCTTCCGCCTGCTGCAAGGGCCGCCGGCCTGGATGGCCGAGCCCGATGCGCAAGAACTGCGCGGCTCCACCGAAGAATTTTCGGTGGTGCTGCGCGACATGCAGGCACTGCAGGAGCGCATCAAGCTGCTGCAGGAAGAAATTGCAGCCAACGTCAACGAGGACAACAACCGCAGCCTGTTCGTGCTGACGGTGGTGACCGTGCTCGCGCTGCCCATCAATATCCTTGCCGGCCTGTTCGGAATGAACGTGGGCGGTATTCCGTTGGCCGAGCACAAGTACGGGTTCTGGATCGTGGTGGCCATCGTCGCCAGCTTTACCGCGGTGGCCGCATGGACGGCTTTTCGCAAGAAGCGCTAAGCCGCATCGGCCGCGGTAGTAATGCTATTTATTTAATAGCAACCACAATAGCATCCATGCGCCCGCATCGGTGTTGCAGACCCAATAGAATGATCATGTGTCCTCTATTCTCAATGCCGATCTGCACTGCCATTCCGTGGTTTCCGACGGCACGCTGACGCCCGAAGAACTGGCAGCGCGCGCCGCTGCCAACGGGGTCGAACTCTGGGCGCTCACCGACCACGACGAAGTCGGCGGCCAGCACCGCGCGGCCGCTGCCGCGCGGGCCAACGGGCTGCGCTATCTCACCGGCACCGAGATTTCGGTCACCTTTGCCAACGAAACGGTGCACATCGTCGGCCTGGGCTTCGACCCGGACGATGCCGCCATGACGCAGGGCCTCTACGACACGCGCGGCGGCCGTGGCAAACGCGCGCAAGAAATGGCCGAGGGGCTGGCCAAGGTCGGCATTCACGGGGCTTATGAAGGCGCGCTCAAGTTCGTCGGCAACCCCGAGCTGATCTCGCGCACCCACTTTGCGCGCTTCCTGGTCGAGCAGGGGCATTGCCGCGACACGCCCGAGGTGTTTCGCAAGTACCTGACCGAAGGCAAGCCCGGCTACGTGCCGCACCGCTGGGCCTCGCTGAAAGACGCGGTCAGTTGGATCACCGCCGCCAAGGGCATGGCCGTCATTGCGCACCCGGGCCGCTACAAGTTCACCGCCAATGAGGAATACGCGCTGTTTCTCGAATTCAAGGCGCACGGCGGGCAGGCGATCGAGGTCGTCACCGGCAGCCATACGACAGCCGAATACGTCGAATACGCCGACAAGGCGCTCGAGTTCGATTTCGCCGCTTCGCGCGGCAGCGATTTCCACAGCCCCGACGAAAGCCATTGCGATCTCGGCAAGCTGCCACCGTTGCCCGGCGCGCTCACGCCGGTGTGGGAACTGCTCAGCCACCGCATCCAGCAGTGAGCCAGAGCCCCGGGCCCGGCACCGACAGCGCGGCCACGGCCGCACTGGCGAATGCCCGCGCCGCCGCACAGCAGACGCGCGACGTCGAATCCGAACGCATCCTCGCGGGCATCGGCCTGGTGCTGGTGGCGGTGGCCTGCTTTGCCACGCTCGACACGGCCACCAAGACATCGACCGCCGCCGTGCCGATTCTCATGGGCGTGTGGTTCCGCTATGCCTTCCAGGCCGTGGCCACAACAGCAGTGCTGCTGCCCAAGCACGGCACGGCCCTGCTGCGCACGCAGCATCCGCGCTACCAGCTGCTGCGCGGTGCGCTGCTGCTGGCGTCGAGCACGCTGGCCTTCTTGAGCCTGCGCTACATGCCGCTGGCGGAGTTCACGTCCATCGTGCTGATAGCGCCGCTGGTCATTACGCTTCTGGCGGCCACCACGCTGAAGGAGCATGTTTCGGTGCTGCGCTGGGCGTTGGTGGCGGGCGGCTTTGCCGGCACGCTGGTCATCTTGCGGCCGGGCGGCGATGCATTCAGCTGGGCCGTGCTGCTGCCCATCGGGCTGGTGCTGACCAATGCATGGTTCCAGGTGCTCACAAGCAAGCTGGCGCAAACCGAGAACCCGCTCACCATGCATTTCTATACCGGCTGGGTGGGCACGTTGATCGCGTCCCTGGCGCTGCCGTTCGTGTGGACGGCCCTGCCCTCGTGGCACTGGTGGGCGTTGCTGTGCCTCATGGGTTTCATGGGCACGGTGGGGCACTTCATTCTTATCCTCGCCTACCAGCGCGCGCCGGCTTCCACGCTGACGCCGTATCTTTATGCCCAGATCGCCTTTGCCATGCTGGGCGGCTGGCTCGTTTTTTCACACGTGCCCGACCGCGTCTCGCTCATCGGCATTTCGATGATTGCGGTTTGCGGTGCGGCCGGCGCTTGGCTCACGGTGCGCGAGCGCCGCGTGCCCATCGAGCCGGCGGAATCGTAATCAGGAATCTTCTTCATGGCCCAGTACTTCGAAGTCCACCCGGACAACCCCCAACAGCGCCTGTTGAAGCAGGCCGCCACGCTGCTGCAGCGCGGCGAGATCGTGGCCGTGCCCACCGACTCAAGCTACGCGCTGGCCTGCCACCTCGACGACAAGGATGCGGTCGACCAACTGCGCCGCATCCGCCAGGTCGACGAGAAGCACCATCTCACGCTGATCTGCCGCGACCTGAGCGAGCTGGCCAACTATGCACGCGTCGACAACAAGCAGTACCGCCTGCTGAAGGCCGCCACGCCGGGCCCCTACACCTTCCTGCTCGAAGCCACCAAGGAAGTGCCGCGTCGCGTGAGCCATCCGCAGCGCAAGACCATCGGCCTGCGGGTGCCCGACCACAAGGTGCTGCTCGAACTGCTGGCGCTGCACGGCGCACCGCTCTTGGCCACCACCCTCATCGCACCCGGCGAAACCGAAGCACTGAACGACGCGCAGACCATTCGCGAGCGTTTCGAAAAGCAGATCGGCGCCGTCATCGACGCGGGCGCCTGCCCTTCGCAGCCCACCACCGTGGTCGACCTCACGCCCATGGGCACGGGCGACGATCCGGTCGTGGTGCGGCAAGGCCGCGGCGCGCTGGCGGTGCTTGGCCTCTGACGAGCGGCACCGAAGCTTCCAGTCTGTCTGACACAATCGCCCAGTGGATATTTCCAACCTGATACAGACCGTACTTATTTACGCACTGCCCGTGGTTTTTGCGATCACGGTGCACGAGGCGGCGCACGGCTATGTGGCGCGCCATTTCGGTGACGAGACGGCAACAATCATGGGCCGCGTCACGCTCAACCCCATGAAGCACATCGACCCCATCGGGACCATCCTGATGCCGTTGCTGCTGTACTTTGCAACCTCTGGTGCGTTCCTGTTCGGTTATGCCAAGCCGGTGCCGGTGAACTTCGGGCGCCTTCGCCATCCCAAGCGCGACATGATCTGGGTGGCGCTGGCCGGCCCGGCGTCCAACTTTGTGCAAGCCATTCTTTGGGCCCTGCTGCTGGTCGGGCTTGTCGCAGCGGGCATCGATGAAACCTTTTTCATCAAAATGGCGCAAGGCGGCGTGCTGGTCAACCTGGTGATGTGGGCCTTCAACCTGTTTCCACTGCCCCCGCTCGACGGCGGGCGCGTACTCGCAGGCCTGCTCCCCAACGGCCCGGCGCAAAACTTTCTAGCGCGCATCGAACCCTTCGGTTTCTTCATCGTGATGGGCCTGGTCATCGCCGGCATCGTCAGCACCTTCTGGCTGCGTCCGCTGATGGATGTCGGCTACACGGTCATCAACGTGCTTATTTCACCGCTCACGGCTTTGCTGCGTTAAGTTCCTCTCCATGGCTTCGTCTTCTTCAGCTCCCCTGCGCGTCCTGACCGGCATCACGCCGTCCGGCACGCCGCACCTCGGCAACTACGTCGGCTCGATCCGCCATTCGGTGCGGCAGAGCGTGGCGCCGGGCGTGGAGAGCTTCTTCTTCCTGGCCGACTACCACGCGCTCATCAAGGTGCAGGAGCCGGCGCTCATCCAGCGCTCCACGCTCGAAATTGCGGCCAGCTGGCTGGCTTGCGGGCTCGACCCCGAGCGCGTGACCTTCTACCGCCAGTCGGACATCGCCGAAATTACCGAGCTCACCTGGTTTCTGACCTGCGTGACCGGCAAGGGTGTGCTCAATCGCGCCCATGCCTACAAGGCGCAGCTCGACAAGAACGTGGCCAAGGGCGAAGACCCGGATTCCGACGTGACTGCGGGCCTGTTCATGTACCCGGTGCTGATGGGCGCCGATATCTTGATGTTCAACGCGCACAAGGTGCCCGTGGGCCGCGATCAGGTGCAGCACATTGAAATGGCGCGCGACATGGCGCAGCGCTTCAACCACCAGTACGGCGAGCACTTCACGCTGCCCGACGCCGAGATCGACGATGCCGTCGCCACCCTGCCCGGCCTGGACGGCCGCAAGATGAGCAAGAGCTACGGCAACACCATTCCGCTGTTTGCGCCGCGCGGCCAGCTGCAAAAGCAGATTTCGAGCATCGTCACCGACTCGCGCGCGCCCGGCGAGCCCAAGGACACCGAAGGCTCTGCGCTGTTCCAGATCTACCAGGCCTTTGCCAGCGCCGAAGAAACCGAGACGCTCCGCAAGGCGTACGTCGAAGGCATCGGCTGGGGCGACGCCAAGCAGATGCTGTTCGAGCGCATCGACCGCGAAGTGGCACCGCTGCGCGCCCGCTACGACGAACTGATGAACAACCCGGCGGAGATCGAGCGCATTCTGCTCATCGGCGCCGAAAAGGCCCGCAAGCTCTCGCGCCCCTTCATGACCGAACTGCGTCATGCGGTGGGGCTGCGCAACCTTGCGGCGGGCCGGGACAAGGGCGGCGCGCGCAAGGCGGCCAAGGTCGCCAAGCCGAGTTTCAAGCAGTACCGCGAGCGCGACGGGCTGTTCTATTTCAAACTGCTCGATGCGAACGGCGCTGCGCTGCTGCAAAGCCGTGGTTTCGCGTCGCCGCAGGAAGCCGGGCGCGCAATTGCCGCCCTGCAGCAACAGCGCGGCGCGGCATTGACCGCGCTCGCCGACCAGTTGGAGCCGGTCGGCACGGAAGAATTGAGCGCCGCGAATGCGGCGCTGGAAGCACTGGCGGAGGCAACGACCGCGACCAGCGGAAGTTGATCCGGCATATGTCCATCGGCTCACCCGCCGGGGACAGACGAGAGTAGACGGGCGATCACAAAGGAAGAAAACATGAGCATTTATGTCATCGACGACCATCCCCTGATGCGCGACGCCATCGTGATGGTGTTGCGGCGCCTGCGGCCGGCCGAAAACATCGTCGAGCTCGAGCGGCTGGACAAGCTCGCGAGCTCGGTTCAGCAGCGCGGCGCGCCGACCCTTTTCTGCCTCGACCTGAAGCTGCCCGACACCAACGGCGTTTCGGGCGTGGTCGCGGTCAAGCAGGTCTACCCCAACGTGCCGATCGCCGTTTATTCGGCGGCACCGGCTGCGGACATGGAAGACGCTTGCATCGAAGCGGGCGCCGACACCTACATCGAGAAGTCGGCCAGCTCGGCCGAACTGGCCGCCGTGCTGCGCGGCCTCTTGATGGCCGGCTCGGAAGAAGCGGACGAGCCCGCGCTGGCCAACAACAGCAAGCTGTCGAAGCGCCAGACGCAGCTGATCGCCATGCTCGACAAGGGCATGAGCAACCGCGACATCGCCACCGACCTGGAGATCAGCGAACACACGGTGAAGGTGCACCTGTGGCGCCTGTTCCGCCGCCTGGGCGTGAAGAGCCGCACGCAGGCCCTGCACTACGCGCGGACCAACGGGCTGATTTCGAGTAACTGAGGCTCCCCCAGTCTGCGCGCACTTCGTGTCGCTACGCCAACCCCTACCGGGGGCAACACCAGAGGCCCGGCAAAGCCGGTTCCTCGGTGTTTCTGGAAGGGGACTAGGGCGAATTTGTTGACTGCTGAAAACCGCGCTGGGCGCGGTTTTTTTATGGCTGCAGGCCGGTCGGTCAGCCGCCGCCGGAGGCGCTGACGCGGGCTTGGGCTACGGCTTCGTCGGCATCGTGCAGCGCAACGCGGAACACGCTGCCGCTGCCGAGGCGGGAGCGCACGCTGACGGGGTGGCCGAGCACGTGGGAGAGCCGGGCGACGATGGCCAGGCCGAGGCCGAAGCCGTCGGATGTGCCGGCATGGTCGGCCACCTTGTAGAACTCCAGGAACACGTCGCGCAGGTGTTCGGGGGCAATGCCGATGCCGGTGTCCCACACCTCGATGCGCATGCCTTCGCGCGTTTGCCGCGAGGCGAGCAGCACGCCGCCGTCGGAGGTGTACTTGATGGCGTTTGCAAGCAGGTTGCCGATCATGCGGCGAACGCGGATGGGGTCGGTCAGGAAGCTGCCTTCCGTCACGTGCACGCGGAAATCGAGCCCCCGGCTTTCGGCAACCGGGCGGTACTGCAGCTCGAGGTCGTGCAGAAGTTCTGCCACATCCACACGCTCGATGTGCAGCCGCACCTGGCCTGAATCGATGCGCGCCAGGTCGAACATCGAATCGAACAGCGCATTCACCGCGTGCGTGGCGCGAACGATCTTGGGCGCGAGTTCCAGCACCAGTTCGGGCTCGTTGCGCAGCCAGTCGGCGTAGAGCGACAGCGCCAATACCGGCTGGCGCATGTCGTGCGCAGCGCTCGCGAGAAAGCGGTTCTTCATGGCCACGGCAGCCACCGCGGCCTGCCGCTGCTGCGTGAGCGACTTGATCAGGATGTGGTTGTGAAACAGCAGCTCCAGGCTGTTGCGCGCCGTCTCGTGAATATGGCGGCCGGCCCGCAGCAGCAAGAACCAATGCAGGATCGGCAGGATCGGCATCAAAAAGCCGTACTGGAAATGCGGCTCCACGATGTTGATGCTTACCAGCCGGATCAGCACCGCTCCGAGCATGGTGATGAACAGCGTGTTGACGTAGCGCTTGAGCAGCGGCGGGTGCAGCGCCAGCCCGTTGAGCGGGAACGTGCCCACGCCGGCCACAATGAGCCAGCTCATGAACTGGTTGACCTGCGGCGTGCGCTCGAAGAACAGCAGGATCGACGCGCCCCACACGATGGCGCTGGTGCTCCACACGAAGCCGTACCGCTCGGTGAACTGCAGCTGCGCCGCAGCGCTCCGGCCGGCGTAGCGCACCGCATAGACCCTGGCCCCCCACGCGCGGAAACCCGTGGCAGCGAAGCCGAAGGCAAGCCACGTGAGCAGCTCCCAGTGGGGCACGTAGCTCCAGTTCAGGCCGACCATCAACGGCATGAGCGCCGCCGACACGATGTAGGAGCCGCGCGCGGAGCGCATCAGGCTGCGGATCAGCTCGCCGCGCACCCACGATTCGGCCTCGTCAGCCGAAGCCGGGACCGGTGTCACGCTTGCGATCGACGCATTGGCCATTGGCGCTTCGCCCCCTCTTTATTCGACTACAGGAAATCCCTCAGCATGCCGGGCATGAAGAGGTGGCGATCTTAACGGCCTTACGCAAATCAGCTTCGCGCAATCAGAACCCACTCACTTCGAGAACTAGCGAATTCGGGGAAAGGAATAAGAGGAGCGATCAGCTTCTTCTCGCCCACATTCGCTGACCAAGCCGAGGCATAGGTCAAAGGCATTCGTCTCCAATGCGGCAGTCACCTGAGATGAAGCCAAGGATGGCGCATGGTGAGTTCGATTTTGAGCCTGGCAGTCGCGCCGACAGTGTCGGTGCGCAGCATCGAAGTGCCATGGACCCGATATCTGCAGAGAATTTCCGGCACATACAGGGCCCGCATTCCCTGGTCGACAAACTTGCACCAGAAGTCGAAATCCTCCCAACCGCCCTCGATGTGGGTGTACCCGCCGACTTGGCGCCACGAGCGCTTGGAGATCAGCGCCATAGCATCGACATAATTGCCGGACCGAAAAAAGCTCTTGCTCCAGACATCTGCATACCCGAGGCCACTTTGATCGCCAAACAACTCGATCTGAGTGTATGCGGCATCGAATTCTCGGTGTTCGATTGCTCCGAACAAGCGGGCAAGCGCGCGAGGGTAGATCTGGTTGTCGGCGTCGATAACGAATACAGGATCCGTCCGCGCGTGCTCAAACGCAGTGTTCCGAGCCTCCGCCAACCCTTGGTTACGCGTATGCCGAAGCAGCGAAATCCGGTCGAATCGGTGGCTGTTCTGCTCCATCCAGTGTCGAGCCACCGCGACTGAGTCGTCCTTCTTGGAGTGATCATCCACGACGATCAAATCGAGCGGCGAATGCGTTTGCCGGGCAATCGAATCCAGGCACTCAACTACAAATTGGGCGTAGTTGAACAGACTTACAGCAACTGTGATCCCGTCCTTGGCTGGCCACGTTCGATTGGTTTTTTCGAATATGACCTCAAAAGGCACAAGGCGCGGCGATGTTCGCGCACTCATGGCTCGGTTCCACCCAGTTGCTTGGAAAGAAACGAAAGGATGGCGTCGGTTCGAACGAAGTCCGCTTCATTGCTCGACAGAAGGTCGGCCGTGTTCTTCAATACCCTCTGTGCATCGCGCTGCCCATCGACATCGAAGATCAGCCATTCCAGCAGATTGGGAATGTGGCGAGCTTCTTCCTCAAAAAAATGCTCCCCAGGCCGAAGATGCGGATGAGGCAAACATGGATCGGTGACGACAAGCGCTCCAGATGCCATGCCTTGCCTCACCATTCGATGCCATTCGAAATAGGGAAATTCGTCACGATGAATGTTAAGACTGATTTTCGAATGGCCTGCGACATGACCGGCTAGACGGGTCAACGACCTGCCTTCTGTATAGTCAAGAATCGGCCCATGCCATTGTCGACGGTAGTAGATAAATGACGACAGCTTTGCAAAGGTAGCAGCATTACGGCCAAAAAAGACTCTCTCCGCGCGCTTTCGCTTCCAAAAAAGAAACATCGATTGGGCGCCCCACCCATGCACCCGGATCGAAAATTTGGCCCTTGGCATTCGTTGGGAGTGCGTCGAAGAGCGGATGATCCATATCCACATCCTCGAGCCAGCGAGTCTGTAGTGTCGCACCAGGTTCAAGGTGCATGGCAGGTATTCCCGCTTCCCCGAACAGATGGGCAGCCTGTGGTGAAATATCAAACACGCCCTGAGATGCCAAGATTGTGGGCATTGCCTTTGCAAACCAGGGGGTATGCAGCTGTTCGGTGTTGTAGATGAATGAGGCCGAGACCACGGCATCTCTCATCCACTCTTTCCCGGCACCCAGAGTAAAGAATTCGTGAGGAGCTACCACGATACTCAGGGGCGGCATGCTGGCTATATCCGAGTTCTCATCTCGTATGACAACATCCAGGCCGGCGCGCCGAAGATCAAGTGCGAGATCTCCGGCAATTTCCTTCATGAACGTATTGCCTAACGAACTTACGTAGATCGATGCGTGGGGATATTGCGCTCTGAATGTCCCGGCGCGATCTTCGAATGACGACAGAACCGAAGCGGCGGGTAACGGTTCATCGATTGACGAACCGGATGCACTTGCCAGCGAACGCGCGATCTGCTCGGATTTGAATAGAGGTCCTCCTTGCGGAGCACCATAGCAAAGCGCGTGGTAGAAGGTGTCGACGCCGAGGCCATCAGCTGCACCCGGATGCATTTCACGGTATTCCTTGTCAGAAAACAGCGGCATCGCTGCTAGCCTTCGAGAAGATTTTTCCGCCAGCGAACGTGAAAACTGAGGAAGGTGAGGACTTGCGCTCTCTTCCGATTTGGCGAGCCGAGAGAACTTAGTCATAGAACGAACAAAGGCTTATTTTCCAACTTCAAGTTCACTGCAACAGACTCAGGAGTGTGATCGAAAAATGTTGCCGATCTTCGAGCGCAATCCCACCGGAAAGATGCGAGCCAAGACACGAAGGGGAGCAGTGAGCCTCCAGCTTGTCGAACACAGTACGGCTGCCAATTGTTCATTACAGGCGCTCAATTGTTGATCCAACTCTCTTTCGCGCTCCCTTAACAGGTTCAAAGAGTTCGCCTGGGTGGCACTTGATCTTTCAAAATGAGTGCGAAGATCGTCAAGACTTTCTTCCCATTGCTGCTTTTTCAATTGCAGAGCCCGCTGAGCGCTCTCACGCATGCCAATTTCCCTCTCTAACGCAGTTTGCAATTCAATGACATACTGTTGCGTTTGTAGAGTGCGCGACAATTCATCAGCGGCGTTAATATTGCCGCTCGACACATGTTGCGCATCTTGAGAGTGCGAATTATTAGACTCGGCCATCTTGAAAGAATTTTAAAACTAGTTTTACGAAAAACCAGGTTCTAACTAACGCTGGCCTCGGATACATTTTTAGTTAACGCCGATGCTCAGATAGAATCTTTTACGGCGGCATCAACAAGTCACGAATCATTTTGCGCTTCGCCACTACTATTTACAGAACGCGAGACACCGACTGCCTATTAACTATTTTATTCAAGATAGATACATTGCAGACCCACTCGAAAATGCGAACTCGATAACTGAATGGCCGATCATTATGACTGCCCGAAGAAGCGAGATTCCGGGTGTATCGAGCAGCTTGGCGAAAGCTAAGGATGTTGTGCAAAACTTCCTGTAAGCCGAAAGGATGGCAGAAATAAAAAAGCGCCTCAAAAGGCGCTCTTTTACTGGAGGAGAGGGAGGGATTCGAACCCTCGGTACTATCGCTAGTACGCCTGATTTCGAGTCAGGTACATTCGACCACTCTGCCACCTCTCCGGTGCTGTCGAGCCTGCGATTCTAGCAGACAAAAACGGGGGTTTAAAGCCCCGGGCGCGTCAGGCGCGCAACACTTCCAGCCCGCCCAGGTAGGGCCGCAGCGCGGCAGGCACGTTGATCGAGCCGTCTTCGTTCTGGTGGTTTTCCAGCACCGCGACCAGCGTGCGGCCCACGGCCAAGCCGGAGCCGTTGAGCGTGTGGACGAGTTCGTTCTTGCCCTGCGCGTTCTTGAAACGGGCTTGCAGGCGGCGGGCCTGGAAGGCTTCGCAGTTCGAAACCGAGCTGATCTCGCGATAAGTGTTCTGCGCCGGCAGCCACACCTCGAGGTCATAGGTCTTGGCGGCGGTGAAGCCCATGTCGCCGGTGCACAGCAGCACCACGCGGTACGGCAGTTCCAGCGCCTGAAGCACGGTTTCGGCGTGGCCGGTCATCTGCTCGAGCGCGTCGTAGCTCTTTTCGGGGTGGACGATCTGCACCATTTCGACCTTGTCGAACTGGTGCTGGCGGATCATGCCGCGCGTGTCGCGGCCGGCGCTGCCGGCTTCGGAGCGGAAGCACGGCGTGTGGGCGGTGAGCTTGATTGGCAGCTGCGCCTCGGGCACGACTTCTTCTCGTACGAAGTTGGTCAGCGGCACTTCGCTGGTGGGAATGAGATAGAGCGCCGAATGGTCGGGCGCGGGCTCGCCGTCCTGCCCGCCCTTCTTGGCCGCGAACAGGTCGCCTTCGAACTTGGGCAGCTGGCCGGTGCCGCTGAGCGTGGCCGCGTTGACGATGTAGGGCACGTAGCACTCGGTGTAGCCGTGCTTCTCGGTCTGGGTATCGAGCATGAACTGCGCGAGCGCGCGGTGCAGCCGGGCAATCGGCCCCTTCATTACGGAGAAGCGCGAGCCCGAGAGCTTGGCGCCCATTTCAAAGTCGAGCCCCAGCGGCGCGCCCAGGTCCACATGGTCTTTTGGCGTGAAGGCCAGCGGCGTGGCATTGGCACCGGCTCCGCCGTGGGGGCTCCAGCGGCGCATTTCGACATTGCCGGTTTCGTCTTCGCCGACCGGCACGCTGGCGTGCGGCAGGTTGGGCACGGCCAGCAGCAAGGCGTGCAGTTCGGGCTGGATTTCTTCCAGGCGGCTGGACTGCGATTCCTGCTCGGCCTTGAGCGCGTTGACCTCGGCCATCAGCGCATCGACCGATTCGCCCTTGGCCTTGAGCGGGCCGATCTGCTTGTTCAACGTGTTGCGGCGGGCCTGGATTTCCTCGGTGCGGGTTTGCAGCGTCTTGCGCTCGGCCTCGAGCGCGGTGAACGCCGACACGTCGAGGTAGGGCTGGTTCTTCTTGCGTTTTTCGAGGCCGGCCACAGCGGAGGCCAAATCTTTGCGGAGCAGGGTGATGTCGAGCATGCAACGATTTTAGGCGGGCGTAGTATCTCGGCCTCAACAACCAAAGGGGAAACAACAATGCAAGCCTATCTGACATTCAACGGCAACGCCGCCGAAGCACTGGCCTTCTACGCGAAGGCGCTGGGCGGCAAGGTCATCTTCAGCATGACCTTCGGCGAAAGCCCCATGGGCGCTGAAACGCCCGGTGCCTACAAGGGCAAGATCATGCACGCCACGCTGGAAGCCCGCGGCCACCAGCTGATGGCTTCCGACATGCCGCCGGGCATGGCGTTCGAAGGCTACAAGGGGTTTTCGCTCTCGGTGCAGGGCGACAACGTGGACGAAGGAAAGAAGCTCTTCGAAGCGCTGGCCGAGGGCGGCGAGGTCACGATGCCCTACGGCCCGCAGTTCTGGGCCGTCGGCTTCGGCATGCTCACCGACAAGTTCGGGGTGTCGTGGATGGTGAACTGCGAGAAGTAAGCCGGAGCTGCGCCGTCAGCCGACCGTAGCCGCATCGACATTGGCGCCGCAGACGATCAGGCACACCTTCTCGCCCTCGCGCGGTACGTAGGCGCCGGTTTGCAGCGCCGCCAACGGCAGCGCGGCGGCGGGTTCCACGGCCAGCTTCAGCTCCTTCCACAGCCACTGCTGGGCGGCGCGGATGGACTCGTCGGACAGCAGCAGCGCGTCCTGCACGTATTTCTGGGTAATTTCCCAGGAAATGGCGCCAATGCGCCGCGCGCCGAGCGAATCGGCGGCAATGCCACCCACATCGACGTCGACTGGCTCGCCGGCCTGGCGGGCGCGGAACAGCGTCGGCGCTTTTTCGGGCTCCAACGCCACCACGCGGGCGCGCTGTTCGAACCAGCCGGCCAGGCCGCCGATCAGGCCGCCGCCGCCCACGCTCACCAACACTGAATCTGGCAGGCCGCCCTGCGCTTCGATTTCGACGCCCAGCGTGCCTGCGCCGGCCACGACTTCGGGCTGGTCGTAGGCATGGGTGAGCAAGGCGCCGCTTTCCTTCTGGCGCACGAGGCAGGCGGCCAGCGCGTCTGGGTACAGCTCGCCGACGACGACCACCTCGGCACCCAGCGCACGCAGCCGGGCGCGCTTGGCTTCGGGCGAGACGCCGGGCAGGAACACCTGGCAGCGCACGCCCAGCGCCTTGGCCGCCGCCGCGGTCGCGATGCCGGCATTGCCGCCGGACGCTACGACCACGCCGCTTTCGGGAATGCCGTTGGCCAGCAGGCGGTTCATCATGCCGCGCGCCTTGAAGCTGCCGCTCACCTGCATGTGCTCGAGCTTGAGCCACACCTCCACACCCGGCACCTCGATGCCGAAAGTGGAGGCCGGCAGCTTCCAGAGCGGGGTTTCGCGCAGAAAGTGGGCGGCACCCTCGCGCAGCCTGCGGGAGGCGCTCTCGGTTTCAAGGCGCCAGTTGGTCGTTTGATTGTTCAAGAGATGTGTCCCGGGGAGGAATGTCGTCGAGCTTGAGGCCCTTGGGGAGCGGAAACTTGATGGTTTCCTCGATGCCGTCCATCTTGCGGACCGACACCGCGCCGAGCGCCCTCACGCGTTCGATCACCTCGCGCACCAGCACTTCGGGGGCCGAGGCGCCGGCCGTGAGGCCTACCCGGGTCTTGCCCTCGAACCATTCCGGCTTGAGCTCTTCGGCCGAATCGACCATGTAGCTTTCGGTGCCGAGGCGCTGTGCCAGTTCGCGCAGCCGGTTGCTGTTGGAGCTGGTGGGGCTGCCGACCACGATCACCAAGTCGACCTGGGGGCTCAGTATCTTCACCGCGTCTTGCCGATTTTGCGTGGCGTAGCAGATGTCTTGCTGCTTGGGCTCGCGCACCATCGGAAAGCGCGCGCACACGGCAGCCGCGATTTCGGCGGCGTCGTCCACGCTGAGCGTGGTCTGCGTCACGACGGCAAGTTTTTCGGTCTGCGCGGGCGACACCGTTGCCACGTCTTCCACGTCTTCGACCAGGTGAATGCCGCTCGAGAGCTGGCCCATGGTGCCTTCGACCTCGGGGTGCCCCTTGTGGCCGATCATGATGAACTCGTAGCCTTCCTTGGCGAGCTTGGCCACCTCGACGTGCACCTTGGTCACCAGCGGGCAGGTGGCGTCGAAAACGTCGAAGCCGCGGTCGCGCGCCTCTTGCTGCACCGCCTTGCTCACGCCATGGGCGCTGAACACCAGCGTCGCGCCGGGCGGCACGTCGGCCAAGTCTTCGATGAAGATGGCACCCTTGGCCTTGAGCTCGTTCACCACATAGGTGTTGTGCACGATCTCGTGGCGCACGTAGATGGGCGCGCCAAACTTGGCCAGAGCGCGCTCGACGATTTCAATGGCGCGGTCCACGCCGGCGCAAAAGCCGCGCGGCTCGGCAAGAACGACTTCTTCGAGGCCCTTGTTCATAGAACTCCGATCAGCCGCACCTCGAAGGTCACGGGCTGCCCGGCCAGCGGGTGATTGAAGTCGAAGCGCACCGCGGTTTCGTTCGATTCGACCACCGCGCCGGCGTAGCTGCCCGAGCCGTCGGGCGTGGGGAACTGCACCACGTCGCCGACCGCATATTGCTCGTCGGGGTCGCCCATCTGGGCCAGCAGCTTCCTGGCCACCCATTGCTGCATTTCGGGGTTGCGCTCGCCAAAAGCCTCGCCGGCGGGCAGCTCGAAGGTGGCGTGCGTGCCCTCTTCCAGGCCCATGAGCCGCTGCTCCATGGCGGGCGAAAGCTCGCCGGTGCCCAGCGACAGGGTGGCGGGCTTGTCGGCGAAAGTGTTGATGATGTCGCCCGCCGGACCGGCCAGCCGGTAATGCAGGGTAAGGAACGAGCCGGAAGTCACGACGTGGGACATGGGTGCAGCGGAGATAGGCAAAGACAAGGTGGGTGTCCCGATAAACTGGACTGCATTTTAAGGAGCCGGGGCTTCCGCCTGCTCTTTCAAGGTTTCACCCAGGTTTTCAATGGCATTCAAGGATCTCCCCGTCCACGCCCGCCCGCGCGAAAAGCTCATCGCGCGAGGTGCCGCCGCGCTGGCCGACGCCGAACTGCTGGCGTTGCTGCTGCGCACGGGCGTTGCCGGAAAAAACGTGCTCCAGCTGGCCCAGGAACTGCTCGACCACTTCGGCGGCCTTTCGGGGCTGTTGCAGGCGGGCGCCGACGACCTGAAGGTGATCAAGGGCATGGGCGGCGATGCCAAGCGCGCCGAGCTCATTGCGGTGCTCGAACTGGCACGCCGCGCCATGGCTGAGCGGCTGAAGGAGCGTGCGGTTTTCGATTCGCCCGGGGCCGTGAAGGAATACCTGCAGATGCACATCGGCTCGCGCCCGTACGAGGTATTTGCGGTGCTGTTTCTCGATGCGCAGCACCGGCTGATCGTGCTCGAAGAACTGTTTCGCGGAACGCTCGCGCAAACGAGCGTCTACCCACGCGAGGTGGTCATGCGCGCGCTGCACCACAACGCCGCGGCCGTGGTGCTTTCGCACAACCACCCGAGCGGCAGCATCGAGCCCTCGCGCGCCGACGAATCCCTGACGCAAACGCTCAGGGCGGCGCTTTCATTGATCGACGTGCGCGTGCTCGACCACGTGATCGTCAGCGCCGGCCAGAGCTTTTCAATGGCCGAGAAAGGGCTGCTCTGATGGCTTCGCGCACACCGCCCATCAAGAACTTGGCCGACCTGAAGCAGGTGCAGCGCGCGCTGGCCGAAACCCGCGAGCGCGAAGCGGCTGCGGCAGCCGCCAAGGCCGCGGCCGAGCGCAAGCGCGCGGCCGAAAAAGACCTGTTCACGCGCGCCATCGGCGCTACGGAGCCGCTTCGCCGCAAGGCGGCCGTGGTGCCGCTCGCGCCGGAGCCGCCCGCGCCCATCCCCGTGCAGCACCAGCTCGACGAACAGCGCGTGCTGCGCGAATCGCTTTCCGACGAGTTCGACGTAACCACCCTGCTCGACGTCGACGACGCCATGAGCTTTCGCCGGCCGGGCATCGGCACCGACGTGACCGCGCGGCTGCGCAAGGGCGACTGGAGCATTCAGGCGCAAATCGACCTGCACGGGCTGCGCAGCGATGAAGCGCGCGAGGCGCTCGGCGGGTTCATTCGCAACGCCTACAAGCAGGGCCTGCGCTGCGTGCGCGTGGTGCACGGCAAGGGGCTGGGATCGCCCGGCAAGCAGCCGGTGCTCAAGACCAAGGCGCAGCGCTGGCTCATCCAGAAGAACGAGGTGCTGGCCTTCGTGCAGGCCAAGCCCGCGGAGGGCGGCGCAGGCGCGCTGGTGGTGCTTTTAGCGCCAGCGCGGCGCTGAGGCTGAATTGCCCGGCGGCTTACGCCAAGTGATTCTTCAGCGGAACAGACGCATCCGCCACCGCCGCTGCATCCGGATTGCGCCCTGCTTCGAGCAGCTTGCGGCACATCATGTGATCGACCGGCGCATTGACTGATTCGACGCACACCAGCTGTCCATCCACATAGTGGAACAGCGAGAACGCATCGGGCTTGGGCCCGGCGCGCCGCACGCTTGCCAGCCCCGGCGTGCCTTCGGCCGGCATCAGGCCGACCATCTGCAGCCGCAAGCCGCCCTGGTCAGACCAGAACCACGGCACCACGTCATGCGGCCGAGCGGCGCCGGTCAACGTGGCCACGGCCGTGCGTGCCTGGTCGTTCGCGTTCTGCACCGACTCGAGCCGCAGCGCGCGGCCTGCGCGCCGATCAGGGAAGCGCGTGCAATCGCCCACTGCGAGCACGTCGGCCGCGCTGGTCTGCATGTGGCTGTCGACCACAATGCCGTCCGCGCACTCGATGCCCGCGGCCTGCGCCAATGCGGTCTCGGGCACAGCCCCGATGCCGAGCAGCAGCAGGTCCACCGGCTGCTTCGCGCCGTTGACCTGAATGGACAGCAGCCGATCGCCTTCGACCTCGAACGCACCGGTACGCGCACCAAGCACGATGTCGATGCCCGCCGTGCGATGCGTCGCGAGCACATGCGCCGACAGCTCGGGCGACACGGCGCGGCCCAGGAGGCGCGGCGCGCTTTCGATCACCTGCACACGCTTGCCGAGCGCATTGGCGGTGGCCGCCACTTCGAGCCCGATGAAGCCGCCGCCCAGCACCGTGACCTGCTGGGCTTCAGTCAGCCGCTCGCGCAGGCGATGCGCCTCGTCGGCGGCGCGCAGGGTTGCGACGTTTTCAAGGCCCGGTTTCAGGTCGGGCATCTGGCGTGCACGGGTGCCGGTGGCCAGCACCAGCCGCTCCCATGGCAGGACAGCGCCCGAACGCAGCGTGACCGTGTGCGCCTCGCGGTCGATGGCAACGGCCGCATCGCCCAAGTGCAGCGTGATGCCGGCTTCGCGGTACCAGTCGGCGGCCTTGTGCGGCTGCCTGGTCTCCTCGGCGCTCTTGAGAAAAGCCTTGGAAAGCGGCGGCCGGTGGTACGGCTCGCAGGCTTCCTCGCAAACCAGGTGCACGCGCGCGCCCTGCCCGGCTTCAGCCAGGCCCGCGCAAAGCTGGGCCGCGGCATGGCCGCCGCCGATGATGACGATTGAATTCATTGAAGAGAGTCTCTTTCGGAGTCGTTGTCTGTCTTATTGCTCGCCGCGGTTTCGCATCCAGTCCGCTGTCTGGAAGAACGAATCGCGCAGCCTGGCGCGCAACCCCTCGGGCACGCCGGTTTCACCCATCGCCTGGTCCATGCAGGCCAGCCACTGGTCGCGCTCCTTGATGCCGATGCTGTGCCCGCCAATGCTCTGCGGCAAATGGCGCGCACGCAGCATCGGATGGCCGAAGCGGTCGGTGTAGTGCTGCGGGCCGCCGAGCCAGCCGCACAGGAACCAGAAGAGGCGCTGTCGCGCGTTGTCCAGGCTGATGCCGTGCACCGCGCGCAGCTGTGCATAGGCCGGTTCGAGCTCCATCAGGTCGTAGAAGCGGTCGACCAGCGCCTGCACCTTGGGTTCGCCGCCGATCCATTCGAACGGGGTGTCGACGGGGGGCTTTTCGTGAATCTGCATGGCGGGAGTATCCCTCCAGCAGCCTCCCAGGCCCGCACGCCGGCTGAATTCTCGCGATTCCAGTACCGGCATCAGGACCATTCGGGCACCCATATGTATATGTCGATTGAGGATTTAATAATCCACGGTTTTATTGATATGGTCCCGTCCTGTTTTCCAAGGAGAAGAACATGCGCTTGAACCTCATTGCCGCGGCCCTCGCCGCCTCCGCCCTGCTGACGGGCGTTACCGCCCATGCGGACCAGCTTGCCGACATCAAGAAAAAAGGCGAACTCGTGGTCGGCGTGCTCGGCACCGACGAACCCGCCACCTTCATCGACCCCAAGACGCGCCAGATCGTCGGCTACGAAGTCGACCTGGTGAACGCCATCGCCAAGAAGATCGGCGTCAAGCCGGTGCTCAAGCAGATCGCCGTGGCCGCGCGCATCCCTGAGCTGCAGCAGGGCCACGTCGACCTGGTGGCTGCGGGCCTCACGCACAACAAGGAGCGCGAGGCGCAGATCGACTTTTCTCTCACCACCTTCGTCACCGGCCAGAAGGCCATCGTGAAGAAGGACAGCGGCATTACCGACGTGCCGCAGCTCGCCGGCAAGAAGGTGCTGACGATTCGCGGCGGCACGCAGGAGCCGAACATCCGCAAGGCCGTGCCCACGGCCGAAGTGGTGACCTTCGACACCAGCCAGCAGGCCTTCCAGGCGCTGCAGCAGGGCAAGGGCGTGGGCTATGTGGACGACGAGGCCGCGCTGCTGCGCAGCTACGCCAAGCTCGGCCCGCAGAAGGCCAAGTACGTGGTGCTCAAGCAGAACCTGAGCACCGAGGCGCTGGCCATCGGCATCAAGAAGGGCGAGAGCGGCCTGAAGGCGGTGGTGGACGACACGCTGCGCGAACTGGAGAAGTCGGGCGAAGCGCAGAAGATCTTCGTCAAGTGGTATGGGCCGAACACGGCGTCGGGCTTCCAGACGCGGGACTTCAAGTTCGAGAGCGACAAGATCGACTGACTTCGGGTCTTTCTCCTTCCCCCTTTGGGGGAAGGCAGGGATGGGGGCTGACAGCTTTCGCACAGGCGCGACGCATTCAGCGCCGTCGTGCCCCCACCCCGACCCTCCCCAGCGGGGAGGGAGCAAATCCCATTGCGGCGGTGATACTGTCGCCCCTCATGCCCCTGTTCGACTATTCGCTGCTGCTCACCGGCCAGTACCACGACATGCTGGTCGCGGGCTTGCTGCTCTCGCTGCAGTTGCTGGCGGCCTCTTTGCTGCTCGCCCTGCCCATCGCATTGGTGGTGGCGCTGCTCCGCCTCTCGCCCGTCGCGCCCCTGCGCTGGCTCGGCTTTGCGTATGTAGAGTCGATCCGCAACATTCCGCTGCTCGCGCACATGCTGTTCTGGTACTTCGGCGCGCCCGAGCTGCTGCCCGAAGGCATCAAGCAGTGGCTGTACGCGGGCCATATCGAGGCCTACAGCGCGATCATCGCGCTGGCGCTCTACACCGCCGCCTTCATGGCGGAAGACATCCGCAGCGGCATCCGCGCGATTCCCGCGGTGCAGTTCGAGGCCGGCCGCGCGCTGGGCTTCGGCTTCATGGACACCATGCGCCGGGTGGTGCTGCCGCAAGCGCTTCGGGTGACGGTGCCGCCGCTCATCTCGCAAACGCTGAGCCTCTGGAAGAACACATCGATTGCCACGGTGATCGGCGTGGCCGAGCTGATGTACCAGGCCGGGCAGGTCGAGAGCGCAACCTTCCGCAGCTTCGAGTCGTTCGCGTTCGCGAGCGCGGCGTACCTGACGGTGTCGCTCGCCATCACCGGGCTGGCCACCTGGTACCACCACCGCTTTCCGGTAAGAACCATCTAGAGCGGCCGACCAGATGCTCGAGATCATCAACGACTACTGGGTGTACTTCCTCATCGGGCAGTACCCGAACGGGCCGCTCGGCGGGCTGGTGCTCACGCTGCTGCTCGCGTCGTGCGGCCTGGTGCTCGCGCTGCCGCTGGGCATTGTGCTTGGCCTGGCACGCGTGAGCCCTTGGCGCTGGCTGCGCTGGCCGGTGACGGGCTTCGTCTTCGTCGTGCGCGGGCTGCCATTGCTGATGGTGATCTTCTGGGCCTACTTCTTCCTGCCCAGCGTGACGGGCGTGAAGACCGACCAGTTCACCACCATGCTGATCGCACTCGTGATCTTCGATGCGGCCTACCTGGCCGAGATCGTGCGCGCCGGCATCCAGGGCCTGCCGCGCGGGCAGATGGAAACCGCGCGTGCGCTGGGCTTGGGCTACGGCCGCGCGATGCGGCTGGTGGTGCTGCCGCAGGCCCTGCGCAGCATGCTGCCCTCGCTGGTGAACCAGTTCGTCTCCACCATCAAGGAAACGTCGCTCGGCTACATCATCGGCCTTGCCGAGGTGTCGTTCATCGCCACGCAGATCAACACGCAGGTGTTCACCAAGCCGGCCCAGATCTACCTGATCCTGGGCGGGACCTATTTCATTCTCTGCTTCGGGCTGTCGCGCTTCGCCTACTGGCTGGAGCGTCGCCTCGCGCGTCGCGGCATGTCCGTGGCCGACCCCGCCACGGCTCCCAAGGTGTCCGCATGATCGAACTTCAGAACGTCAACAAGTGGTATGGCAGCTATCACGCCCTGGTCGACATCAGCGAGACCATCCACAAGGGCGAAGTGGTGGTGGTGTGCGGGCCCTCGGGTTCGGGCAAGTCGACGCTGATCCGCACCTTCAACCGGCTGGAGCCGATCCAGTCGGGCCGCATCTTCATCGAAGGCAAGGACATCCATGCGCCGGGCACCGACGTGAATGCGTTCCGCTCGCGCATCGGCTTCGTGTTCCAACAGTTCAACCTGTTTCCGCATCTCACGGTGCTGCAGAACTGCACGATGGCGCCGATGCAACTGCGCGGCCTTACGCGCAAGGAGGCCGACGAGCGCGCGATGGCACTGCTGCAGCGCGTGGGCCTGGCGCACAAGGCGAATGCGTGGCCCAGCGAACTTTCGGGCGGCCAGCAGCAGCGCGTGGCCATTGCGCGCGCGCTCGCGATGCAGCCGCCGCTGATGCTGTTCGACGAGCCCACCAGTGCGCTCGATCCCGAGATGGTGGGCGAGGTGCTGCTGGTGATGCGCGATCTCACGCGCGACGGCATGACCATGGTCTGCGTCACGCATGAGATGGGCTTTGCGCGCGAGGTGGCCGACCGCGTACTGTTCATGGACGAAGGCAAGGTGCTCGAGCGCGCCACGCCCGACGACTTTTTCAACCGGCCGCAGCACCCCCGCGCCCAGCAGTTTCTTTCGGACATCCGCTCGCCGTTCTCGCGCGGCGCATGACATGCTCTCCACGCCCATGACAGACATTCAGACTCTTCCGCTGATCGATGTCGCGCCGCTCGTGGCCGGCGCGCCTGAACGCGACCGTGTGGCCGCGCAGATCGGCGCCGCGTGCCGCGCGCACGGCTTCTTCTACGCCACGGGCCACGGCGTCGATGCGGCGCTGGTGCAGCGGCTCGAAGTGCTGAGCCACCGCTTCTTCGAGTTGCCCGAGGAAACCAAGATGCAATGGCGCATGGCCCTCGGCGGGCGCGCGTGGCGCGGCTACTTTCCCCTCGGCGGCGAGCTGACCTCGGGCCGGCCCGATTGGAAGGAAGGCCTGTACCTGGGCACCGAACTGCCTGCCACGCACCCGCTGGTGCAGGCAAGAACGCCGGTGCACGGCCCCAACCTTTTTCCCGACGTACCGGAATTTCGCGAGACCATCCTCGACTACATGGCGGCCGTGACGCGGCTGGGCCATCGGTTGATGGAGGGCATCGCGCTGAGCCTGGGCCTGCCCGCCACGTATTTCGCCGAGCGCTACACCGCCGATCCCTTGGTCTTGTTCCGCCTCTTCAACTACCCCTCGCAGCCCGTGCCCAAAGGCCTGGACGTGCAATGGGGCGTGGGCGAGCACACCGACTACGGCCTGCTCACCATCCTGCACCAGGACGAGGTCGGCGGCCTCGCCGTGCACACGCCAGGCGGCTGGATCGATGCGCCGCCAATCGCCGGATCGTTCGTCTGCAACATCGGCGACATGCTCGACCGCATGACGGGCGGGCTCTACAAATCGACCCCGCACCGGGTAAAGCGCAACACCTCGGGGCGCGACCGGCTTTCGTTTCCGCTGTTCTTCGATCCGAACTTCGACGCCCGCGTGCAGCGCATCGAAGGGCTGCAGGGTGCAGAGGCGCGCGACGACAGCGCCGAGCGCTGGGACCGCGCCAATGTGCACGCCTTCAGCGGCCGCTACGGCGACTACCTGCTCGCCAAGGTGTCGAAGGTGTTCCCGCAGCTGCGCGACGAAGTGCTCTGAGCCGGCAGGTCAAGCGCGCTCCGGCGCCCGCGTGGGAAACCACAGCGGCACATGCGCCATGGCGTCGTGCAGCGAATCGAGCACATGAAACGCCTGCCCGATGATCGACTCCGGCGGGTGCTTGAGGTCCGGCACGATGACGACCCTGAGGCCCGCCGCCAGCGCCGCCTTCGCGCCGTTCTCGCTGTCTTCGAAGGCCACGCACTCCGCCGGGTCCACACCCAGGCGCTCCGCCGCAAGCAGGTACAGCGCCGGATCGGGCTTGGCGCGTGCCACCTCGTCGCCGCCCGCGAAGGCCTCGAAATGATGGAGCACGTCGAGGCTGCCCAGGCAGGCCGCGATCTGGCCGCGCGTGGACGACGATGCAACCGCACAGCGTGTGCCGAGTCCGCGCAAGGCAGTGAGCAACTCGGCCGCGCCGGGCTTGATGGGGAAGAGCGGCCGAAGGTCGCCATCGGCGCGCTGCAGCCGCAGCGCGGCGGTCACTTGCGATGCCGCGTGCTGGTAGGCAGCCGCGCCGCCGAGCAGCGCCGCAAGGATCTGCTTCGACTCGCCCATGGCCAGCCCCACGCATTGCAGGTACTGCGCGTGCGAAAGCTCGATGTCGAGCGTGCGGGCAGCTTCGATCCAGGCGGCCATGATGGGCCGCTCCGAATCGATGAGCAGCCCGTCCATGTCGAAAATTGCGGCGGTGAACATGAGGCGAATCCTAAGCCAGCACGCGCTGCGGCGCCTGAAACAGAAAAGGGGCCGACCGGCCCCTTTTTCGAACACCGGCGTCTGATGGAGATCAGTCCCGCACCAGCGCCCGGTTCAAGCCCAGGGCCGCCAGCGTGCCGACCGCACCGGACAGCAGGTAGACGCTGACATAAGCCAGCCCGAAATTCGCCGACAGCCCCAGCGCCACCAGCGGCGCAAAAGCCGCGCCGATGAGCCAGGCCAGGTCGGCCGTGAGGGCCGCGCCGGTGTAGCGGTACTTGGGCTCGAAGTTCGAGGTCACCGCACCAGCCGCCTGGCCATACGAGAGCCCCAGCAGCACGAAGCCCAGCAGGATGAAGATGTCCTGCCCGATGCGGCCGCCGTCGAGGAGCGTGGGCGCAAAGCCGCTGAACACCGCGATCATCGCGGCCAGCCCGCCCAGCGTGAAACGCCGTCCCACACGGTCGGCAATCAGGCCCGAAGCCACGATGCCGCCGGCGCAGAACACCGCACCAATCATCTGCACCACCAGGAATTCGGTGATCGACTGGTCGGAGTACAGCGTGATCCACGACAGCGGGAACACGGTGATCAGGTGGAACAGCGCGTAGCTAGCCAGCGCGGCAAACGCGCCGATCAGCAGGTTGGCGCCCTGCGAGCGGGTCAGCTCGACCACGCTGGTGGGCTGCAGCTCGCGCTCTTCGAGCAGCCGCGAATACTCTTCGGTGGCCACCAGCCGCAGGCGCGCGAAGAGCGCCACCACGTTGATCGCGAACGCAACATAGAAGGTGTAGCGCCAGCCCCAATCGAGAAAATCCTTGAGCGCCAGGCTGCCGTAGAGATAGGCAAAAAGTGCGCTGGCCACAAAGAAGCCGAGCGGTGCGCCCAGCTGGCCGAGCATGGCGTACCAGCCGCGACGGTTCTGCGGCGCGTTGAGCGCCAGCAGCGAAGGCAGCCCGTCCCACGAGCCGCCGAGCGCCAGGCCCTGTGCGAAGCGGAACACCGACAGCAGCACGATGGACGTGAATCCGATGCTGGCGTATCCCGGCAAGAAGGCGATGCCCGCGGTGGAGGTGCCCAGCAGGAACAGCGCAATGGTCAGCTTGGCCTCTCGCCCGAACCGCCTCTGGATGGCCATTGAAATGACGGTACCGAACGGCCGCGCAATGAAGGCGAACGAAAAAACCACGAAGGCGTAGAGGGTTCCCTCGAGGCGCGCTTCGAACGGAAAGAAAACCGCCGGAAATACCAGCACCGAGGCGATGCCGTAGACGAAGAAATCGAAGTACTCCGATGCCCGCCCGATGATCACGCCGACGGCGATCTCGCCCGGCGCGATGTGGGAATGCCCGTCGCCCTGCCGGGCGTCGTTTTCGGACGTGTTCGGCACCGGCGGTGCGCCTTGCGGAAGGATGCTGGACGTCGTCGTCATTGCGTTTTGTAATTCGGGTGTCACGTGCAGTGACAAAGGTAGACCATGAACAGGGAGGCTCCAAGCGTCTCACCGAACGGGGATTCCCGCCATAGGACAAAACGTCCAATAGCGGGGCGCAACCTTTGATCGTAGATTGTGGGGTCTTTGCGCAGCCCCTGCACTTCTTTCTTTCGGCATGCCCACCCTCAAAACTCTTCGGCGATGGTCCCTGTTGCTTCCCCTTGCCTTCCTGGCAGGCTGCAACACGGTGCTCATGAATCCTTCCGGCGACATCGCCAATCAGCAGGGACGCCTCATCGTTGTCTCGACCGTGCTGATGCTGATCATCATCGTTCCGGTGATCGCGCTGACGCTCTTCTTTGCCTGGCGCTATCGCCAGTCGAACAAGGAGGCCGACTACAGCCCCGACTGGGACCACTCCACCCAGCTCGAACTGGCCATCTGGGGCGCGCCGCTCCTGATCATCATCGCGCTGGGCGCCATCACCTGGATCAGCACGCACACGCTCGACCCGTACCGGCCGCTCAGCCGGCTCGACGCCGAGCGCCCGATTCCCGCCGAAGCCAAGCCGCTGGTGGTCGAAGTGGTGGCGCTCGACTGGAAGTGGCTCTTCATCTACCCCGAGCAGGGTTTTGCCACGGTGAACGAAATGGCCGCGCCGGTCGACCGGCCGATCACTTTCAAGATCACGGCCTCTTCGGTGATGAACTCCTTCTTCATTCCCGCGCTGGCCGGGCAGATCTACGCCATGCCGGGCATGGAAACCAAGCTGCACGCGGTCATCAACAAGCCCGGCGAGTTCGAGGGCTTCTCGGCCAACTACAGCGGCGCCGGCTTCTCGGGCATGCGCTTCAAGTTCCACGGCCTGAGCAACACCGACTTCGACCAGTGGGTGCAGAAGGTCAAGGCGGGCAAGGACGGCGAACTCACGCGCGAGCAGTACAAGAAGCTCGAAGTGCCGAGCGAGCGCGAGCCGGTGCGGCACTACGCCACGGTGGCCCCCGACCTGTACGACGCCATCCTCAACCTGTGCGTGGACCGCAACAAGATGTGCATGAAGGAAATGATGGCCATCGACGCGAGTGGCGGGCTGGGCAAGCCCGGCGCGTTCAACATTGCCACCATGCAGGCCTGGCAGGCTGACACCCTCATCAATTCGCCAACGCGCAAGTACGTCACGGCGATGTGCACCACCGAAGAATGACGATGCTCGAAAACCTTGACCTGACGAAGCTTGTCTTCGGCCGCCTCACGTGGGAGGCGATTCCCTACCACGAGCCCATTCTGCTGGCGACCTTTGCGGCCGTGGTGCTGGGCGGCTTGGCCATCCTGGGCGCCATTACGTATTTCAAGCTCTGGGGCACCCTGTGGCGCGACTGGATCACCAGCATCGACCACAAGAAGATCGGCATCATGTACATCGTGCTCGGCCTTGTCATGCTGCTGCGCGGCTTTGCCGACGCGCTCATGATGCGGGCCCAGCAGGCCGTTGCCTTCGGCGACAACGCCGGCTTTTTGCCGCCGCACCACTACGACCAGATCTTCACCGCGCACGGCGTGATCATGATCTTCTTCGTGGCCATGCCGCTGGTCACGGGTCTCATGAACTTCGTGGTGCCGCTGCAGATCGGCGCGCGCGACGTGGCCTTTCCGTTCCTGAACAACTTCAGCTTCTGGATGACCACCTTCGGCGCCGGCCTCGTGATGGCGTCGCTGTTCGTGGGCGAATTCGCCAAGACCGGCTGGCTGGCCTACCCGCCGCTGTCGGGCATTCTCTTCAGCCCCGACGTGGGGGTCGACTACTACATATGGTCGTTGCAGATAGCGGGGGTAGGTACCCTGCTCTCGGGCGTCAATCTGCTGGCCACCATCGTGAAGATGCGCGCGCCGGGCATGACCATGATGAAGATGCCTGTGTTCACCTGGACCGCGCTTTGCACCAACGTGCTCATCGTGGCCGCCTTCCCGGTGCTCACCGCCGTGCTCGCGCTGCTGTCGCTCGACCGCTATGCCGGCACCAATTTCTTCACGAACGATCTCGGCGGCAACGCCATGATGTACGTGAACCTGATCTGGATCTGGGGCCACCCCGAGGTGTACATCCTCATCCTGCCGGCCTTCGGCATCTTCTCCGAAGTGGTGTCCACCTTCAGCGGCAAGCGCCTCTTCGGCTACGCCTCGATGGTGTATGCCACCATCGTGATCACCATCCTGTCGTACCTCGTCTGGCTGCACCACTTCTTCACCATGGGCTCCGGCGCCAGCGTGAACTCGTTCTTCGGCATCACGACGATGATCATCTCGATACCGACGGGCGCGAAGATCTTCAACTGGCTCTTCACCATGTACCGCGGCCGCATCCGCTTCGAGCTGCCCATGATGTGGACCGTCGGCTTCATGGTCACCTTCGTGATCGGCGGCATGACGGGCGTTCTGCTCGCAGTGCCCCCGGCCGACTTCGTGCTGCACAACAGCCTGTTCCTCATTGCGCACTTCCACAACGTGATCATCGGCGGCGTGCTGTTCGGCATGCTGGCGGGTATTACCTACTGGTTCCCCAAGGCCTTCGGCTACAAGCTCGATCCGTTCTGGGGCAAGTGCTCGTTCTGGTTCTGGCTCGTGGGCTTCTGGGTCGCGTTCATGCCGCTGTATGTGCTGGGCCTGATGGGCGTCACGCGCCGCATGAGCCACTTCCAGGACATGTCGCTGCAGTTCTGGTTCCAGGTGGCGGCCTTCGGCGCGGTGCTGATCGCGCTGGGCATTGCGTCCTTCCTCATCCAGCTGGTGGTGAGCTTCGTGCGCCGCGATTCGCTGCGCGACACCACGGGCGACCCGTGGAACGGCCGCACGCTCGAATGGTCGACCTCATCGCCGCCGCCGGCCTACAACTTTGCGTTCACGCCGCGCATCCATGACAACGACGCCTGGACCGACATGAAGCGCCGCGGCTACGCCCGCCCGCTCGAAGGCTTCACGCCCATCCACATGCCCAAGAACACCAGCGCCGGCTTCATCATCGCGGCCCTGGCGGCGGTCTGCGGCTTTGCGCTGATCTGGCAGATGTGGCTCGTGGCGGGCATCGGCTTTGTCGCCATGCTGGCCGCCGTGATCATCCACACCTTCAACTACAAGCGCGACTACTACATTCCCGCGGAAGACGTCGTCCGTACCGAAGCCGATCGCACGCGCCTCCTGGCAGCAGCCCATGTCTGATACCACCGCCCTCCACTCCCCCGCGGCCGGCCACGCCCACAGCGACCAGACGGGCAAGCCGCCCGTGTTCGAGCTGTTCCACGTCGGCAACGACCACCACCCAGAGAACGGCACGCTGCTCGGGTTCTGGCTCTACCTGATGAGCGACTGCCTCATCTTCGCCTGCCTGTTCGCGGTGTACGGCGTGCTGGGCCGCAGCTACGCAGCCGGCCCCTCGGGCGCCGACCTGTTCGACCTGCCGCTGGTGGCCGTCAACACCTCGCTGCTGCTGCTCTCTTCCATTACCTACGGCTTCTCAATGCTCGAGATGCAGAAGAAGCGCATGGGCGGCACGCTGGTGTGGCTGGCCATTACGGGCCTGCTGGGCGCGGGCTTCATCGGCCTGGAGATCTACGAGTTCGCGCACCTCATCCATGAAGGCGCGGGCCCGCAGCGCAGCGCGTTCCTGTCGTCGTTCTTCGCACTGGTCGGCACCCACGGCCTGCACGTGACCTTCGGCATCATCTGGCTCGTCGTGCTGATGTTCCAGCTGCCCAAGCACGGCTTCACCGCCGCCAACCGCCGCCGCCTGATGTGCCTTTCGATGTTCTGGCACTTCCTGGACGTGGTGTGGATCGGCGTCTTCACCTTCGTCTATCTGATGGGATCGATGGCATGAGCACCGCCCACACCAACACCGCCGCCGCGCACGGCCACGACGCGCACCACGAGCACCACGAGCACCACGCACACGACGACCATCACGACGATGGCCCCGTGAGCCACAGCACCTTCAAGGGCTACATGACCGGCTTCGTGCTGGCTGTGATCCTGACCGCGATTCCGTTCTGGCTCGTGATGGGCAAGGTGCTGGTCAACACGCACACCACCTCGCTCATCATCCTCGGCTTTGCCGCAGTGCAGATCGTGGTCCACATGATCTACTTCCTGCACATGGACGCCAAGTCCGAAAGCGGATGGAACATGCTGGCGCTGATCTTCACCATCGTGCTCGTCGTCATCACGCTGGCCGGCTCGCTCTGGGTCATGTACCACATGAACGCCAACATGATGCCGATGTCGGTGCACGACATGAAGAACATGCCTTGACGACGACCCTGCCGCCAGACCACAGCACCCGCAACACAATGACCGGACGGCAGCGCTCCACGGCCGCGCGGGTGATCTTCATGGTCTGCGCGGCGCTTGCCTTTGCCGGTTTTGTCGCACTCGGCAACTGGCAGGTCGAGCGCAGGGCCTGGAAGCTCGATCTCATCGCCCGTGTCGAACAACGCGTGCACGCCCCGGCCTCTGAAGCCCCAGCACGAGACCGTTGGCCGCAGATCAACGCGGCCGCCGACGAATACCGTCATCTGCGCATCAGCGGCACTTTTCTGCACGACAAGGAAACCCTGGTGCAGGCCAGCACCCGGCTCGGCGCCGGCTTCTGGGTGCTGACGCCGCTGCAGGCCGCCGATGGCACCACGGTGCTGGTCAACCGCGGCTTCGTGCCGCCCGAGGCACGCGAGCGCTCGTCGCGCACGGCCACCGAGCCCAAGGGCGAGACCGCCGTGACCGGCCTGCTGCGCATCACCGAGCCCAAGGGCGGGTTCCTGCGCAAGAACGACCCGGCCGCCGATCGCTGGTTCTCGCGCGACGTGCAGGCCATTGCCGCCGCGCGCGGCCTGGGCAATGCGGCGCCCTACTTCATCGATGCCGAGGCCATGCCCTCCGCCCCGGGTGCAGCACCGGCATGGCCCGCTGGGGGCTCACGGTCATCGCCTTTCCCAACAGCCATCTTGTCTACGCCATCACCTGGTACGGCCTGACGCTGATGGTCGCGGGCGCGGCCTGGTTCGTGTGGCGCGACGATCGCCGCCGCCGCAAGCTCGCCAACCCAGCCGACAGCAGCGGCGACAATGCCTCTCATGCCGACGGAAGACAGCGCCAAGACGACCGCCGCCCCGACTGAGGTCTCCGCCGTGGCGGGGAACTGCACGCGCCCCGCGCGGGCGTGGCAAGCCTGGACAACGCCACCGGCCACAAGAACATGCAGCAGCTGATCCAGCTGCGTTGGTTTGCGGTGATCGGGCAGGTGATCACCATCCTGTTCGTGCACTACGGCTTCGGCATCCGGCTGCCGCTCGACCAGATGCTGCTGGTGCTGGCGTGCCTGGCTCTCTTCAACGTGGTGAGCCTGCTGCGCTCGCGCACGCTTCGCAAGGTGACGAACGGCGAATTGTTTCTGGCGCTGCTGGTCGATGTGGCCACGCTCACTGCCCAGCTTTACCTCAGCGGCGGTGCGACCAATCCGTTCGTTTTTCTGTATTTGTTGCAGGTCATTCTGGGTGCGGTGCTGCTCAAGGCATGGTCGACATGGACCATCGTGGTTGTCACCGGCCTGTGCTTCGCGGGGCTGGCGCTTTTCTCGCGCCCCCTCGCACTGCCGCTCGACCACGACCGGGGGCTCTGGAGCCCTTATGTGCAGGGCATGCTGATCTGCTTTGCGCTCAATGCGGCGCTGCTGGTGGTGTTCATCACGCGCATCAGCCGCAACTTGCGCGCGCGCGATGCGCGGCTGGCCGACCTGCGGCAGCGCGCATCCGAAGAAGAGCACATCGTGCGCATGGGCCTGCTCGCATCGGGCGCCGCACACGAGCTGGGCACGCCGCTTGCCACGCTGGCGGTGATCCTCGGCGACTGGCGCCGGCTGCCGCATTTCAGTTCCGACCCCGAGCTGCTGACCGAAGTGGCCGAGATGGAACTGCAGATCCAGCGCTGCAAGAGCATCGTGAGCGGCATCCTGCTGTCCGCCGGCGAGGCGCGCGGCGAGTCGTCCGAAGAAACGACGGTGAGCACCTTCCTCGACGAACTGGTTGAAGAATGGCGCACCACGCGCCCCGTGGAAGAATTCGACTACGACAACCGTTTTGGCCGCGACCTGCCCATGGTTTCCGACTCGGCCGTGAAGCAGATGATCTGCAACGTGCTCGACAATGCACTGGAGGCCTCGCCGCACTGGTTGCGCCTGGAAGTGGCGCAGGACGCCGATGCGTTGACGCTCACGGTCACCGACGCGGGGCCGGGCTTTCCGCCCGCAATGCTGAAGCAGTTCGGCAAGCCCTATCAGTCAAGCAAAGGCCGGCCGGGCGGCGGGCTCGGGCTGTTCCTGGTGGTGAACGTGGCCCGCACGCTCGGAGGCCGGGTGGCGGTGCGCAACCGGCCCGAAGGCGGCGCCATCGTGTCCATTGCGCTTCCGCTCGCGGCCGTGGTGCTGGAGGAAGAGGACGACGACGAGGCCATCGACGACACCATTGCCATGACTGGAACCAAAAGCCCATGACCGAAGAACCCGCCGAAGCCGAGCGCCAGTTGCTGATCGTCGAGGACGACGCAGCTTTTGCGCGCACGCTCGGCCGCTCGTTCGAGCGCCGTGGTTATGCGGTTACGCATGCAAGCAATGCCGACGAGGTCGAAGCGCTGCTGCAAGACCATTCGCCCGGCTACGCGGTGGTCGACCTGAAGCTCAACGGCGAAGCCTCCGGCCTGGCGTGCGTGCAGATGCTGCACCGGCACAACCCCGAGATGCTGATCGTGGTGCTCACGGGTTTTGCGAGCATTGCCACCGCAGTCGAGGCCATCAAGCTGGGCGCCTGCCACTATCTGGCAAAGCCTTCCAACACCGACGACATCGAAGCCGCGTTCGGCCGCGCGACGGGCACCACCGAGGTAGAGTTGACCAACCGATCGACGTCGATCAAGACGCTGGAGTGGGAGCGCATTCACGAGACGCTCGCCGAAACCGGCTTCAATATTTCAGAGACTGCGCGGCGGCTTGGCATGCATCGGCGCACGCTGGCGCGCAAGCTCGGCAAGCAGCAGGTCAAATAGCAAGGCGAAATCGACATGAACTCCGGCAAGCCGACATCCGCAGTGCGTAGCCAGACCACGTTGGAAGAGATCTTCAACGCACTGAGCCACGGCCTCGGCCTGCTGCTGGCCATTGCGTCGCTGCCTGTCCTGGTCTACAGCGCCGCGCAAAGGGGGCAGGCCGCCAGCATCGTCGGTGCCTCGCTCTTCGCGGGAACAGCCATCGTGCTGTATCTCATTTCGACGCTGTACCACGCGTTGCCTACCGGCAAGGCCAAGGCCTGGTTCAACCGACTCGACCATGCGGCGATCTACTTGTTCATTGCGGGCAGCTACATGCCGTTTCTGTTCGGCGTGCTGCGCGGGCCCTGGGGCTGGACGCTGTTCGGAGCCATCTGCGCGGCGGCAGCGCTGGGCGTGGGTGCCAAGCTGTTCAACCGGCTGCAGCATCCGCTGTGGTCGACCGGGCTCTATGTGGCAATGGGCTGGATGGCGCTGATGGCGGCGGTGCCGCTGTACGAACGCATGTCGCCGGCAGGCCTGGGTTGGCTCGTGGCCGGTGGGCTTTTCTATACGGCGGGTGCGGTGGTCTTTTTGTTCGACAACAAGGTGCGGTTTGCGCACTTTGTATGGCACCTGTTCGTGCTGGCCGGAAGTTCTTGCCACTTCTTTGCTGTGCTCTGGCATTCGCACGGCTGATCTTGTCTTGGCGCTGTTGTTCAGGGCGCTGTTGTTCAGGGCGTGTGCAAAGGCCACCGGGTACTCCCCCTCCGCGAATGTCCCCGGGGCTGCGCCCCTCCTCCTTTATTTCGCTGCGCGGAGCACCCGATGCCCTGTGCACTGGGGCACGTCGCTGGTGTACGGCTGATCAACCAGCGCTCTGAACTCGCACCCGCTGGCGGGGTGCCTTGCGCAGCGAAATAAAGGAGGAGCCGAAGGCGGGGGACATTCGCGGAGAAAGGTACCCCGTCGGCGGGTGCGCCGCCCTGAACAACAGGCTCTCAGTAATGCGGCGGCAACTCGTCCCGCAAGCTGCGCGCTGCTCCCTCTTGTCCCGCGTTCTGGCTCTGCTGTTTCAACTGGGTCACCTGAAGAATCAGGCTGTCGATCTGCTGCTGTTGGCGGTAGATCATCATGTTGAGTTGCTCCAGCAGATCGTCCGCGTAACTCGACTTGATCTCGAGTTCGGTCAGCCGCTCTGCAATGTCGTCCGGTAGGTGTTCCATGGCTCTATTGGACAGGAACCGCCGCCAGAGCGCTTTCGTCGACTGGTGCAGCGGCCTCGTTCACCATGCGGCTCAGCATGAGCGCGGCCCGCAATGGATACAGCGTGCGCTCATCTCCCTCTGCCTTGTTGCTCACGATGGTGCCGGTCGAGGGCGCCATGCTGGCCGTGCGCACCGCATCGGGCCGATGAACCGGCACCATGAACGGCGAGTGCGTGGTGTAGATGATCTGGTTGCCGAAGTCCCGCTCGAAGTGCTCGAGTAAGTCGGCCTGCGAGCGCGCATGCAGGTGCAGGCCGGGCTCGTCCAGCAGCAGGATGGCATCGCCTGCACGGCCACCCTTGGTGTCCGCGAAGAAGGTGATGTAGAACGAGAAGAACCATTGAAAGCCGCGGCTGCGCTCGTCGAGGTTCACTTCTACCTCGTAGGCGTCGTCGGGGTCGGACACCAGCGTGTCCATGTACGGTCCGTCGAGGTTGAAGCGCACCTTGAGCTCGCGGTCCTTCCAGAGCCGGCGAATCTCGGAAGTGACGACGGCGCCCGCGCGATTGACGAGCTGGTTGCGCGTGGCCAGGTCGTTCTTGTCCAGCAGGTCTTGCAGTTGCTGCGGGTCGAGCCCGGCCGCCTTGCAGAGTTTTTTGAAGCCCTGCTGCTCGGGCGCCGCCTGGCCCCAGCCCTTGCGCACCAGGTAGTCGGCAATGTTCTGGCGGCCGGGCAGCGCCGGATACTCATCCACGTAGATGAAGCGGGGCAGCTTCTCGAGCACCCACTGCTTTGCCTTCGCGAGCGCCGGCGTGTCGTTGGCAATCGCGCGGGCCATGTCCTCGAGCTCGACCAGCATCTGCTCCTGCTTGTCGCTGAGCTCGGCATCCGCAGCGGCCAGCGCCTTGCGCAAGGTTTGCAGCGCCTTCACTGCGCCTTCCGACCACCGGATGTAGTCGGGGCTCAGGATCATTGCGGCGTCGAAGGCGTCGGCCTCCTGCTCCAGCGTCGCCCTTGCTTCCTCGGCGACTTTCTCGGCCGCGGCCTTTACAGCCGGCACGATCTTGCGGACCTTGCCCTTGATGTCCGACACGTCGAGCGACAGCTCAGCCAAGCCTTCGAGTCCCGTCCAGCGCGCCGTGCCGTAGCCGCGGCCCGCGGTGACGTGCCGCACGTTGGCCGCGCGCGGAAGCATCTCCGCCAGTTCGGCCCACTCGCCCTCGTCGAGGGCCCAGCGTGTAGCGATGACCGGTGTATCGGCCTGGCACTCTTCAAGGCGGCGGTGCCGCGGAAAGTCCTTGATCGGGCTGAGCTCGGTTATGCCTTCAGCGGGGTTCAGGCTGTGCAGCGCACGCAGCAGGTTCGACTTGCCGCTGTCGTTGCGGCCGAGAATTGCCGTGAGCTGTGTGGAATCGATGGAGCCGCTGTCGTTGATCGAGCGAAAGTTGGTGATCTGGAATGACGCCAAGCGCATGTAAGGGGGTTCTCATCGAATGAATGCAGGGCCGGGGAATGTATTGCATTCCCAGGCCCTTCCCGCCCGCGGCTAAAGAAAAAAATCTATCTCTATCAATTACTCACTCGGCCGCGCGCCGCAGCGTATCCACCACCGGCCTGCGCAGCACGTCGCGCAAGCCCCACCATCCCGCGGCCAGCGCCAGCACGGCACCCGCGAGCGCCCCGGCCACCGGAACCACGGGCGATGCGGTCCAGGTGAAGTCGAACACGTAGCGCGCAAGCCCCCAACCGATGACCGAGGCCACGATGCTCGCCAGGAAGCCGGCGAGCAGGCCGACACCGGCCAGCTCGGCGCGCTGCACCTGGCGCAGCAGGCTGGCGCGGGCGCCGACCGCGCGCATCACCGCGAACTCGCGCGCGCGCTCTTCGCGCGTGGCGGTGACCGCGGCAAACAGCACCACAAGGCCCGCCGCAAGCGTGAAGCCGAACAGGAACTCGACCGCGCGAATCACCTGGTCGAGCACGCGCTGCACCTGGTTGATGGTGGCGCTCATGTCCACGTTGGTCACGTTGGGGTAGCTGCGCACCAGCGCGTTGTCGAAGCCACGGGTTTCGGGTGCGCGGAAGGCGCCCATGTAGGTCACGGGCACATCGGGCAATGCGGCCACGGTGTACATCACGAAGAAGTTCGCATGCATCGAACCCCAGTCGACCTTGCGCAGCGAGGTGATGCGTGCGTCGTTCTGCATGCCGCCGATGTCGAAGCGCAGCACGTCGCCCAGCTTGAGGCCGAGCGTTTCGGCCAGGCCTTCTTCCACGCTCACTTCGCCGGGCGCGTCGGGCTTCCACGCACCCGCGACGATGCTGTTGTGCGACGGCGCCTCCACGCTGTTGCTGAGGTTGAACTCGCGGTCCACCAGGCGCTTGGCGCGGTCTTCCACATAGTCGTCAGGCGACACCGGCTTGTCGTTGATGGCCACCAGCCGGCCGCGGATCATCGGGTACCAGTCGAACTTTTTCACGCCCGCATCGCGCAGCGATTTCTGGAACGCCGTGCTCTGGTCGGGCATGACGTTGATGACGAAGCGGTTCGGTGCATCGGGCGGCGTGGCCTTGCGCCAGCTCGCAACCAAATCGGTGCGCAGCAGCACCAGCAGCACCAGCGCAAGCAGGCCGACTGCCAGCGCGCTCACTTGGACCACGGCGTACGCCGGCCGCGCCGAGATCTGGCGCGTGGCCAGCACCAGCCAGCGCGGCGCGGTGGTTTCGTTGACGCTGCGGCGCAGCACCTTCACAGCGAGCCAACTCAGCAGTGCGAACACGGCCACGGCGCCCGCAAAGCCGCCGACGGCGATCAGGCCCAGCTTCAGGTCGCTGCTGGCCGCGATCAGCAAGGCCGCAAAGCCGGCCACGCCGATGCCCAGCACCGCGAGCGACGCGGGCTTGAGCCCGCCGACATCGCGCCGGATCACCCGCAGCGGAGGCACCTTGGCCAATTGAAGCACCGGCGGCAGGCCGAAGGCGAACAGCAGCGTGAGCCCCATGCCCAGGCCGAACGCCACGGGCCACAAGGTGGCCGCCGGCAGCGCCGTTTCCACGAGCCCCGCAAGCAGCACGACGAACACGTAGTGCACGGCAAAGCCGATGGCCACGCCGAGGCCGCTGGCGACGATGCCGACGACCGCGAATTCGAACGAATACGCCATGGCGATGGTGCGCTGGCTCTGGCCGAGCACGCGCAGCATGGCGCAGTCATCGAGATGATTGGCCGCAAAGCCGCGCGCGGCCAGCGCCACGGCCACGGCCGAGAGCAGCGCCGCTAGCAGCGCGACCAGGCTCAGGAATTTCTCGGCCCGGTCCAGCGTCTGGCGCATTTCGGGGCGCCCGCCTTCGAAGGAGTCGAGCCGCACGCCGCGCATTTCGCCCTTCTTGATGGTGGCCTCGGCCCAGTCGGAAAAGCGCTTGACGTCTGCATCGTCTCCGGCCACGGCATAGCGGTAGCCCACCCGGCTGGCGGGCTGCACGAGGCCGGTGCGCGGCACGTCGGCCTGGTTGAGCATGACGCGCGGCGAAAAGCTCATGAAGCCAGCGCCCCGGTCGGGTTCGAGCGTGATGACGCGTCCGATGCGCAGGCTGCTGTCGCCAAGAAGAAGCATGTCTCCCACCTTGAGCGCGAGCGAATCGAGCAGCGAGGCATCGACCCAGACCTCGCCCGCCGGGGGAATGTCGCGCGTGATGCTGCCGGGTGCATCGGCGGCATTCGCGGTTTGCAGGTTGCCGCGCAATGGGTAGCCCGCGGTCACGGCTTTCAGCGCCACCAGCTTGCTGGCACCGCCCTGGGCGTCGTCGGCCCGCGCCATGGTGGGAAAGCCGTAGGTGCTGGTGCCCTGGAGCCCGTACGTGCGTGCCTGCGCGATGAAGGCCTCGGGCGTGGGGTTGTCGCTCACTATCACCGCGTCGCCGCCGAGCAGCTGCCGCGCATCGCGCTGCAAGCCTCCCTGCAATCGGTCGGCAAAGAAGCCGACGGCCGTGAGTGCGGCCACGGCCAGCAGCACGGCAACGATCAAGAGGCGCAGTTCGCCGGCGCGCAAATCGCGCCAGAGGGTGCGCCAGCCAAGGCGGAGGGAGGCATTCATGGGCGAGACGATAGCCGACGCGGGCGCGCCGGCGCCTTTCAGGGACTTACCGCGAATAGGGAGAACAGCCCTTAGGCCGGATTGCGGCGCGCGAGTTCCGGCTGCAGCACGAGCCGGTCGACACCCGCATAGCAGACGAAGTGCCGGTTGGTGGCACGGCCAATGGCGCACAGGCCGACGCGCGTGGCCACCTCGTGGCCCATTTGCGTGATGCCGCTGCGCGAAACCACGATGGGCACGCCCATCTGTGCCGACTTGATCACCATTTCGCTGGTGAGCCGGCCTGTCGTGTAGAAAACGCGGTCGCCCGCCAGAGCGCCCGCCGGCTGCATGGCGCACCAGCCCGCAATGGTGTCGATGGCGTTGTGCCGGCCCACGTCTTCGACGAAGCAGTGCATCGTCGCCTCGGTACCGCCGGGCTCCAGCGTGAACAGCGCACACCCGTGCACCGAACCGGCCGACTTGTAGGTGCTCTCCTGGAGCCGGATGGCGTTGACCAGCGCATAGAGCTGCGCCTGCGTCATGCGGGTGGGCGGCAGCCGGAGCTTGTCGATGTCGGCCATCAAATCGCCGAACACGCTGCCCTGGCCGCAGCCGGTGGTCACCACCTTTTTCGCGGTGCGCTCTTCGATGCGGTCGATGCCGGCGTGCGTCTTGACCGCCGCGGCGCCCACTTCCCAGTCGACCGTGACCGACTCGACGTCAGCGGCCGATTCGATCAGGCGCTGGTTCAGCAGGTAGCCCAACACCAGCAGTTCGGGCTGGGCGCCGAGCGTCATCAGCGTGACCAGCTCGCGCCGGTCCACATACACCGTGAGATCGCGCTCGGCCGGAATGGACACGGTGCCATGGGCGCCATGCTCATCGACGACCGCGACCTCGCGCGTGAGCGCGGCGCGGGCCTGGGTAAGACGGGGAAGCTGCAACGGCAAACGCGTCGTCACTGCGCCTTGGGCGTGGGATTGACGGTGGCGGCCGGCTGGTTGGTGCTGGGTGGCGATGCGGCCGTGGGGGCCGGCGAATGCGCGCCCGAAACCTCGAGCGGCTTGGCCTGTTCCACCGGCGGCGCAAAGGCGAAAGGCCCGGGGTCGGCACAAGGCGGCGTTGCGGCGGCCGTGGGCACCGGCTTGCCGGCCGCTGCCGCACTGGCGCGGTACTTCGCGGCCACGCGGTCCTGCGCCAGGCAAAGCTTGTACGAATCGACCTTGCCGCTCCAGGCCGTCCTGGCGGCGGTTTCAGCGGCCTTGGCCTTGGCCTCGGGCGTGGCGGGCGGCGGCGGCAGCTTGGCCCATGCCACGGGCGCGGCCAGCGCGAATACCAGCGCGGAAAGTTTCAGCGACACAGACAGCTTCTTCATGAGGACGTTCCTTCGGCGGGCCGCGGTGCCCGCACTGCGACGGGTGCCGACGCATCGGCCGGAACCGTGCGCTGCGCGGGGATCTTGCCCGCGGCAATGTCGTCGTACCAGAGTTCGTGGTGTTCCTTGGCCCAGGTCTCGTCGACGTAGCCGGTGCGCATGGCCTTGTAGGCGCCCGTCATGCCCAGCGTGCCGATGTAGATGTGGCCCATGATCATCGCCATCATCAGCAGCGTTGCAACGCCGTGGATCATGTGCGCCACCTGCATCTCGCCGCGGGTGTAGACGAAGCCGGGCAGCAGCTTGTCGAGGAAGAGCCCCGAGCCGATGACGAAGAGACCGAGGAACAGCACGCCGCCCCAGAAGACCAGCTTCTCGCCCGCGTTGAAGCGGTGCGAAGGCACTTCCTTGCCGCCGAAGAGGCCGCCGAAACGCGCAAGCCATTTCAGGTCCATCGCGCGCGGAATGTTGTCGCGGATGAAGGTGAACACCATGAACACCGTCGTCACCACGAACAGCGGGCCGACGAAGTTATGGACGTTCTTGAGCGCGTAGGTGATCCAGCCGAACAGCGTCAAGCCCATCCACGGCAAGAGGAAGAACTTGCCGAACGCCATCACGATGCCGGAGATGGCGAGCGTGACGAACGCGATGGCGTTCGACCAATGCGTGGCCCGTTCGAACGGTGTGAAGCGCTCGATCTTGCGGCCGGTTTCCTGGCCGTGCAGGCGAATGGGCCCGCGCGTGAAATAGAAGATGGCAAGCGCCAGCAGCGTGACGAACAACAGCGCCGCGCCGTAGGGAATGAGCCAGTCGTTGCGCACCTGGCGCCAGGCTTCGCCGGCATTGGTGAAGCGCGAGCCGGGGTACTGCACGAACGGCTGGATCAGGTTGCCGGCTTCAGGCGCCTCGCTTTTCGGCAGGCTGCTGTAGCCGGTGACGCCCTGCCCCACCTGCCGCCACATGGGCGCGTTGTTGCCGGGCTGCACCTTCATGCGCTCGCCGTTGGTCTGGTTCGCGTAGTTGGGGTCGGCACTCGCTTCGGGCTTGACCTCGAAGATGTTCTGGCTGCGAACGCCGCCGGCGGGCGCCGGCGCGGCGGCTGCAGCAGGAGCAGCGGGTGCGGACGTCGTTCCAGGGGCGGCCGGCGGCTGCGCCTGCGCGAAGGCCGTACCCAGCGCGGCAAGAAGAACGAGAGCGGTCAGCGCTTGCTTCATGGGCTCTCCGTTCAGTTCTCTTTGTTGTATTCGTTCTGCCCGTTTTGCGTGCGGGTCTTGAGCTGCTGCTGCCAGGCGGTCTTGTCGCCGACCTTCCAGTCGGGCGCGGTGAACACCGTGCCGGCGTTCTCCTTGGTGCCGGTGCCGGTCCAGGGAGCAGCGTCGTGCTTCACGCCCTGCGCATTGGTCTGCGGCTTCTCGCCGCAGGCCGCAAGACACGTTGCGACCAGCGCAGCGCCCACGACGATGAGGCCCTGCCGCTTCACTTCTGCACCCCGTTCACCGGCGGCTTGCCGGCCTGCTGCGAACCGTAGGCGGTGCCCCAGCCCCAGACTTCGGCGCCCTTGCCGCGCTGGACCACGCGGGTGCGGAAGATGTCGGCCACCACGTCGCCATCACCGGCCAACAATGCTTTGGTCGAGCACATTTCGGCACAGGCCGGAAGCTTGCCCTCAGCCAGCCGGTTGCGGCCGTACTTTTCGAACTCGGCTTCCGAGCCGTTGGCCTCGGGGCCGCCGGCGCAGAAGGTGCACTTGTCCATCTTGCCGCGCACGCCGAAGGTGCCTTGCGACGGGAACTGCGGCGCGCCGAACGGGCAGGCGTACGAGCAGTAGCCGCAGCCGATGCACACGTCCTTGTCGTGCAGCACCACGCCTTCGTCGGTGCGGTAGAAGCATTGCACCGGGCACACGGCCATGCAGGGCGCGTCGGAGCAGTGCATGCAGGCCACCGAGATCGATTTCTCGCCCGGCACCCCGTCGTTCAGCGTGACCACGCGGCGGCGGTTCACGCCCCAGGGCACTTCGTTCTCGTTCTTGCAGGCAGTGACGCAGCCGTTGCATTCGATGCAGCGTTCCGAGTCGCAGACAAATTTCATTCGTGCCATGGTGCTTCCTTATGCCTTTTCCACATTGCAGACCGTGGTCTTGGTCTCTTGCATCATGGTCACGCTGTCGTAACCGTAAGTCGTGCCGGTGTTGATGGCCTCGCCGCGTACCACCGGGGCGGCGCCCGCCGGGTAATAGCCCAGCATGTCGGCGCCCTGCCAATGGCCCGAGAAGTGGAACGGCATGAAGACCGTGTCGGGCCCCACGCGCTCGGTGACCAGGGCCTGCACGTTGAGCTTTGCGCCGGTGGGCGTGTGCACCCAGGCGCGCTCGCCGTTGCGAATGCCCTTCTCGGCCGCGACCTTCGGGTTGATCTCGATGAACATCTCCTGCTGCAGTTCCGCCAGCCAGGGGTTCGAACGGGTTTCCTCACCGCCGCCTTCGTACTCGACGAGCCGGCCCGAGGTCATCACGTACGGGAATTTCTCGTGCACCTTGTCGGCGATGTTCTTCTGCTGCACGGTCTTGTAGAGCGTGGGCAGGCGCCAGAACGCCATCTTGTCGTCGTGCGTCGGGTACTTGGCCATCAGGTCGGGCCGGTTGCCGTACAGCGGCTCGCGGTGCTGCGGAATGGCGTCCGGGAAGTTCCAGACCACTGCGCGCGCCTTGGCGTTGCCGAACGGATGGCAGCCGTGGTTCTTCATGAACACGCGGATCATGCCGCCCGAGCTGTCGGTCTTCCAGTTCTTGCCCTCGGCCTTCGGCTTCTCGGCCTCGGTGAGCTCGTCCCACCAGCCCAGCTTCTTGAGCAGCATGTGATCCAGCTCAGGGTAGCCGGTGGTGATGTCGGCGCCCACCGAATGCGAGCCGTCTTCGGCCAGCAGGTTCTTGCCGTCGCGCTCCACGCCGAAGTTCGCGCGGAAGTTGCCGCCGCCTTCCATCACGTGCTTGGACGTGTCGTACAGGTTGGGCGAACCCGGGTGCTTGAGCTCGGGCGTGCCGTAGCAGGGCCACGGCAGGCCGAAGTAGTCACCGGTGAGGTCGTAGCCGTTGACCTTGTCCTTCACGCCGGCCTTCACCTTGAGCGTGCGCACGTCGAAGGCGCCCATGTTGCGCATGTGCGCCTGCAGGCGCTCGGGGCTCTGGCCGGTGTAGCCGACGGCCCAGCAGGTCTTGTTGATTTCGCGCAGGATGTCGTCGGGCAAGGGCTCGTCCATGCCCTTGACCTTCTGCATCTTGTAGTTCTTGCTCAGTTCCTTGCCAAAGCCCAGGCGGTCGGCGAACTGCTGCATGATCATGTGGTCGCTGCGGCTCTCCCAAAGCGGCTCGATCACCTTCTCGCGCCACTGGATCGAGCGGTTCGAGGCCGTGACGGAACCGCTGGTCTCGAACTGCGTGCAAGCGGGCAGCAGGTAGACGGCGCGGTTGGGATTCTGGTCTTCCGGCCGGCCGGGCATGGCGGCCATGGCGGCCGTGGCCGACGGATACGGGTCGACCACCACGAGCAGGTCGAGCTTGTCCATGGCGCGCTTCATCTCGAGACCGCGGGTCTGCGAGTTGGGCGCATGGCCCCAATAGAACACGCCGCGAAGGTTCGAGTCCTGGTCGATCAGCTCGTTCTTCTCGAGCACGCCGTCGATCCAGCGCGACACGGTGATGCCGGGCTTGGTCATCATCGCGGGCGATGCGAAGCGGCCCTTGATCCATTCGTAGTCGACGCCCCAGGTGGCGGCAAAGTGCCTCCACGAGCCTTCGACGATGCCGTAGTAGCCGGGCAGCGAGTCGGGGTTGGGGCCCACGTCGGTCGCGCCCTGCACGTTGTCGTGGCCGCGGAAGATGTTGGTGCCGCCGCCCGACTTGCCCACGTTGCCGAGCGCCAGCTGCAGGATGCACGATGCGCGCACGATCGCGTTGCCGATGGTGTGCTGCGTCTGGCCCATGCACCAGACCACGGTGCCCGGGCGGTTTTCGTTGAGCCAGGTGGCAACCTTGAGCACCTGCGCCTCTTTCACGCCGCAGGCCTCCTCGACCTTGTCCGGCGTCCACTTGGCCAGGACCTCTTCGCGCACTTTTTCCATGCCGAAGACGCGGTCGTTGATGTACTGCTTGTCTTCCCAGCCGTTCTTGAAGATGTGGTGCAGGATGCCGAACAGGAAGGCGATGTCGGAGCCCGAGCGGATGCGCACGTACTCGTCGGCCTTGGCCGCCGTGCGCGTGAAGCGCGGGTCGACCACGATCATCTTGCAGCCGTGCTCCTTGGCATGGAGCATGTGCAGCATGCTGACGGGGTGGGCCTCGGCCGCGTTGGAGCCGATGTACATGGCCACCTTGGCGCCGCGCATGTCGTTGTACGAATTGGTCATGGCGCCGTAGCCCCATGTATTCGCCACGCCCGCAACGGTGGTCGAGTGGCAGATGCGCGCCTGGTGGTCGCAGTTGTTGCTGCCCCAGAAGCTCACGAACTTGCGCAGCAGGTACGACTGCTCGTTGCTGTGCTTGGACGAGCCGATCCAGTAGACCGAGTCGGGGCCGCTAGCCTGCCGCAGGTCTTTCAGCCTGGCCGTGATCTCGGTGAGCGCGGTGTCCCAGCTGATGCGCTCGTACTTGCCGTTGACCAGCTTCATCGGGTAGCGCAGCCGGTACTCGCCATGGCCGTGCTCGCGCAGCGCGGCGCCCTTGGCGCAGTGCGCGCCCAGGTTGATGGGCGAGTCGAACACCGGCTCCTGCCGCACCCACACGCCGTTCTCGACCACGGCGTCGGAGGCGCAGCCTACCGAGCAGTGCGAGCACACCGTGCGCTTGATTTCAACCTTGCCGGCGCCCACCGCGGTGGGACGGGCATCGCCTGCCGCCTCGGCCTTGCGCATCAGCGTGAGCTGGCCGGCAGCCAGCCCCACGCCCACGCCGAGCCCGGAGCGGCGCAAAAAGGCACGCCGGTCCATGGTGGGCAGCGCGCCCGAAAGGCCGCGCCGCAGGCTGTGAATGAACGGAGAAGACTCGCGTTCCCCTTGCCGCGACACGCTGTTCGCGGGGGTCGTTTTCTTGGTCAGCAACATCGTGGGTGTCCGCTTCAGGCCGAAGCGGTCTTGTAGTAGTGCTTGACGTGTTCGCTGAGCGAATAGCCGCCGCCTTTTTCAGGCGCGGGCTTCAGCTCGGGAGCGGCAGCCTCGACGGCTGCGGGGGCCTCGGCCACCTTGGGAAGCACCGAAACCGCGGCGACCGCGGCACCTGCGGTGGCGGCGCCAAAAAAGAAACCTCGACGCGAGGCCGGCTTGATACCGGCCGCTTGGCTGTCCTGCATGTGATCTCCAGGAGTGGCTGGGGGCAAATCAGATGTGAACTGATCTTCGTACATCTGGATACTAGTCTAGACCCTAATTTCTAACAATCGTATTTCTACGGAGCAAAAAGCTCAGTCGAGCATGTCGAAGCCCTGGACTTCGACCTCGGCAAAAGCGCGGGTGAAACCCGCCAGGGACGCATAGAAATGCGCCTTCGGATGTTGCGCGACCGCGTCGCACAAGGTCGGCAGCCAGGACTGCAGGTGCGCCGCAAAAAACGCCTGCTGCTGCGCGAGGTTGGACACCGCCGCGTCGTCACCGGCAATAAGGTAGCGCATCACCTCGAACAGGCAGGCGACGTGGTCTTCGCTTTCGGACACAGCCTCGTCCCGCGCGAGGCCCAGCCGTGCCAAGTCGGTGCGCAGCTGCGCCAACGGCTTGTCGTTGAGAAAGCCGCTCAGGTAGTGCGAGCCGAACAGGTAGACCTCGGGCTTGCCCATGCCGCCGAAGAGCACGTCGTATTCGGCATGCACCGCGGTGGCATCGGTGCCGCGCGCCGTGCCGACCAGCTGGCGCCAGGGCTCCTCGAGGAAGGCACCGGCTGCCGGCGCCTCGGTGGGCGCCACGCTGAAGGCGCCGAGCAGCTCGGCGTCGGGCGCGGCGTACCAGAGGCGCGCGAGCAGGCCGTAGACCTCGGCACGCGCAATCTCCTCGTCGAGCGCGGAGGTCATCGGAGGAAACTGGCTCATAGCTGCGTGATCTTCATTTCGTTTTGCGCGCTGTACAGGTCGATGACCCGGCAGTCGCTGCACATCTTGAGCCGCTCGAGCGCCTCGCCCTGGAACATGGCGTGGCCCGCCAGCTTGCCGAGCATCGCTTCGATGGCCTTCTGCGTGCCGAAAGGCTTGCTGCAGCGGATGCAGGCCCAGGGCTTGGCCTCATTGAGCACCACGGGCTGCTTGCGCTCGGGGGCGGCCAGGAGGCGCGGCACGAGCGCAATCGCGTTTTCGGGGCAGGTGGTTTCGCACAGGCCGCACTGCACGCAGTTCTTTTCGATGAACCGAAGCTGCGGCGCGTTCTGGTTGTCTTGCAGCGCGCTGGCGGGGCAGGCGCTCACGCAGGCCAGGCACAGCGTGCAGGTGTCCTTGTTGACTGTGATCGCGCCGAAGGGAGAACCGGCGGGCAGGGGGATTGAGAGGGGTGCGGCGGCATCGTTCGATGGCGCCGCGAGCACGGGCGCTTGCGCCATCAGGTGGTCGAGCGTCATCTCCAGAGTGCCGCGCTTTTCCCCGCCGACGGCAAAGCGTGCCGCGGTGACCGGCACGCGCTGCCGCGTGGCGCGCAGGCCAGCCAGGGCCGCATCGAGCGCGGCCGGTGTGGCGGCGTCGATCAGGTGGAAATGCGTTCCGGTGTAGCCCAGGCCCGTGAGCAGCGCCTGTGCAACGGCCATCTGCTTCTTCAGCGCATCGAGGTATTGCGGCGCTTCCTCCCCGGTGGAGAGCACCGCCACTTGCGAGGCCCCGAAGGCGATGGCGCTGAGCCAAAGGTCGATGCCGGTGCTGGCAACATGCATCAGCGCCACCGGCAGCACATGCGCGGGCACGCCGGCCAGGCCGTCGCGCTTGCCGCGCCCGAGCTGCGCCGCGCGGCCGAGTTGTTCGACGAGCGCCTGCCCGCCCTCTTCGTTGTGCAGCAGCACCGCGGCATCGCGGCCGCCGGCTCCCGTGTAGGTAGACAGCAGCGTGCGCAGCTTGCGGCCCTGGTCGGGCGTGCGCGGGTAGGTGTAGCCCAGCGCGCCGGTCGGGCACACGGTGGTGCAGGCGCCGCACCCCACGCACAGCTGCGGATTGACGACGATGCGCTGGCGCTCCTTGTCGCTGGAGATGGCATGCGCCGAGCACACTTCGACGCAGGCGTTGCAGCCCACCACCTCATTGCGGCTGTGGGCGCAGAGCTTCTGCTTGTAGTCGAAGAACTTGGGCTTCTCGAACTCGCCCACCATTTCGCGCAGGCGAAGCAGGGTCGACAAGCCTTCGGCATGCGCGAGCCCACCCGCCAGGTGGAAATAGCCTTGCGGCGGCGCATGCCAGTCGATCAGCGCGTTGACGCCCAGGTCGAGCACCAGGTCGAAATCCGCATCGAGCGCCTCGGGCGCGCGGCTGAAGTTGATGGCGCCGGCCACGGTGCAGGCCTTTTCGCAGTCGCGGTGCGAGCCGCATTTCGCCAGATCGATCTGGTAGTCGAGGCCGATCGCCTGGTCGGGGCAGGCGCCCAGGCAGGCGTTGCAGCGCGTGCACAGGTCGAGGTCGATGGGGTTGTCGCGTGTCCAGCGCAGCGAGAACTTGCCCAGCCAGCCTGTGAGCGAGCCGATGCGCCCCGCCATCACGGGCCAGCGGCGCTCCTGCGCGCCGCCGGCGGCACCCGGGCCGGTGGAAAAGATGGAGACCTGCAGCGAATCCGCCACCAGCGCCGCGGCCTTCTCGGCCTGGTCGAGCGGGCCGACGATCAGCAGCCGGCCCTGGCTCACGTAGCTCACCGTCGAGACCGGCTCGGGCTCGGGCAGGTGAGCCAGCGCCAGCAAGGCGGCAATCTTCGGGCTGGCGTTCTTCGCGTCGCGGCTCCAGCCGCCGGTCTCGCGGATGTTCACGAAGCGGATCGGCGAGGTCGCGCCTTCGGTCTGTTCGGCCAGCTCGGTGAACAGCTTGCGCTCCTGCGTGCAAGCGACCACCACGTCGTCGCCCGAACGGATGGCGCGCTGGAAAGCGGGCGCCTCGCGGCGGCACAGGGTGGAGTGAAGGGGCAGCGACTCAGCCAGCGCCGCGCCGAGCGTCTTCGGCTCGAGCGGCATCGTCTGGTTGCAGTCGCAGATCAGCGTTGTGGTCATCGGTCTTCTGGCTTGCGGGCTGCGCGTCGGCAACCTGCTGGCTGGGGAGGGAGTCTCCCGGGTGCTCTGACTGTGCCACGTCCGTGGGCGCAGCGTCTTGCGGGGTTTCCGCTGATTTTCCGGCAGTTTCCTGCGCTTCTTTCTCTTCCTCCTCGTCGTCGAACAGCTTGAGGAACTTGGCGCTCGCCATCTGGCGCAGCACGCTGTCCGGAATCGGCGTCGACTCGGAGTAGTCGTCTATATAAGTGTCCATGCCGTCCATCACGTTGAACTGCGGGTCGGCAAAGAGCTTCTTGAAGGCGGTGTTCTTCACCTCGGGTGCGACGTTCCTGCCAACGAAGGGGCGGAAGTCGGACTCGGGCGTGAGCGCCTGGGCATCGGCCAGAGTGGGCTGAGGGGTTTCGGGCGGGTTTTCAGCTGGAAGGCCGGCCGCTGCTTCAGGCGCAGCGGGCACGGGCATGGCGGTTCCGGCGACCGCATCGGCGGGCTTTTCGGCCTCTTGCGCAACGGCGGGAGCCGGCGCCTCTTCGCGGGCTTCCTTCTTGCGCCGCGACCAGCGGTCGAAAAAATTCTCAGGCATCGCCTGCTCCGCGTCCGCGCTTTTTCTCGGTCGACACGCTGGCCGCGTTGCCGAAGCGGTCGACCAGCGGGCGGAAACTCTCAGGCCGCTTGCGGCGCTTGGGCTCGATCACGTAGTGCGCCTGCACGAAATCGCGCATCCACTCGATCACCTCTTCGGGCGCGGGCACCTGCTCGACCGTTTCCTGCGCGTCGAGCCAGCGGCCGGCCTCGTTGTAGCTGAGGCTCACCACCACCGGCCGTGCCAGCGGCTCGTCGGCGATGGTGGGCTCTTCTTCCATGCGCCACAACACGAACCAGCAGGGCGCGGGCGTGGTGGCATTCAGGTGGTAACCCTCGACGTCGTCGCGGAACAGCTCGGTCTTGAAGCCCGGGTGCAGCCAGCGCTGCGCGCTCTCGCTGGCTTCGAGCAGGCGCGGCTCGGTGCCGAAACCGGGCTGGTCGGGGCCGACGCTTTCGAGAATCCAGCGCCAGGATTGCCAACGGCTGTCGACGCGCTCACGGCGCATCACGACGGCAACGTCAATGGAAGGATTCATCCGCCGATCGTAGCGCCGCCGCATGCCGCTTTCGCGCCGAGGGTCATCCGCGCCGACTGGCTCAGGCGCCGGATGTGCCGTGCAGCAACAGGCTGCGCAGTTTTCGGTGCAGTGGCGTGGCTTCCGCGGCCGGCACGCCGCCCACTTCACGCAGCGCGAAATCGCGGCTTTCGGCGTTGTGCAGGTCGATCTCCCGCACCACCTGGCCGTTGTTGTAGACGAAGGCCACATCGGCCAGGGCCAGCACGTCTTCGATGTCGTGCGTGATCATCAGCACCGGAATGCCCCACTGGCGGCGCACCTGGGCCAGTTCGTTGCGCAGTTCGCTGCGCAGCATGGGGTTGAGCGCGGCAAAGGGCTCGTCGAGCAGCAGCACCTGCGGTTGGCAGGCCAGCGCGCGGGCCAGCGCCACCCGCTGCTGCTGGCCGCCCGAGAGCTTTTGCGGCCGGCTGTCGGCCAGCGCCGCGAGGCCGAAACCTTCGAGCAGCGACTGCACCATGTCGGCCTCGCGCGGCGGCAGCTTGCGCCGGTGCCATGCGGTCAGGCCGAAAGCCACGTTTTCGCGCACCGAGAGGTGCGGAAACAGCGCGTAGTTCTGGAACAGGTAGCCGATGCGCCGCTCCGGCGTGGGCACGTCGATGCGGTGGGCCGAGTCGTAGAGCGTGCGGCCGTCGAGCCGCACATGGCCCTCGGAGGGATGCAGCAGCCCCGCGATGGCCTGCAGCGTGAGCGTCTTTCCCGCGCCCGAGGGACCGTACAGCGCGGCAAAAGGCACGTCGGTCGCGAAGCGCGCCGCCAGGTCGAAGCGGCGCGTGCCGTCGGTGACCGTGAGCTTCAGGTCGACGTCGATCATGGCCTGGTGAACCCGTAGCGCGCGAAGACTTCGCGCGCGGCATCGCTGGAAAGAAAGGCGATGAAGTCTGCGCCCAATGCCTTCTGCCTGCTGTCGGCCACCACGGCGACAGGGTAGGTCACGGGCGTGTGGCCTGCGGGCGCGAACGCAACCTTGACCTTGTCGCCCGCCATGGCCGCGTCGGTGCGGTAGACGAACCCGGCCTCGACCTCGCCGCGGGCCACATAGTCGAGCACCTGGCGCACGCTGTCGGCCTGCACGAACTTGGGCTCGAGCACGCTCCAGAGCCCGGCCCCCTCCAGCACCTGCCGCGTGTAGCGGCCGACCGGCACGGTCGCCGTCTTGCCGATTGCGATTTTTCGGACACCCGCGCCGGCAAGGTCCTGCAGCGATTTCACGCCGGCCGCGTCCCTGAGCGGCTCGACCAACACCAGGCTGTTGCCGGCGAAGTTGCGGCGCGTATCCGCGTCGACGAGCTTCTGTACCGCGGCACGGTCCATGGTTTCCTGGTCGGCGCTCGCGAACACGTCGACCGGCGCGCCCTGTGCGATCTGCTGCAGCAGCACGCCCGAGGCCGCAAAGTTGAAGCGCACCCTGGCGCCCGGCTTCGCGGCTTCGAACCTGGGGCCCAGCTCCTTGAATGCGTCCGTCAGGCTGGCCGCAGCGGACACGGTGATCTGCTGCGCTGCCGCGGCCAGCGGCAGTGCCATGGCCAGGAGAAGAGAAAGAAGGCGGAGCGGGCGCATGTGGTTTTCGGGTTGGGGAGGGTCCGCTCAGCGCAGCGAGAAGAACCGATTCGACAGCACCAGCACGGTGATCGACAGCAGCGAGGTCACCGCCACCAGCAGCAATGCCAGGTCGTCGTTGCCGGATTGCGCGGCGTCGTAGATCGCCATCGACAGGGTCTGGGTCTGCTTGGGAATGGAACCCGCCACCATGAGCGAGGCACCGAATTCACCCATCGCCCGTGCAAACGCGAGCAGCGTGCCGGCCAGGATGCCGGGCCAGGCCAGCGGCAGCGTGACGCGCACGAACACGGAAAACGGCGACTGGCGCAGCGTGCTGGCAGCAGCTTCGAGCGAGCGGTCCACGCCCGCGAACGCGGCGCTGGCCGACTTGAGCACCAGCGGCAGCGCCACCACGGCCGACGCGACGACGGCGCCATGCCAACTGAAGATGATGCTGTAGTCGAAATGCTCGCGCAGCCAACTGCCGAGCGGGCTGTGGCGCCCCGCCGCCACCAGGATGGCATAGCCGATGACGGTGGGCGGCAGCACCAGCGGCAGCATGAACACGGCTTCGAGCACCGAGCGGCCCGGAAAACGCTTGCGCGCGAACACCCAGCCGAGCGCCACGCCGGCAACGAGCGCCAGCAGGGTCGCGACCGAGGCCACCTTGAGCGACAGCACCAGCGGAAACCAGTCGGTCGAGGCGATGAGGGCGTGCGTCGTATTCATGAAGATACAACGCAATTGTTGCACGAACGCCCTTTCCCCTCGGCGAGGCCTCTGTGGAAGGTACGGGAAGACAGCGCCGATATCCTTCCGGATACAGCGCGGGAACGAATCAGGGCGCGAGCAGGCGCGTCAGCGCGCGGACGTCTGCCGCCGTGGCCAGGCGCGCGGCATTCTCGATGGCGCGGTAGTGCTTGACGATTTCCTCACCCACGGGCGTGAGCGCGGTGCCGCCGCCGCGCGAGCCGCCCGCCGCGGTGTTCACGGCCGGGGAACTGAGGGCGTTGTTCATCTCGTCGATGAGCATCCAGGCCCGCCGGTACGACATGCCCAGCTTGCGCGCCGCGGCCGAGATCGAGCCGGTCTCCGCCACGGCTTCCAGCACGTCGATCTTGCCGGGGCCGAAGGCGATGCTGTCGTCCCTGTAGATGCGAAGGCGGAACTGGACTCTGGTTTTCATGCCGGTGATGGTGAGCGGTGCGGGAGAGATGAGCGCAAAGGTTAAACCATGCCCGCGCCCACGCCCTCACCGCCCCGCGTCAATCCACTTTTGCCAGCACGCCCGAGCCGGTTCCGTACCCAGCCGCCGCCACCGGCTGGCCGCCACGCGCAATGCGCACCGCGCAGTACTTGAACTCCGGGATCTTGCCCATCGGGTCGAGCGCGGCATTGGTCATCAGGTTGGCGGCCGCCTCGTAGTAGGCAAAGGGCACGAACACCGCGCCGTTCGGCGTGCCGTCGTCGCGCCGCACGTGGATGGCCACCTCGCCGCGCCGCGACTGCACGGTAATCACGTCACCGGCCTGGAGCCCCAGCTTCAGCAGGTCGGCCTGGTTCATCGAGGCGGTCGCCATGGGCTCCAGTGCGTCGAGCACGGTGGCGCGGCGCGTCATGCTGCCGGTGTGCCAGTGCTCGAGCTGGCGCCCGGTGATGAGCACGAACGGATATTCGGCATCGGGCCGCTCGTTGGCCGGGATGATGTCGGCCGGCACCAGCTTCACACGGCCGTCGGCGGTCGGGAAGTCGTCGATGAACACGGTCGGCTGGCCCGGGTCTTCCTCGCTCAGGCAAGGGTAGGTCACGCTCGAATCGCGCTGCAGCCGCTCCCAGCTGATGCCGCTGATCACCGCATGCATGGCCTGGCGCATTTCCTCGTAGACCGCCGCCACGCCGGACTCTTCGCCCTCGTAGTTCCACTGCAGGCCCATGCCCTTGGCGATCTGCTGGATGATCCAGAGATCGGGCCGTGCGTCGCCCGGCGGGTTGAGCGCGCGCTTGCCCAGCTGCACCATGCGGTCGGTGTTGCTCACCGTGCCGGTCTTCTCGGGCCAGGCGCTTGCGGGCAGCACCACGTCGGCGAGCCACGCGGTCTCGGTCATGAAGATGTCCTGCACCACCAGGTGCTCCAGGCTCGCGAGCGCATGGCGTGCATGGTTCAGGTCGGGGTCGCTCATGGCGGGGTTCTCGCCCATGATGTACATGCCGCGCACCTTGTGCGGATCGGTGTCGGGCGCGAGCGCCTTGTGCATGATCTCGACCACGGTGTAGCCCGGCGTTGCGTCCAGCGGCGTGCCCCAGAAGTTCTCGAACCACGCATGCACCGCCGGGTTGTCGACGCGCTGGTAGTTGGGGAACATCATCGGGATCAGGCCCGCGTCGCTCGCGCCCTGCACATTGTTCTGGCCGCGCAGCGGATGCAGGCCCGAGCCCGGCTTGCCGATTTGCCCGGTAACGGTCGCCAGCGCGATGAGGCAGCGCGCGTTGTCGGTGCCGTGCACGTGCTGGCTCACGCCCATGCCCCAGAGAATCATCGAGCCCTTGGCGGTGGCAAAGGCGCGCGCCACTTCGCGCAGCGTTTCGGCCGGCACGCCGCAGATCGGTGCCATCGCCTCGGGGCTGTAGCCCTTCACGTTCTCGCGCAGTGCCTCGTAGTTGCTCGCGCGCGTGCGCACGAACTCCTGGTCGACCAGGCCCTCGTCGATCACGGCATGGATCAGCGCGTTGAGCATGGCCACGTCGGTGTCGGCCTTGAACTGCAGCGTGCGCCAGGCGTGGCGGCTGATGTCGGTGCGGCGCGGGTCGGCCAGCACGATCTTCGCGCCGCGCTGCGCGGCGTTCTTCATCCAGGTGGCAGCGACCGGGTGGTTGGCCGTGGGGTTGGAGCCGATGACGAAGATCAGCCCCGCATGCTCCACGTCGTTGACCTGGTTGCTCACCGCACCCGAGCCCACGCCTTCGAGCAGCGCGGCCACGCTCGATGCGTGGCACAGGCGCGTGCAGTGGTCGATGTTGTTGCTACCGAAACCCGTGCGTACCAGCTTCTGGAACAGGTAGGCCTCTTCGTTGCTGCCCTTGGCCGAGCCAAAGCCCGCGAGCGACTTGGCGCCGTAGGTGTCGCGCAGGCCCGAGAG